>JAQUXM010000011.1:2518-24098 GCA_028692415.1 Syntrophomonadaceae bacterium | reverse complement strand
TCATTTCCTTTATAATCCGCTTGCAATGCGATTATTGCTTGCTCTATTTAACTCCCATGAGTTCAATGATCCGTTCCAAATCTTCCAAGCTATAATAGGTGATCTCTATTTTTCCCCCCTGTCTTTTATCATTAATGTTTGCTTTAGTGCCAAAATATCTCTCCAGCTTTTCTTCCAGATCAGCAATTTCAAGTTCTTTAAAGGGTATCTTGCGCTTTCTCTCGATAACCAGCTTTATCTTTTTTTCCGTTGCTCGAACCGACAGCTTTTCAGACACAATCTCCCGGGCCGCCGCGACCTGTTCTTGAACTGGCCCCAGAGCTAGAATGCTTCGCGCATGTCCTGCCGTTAATTGGCCTTCCTCAATCATTTTAATAATCTCCGGGGGCAGCGTTAAAATTCGTACCGTATTAGCAACATGCGCCCTGCTCTTTCCAATTTTTTCAGCCAGCATCTCCTGTGTATAGCCATAGTTGTCAATCAT
Organism: Syntrophomonadaceae bacterium; assembly: GCA_028692415.1. GTDB lineage: Bacteria > Bacillota > Syntrophomonadia > Syntrophomonadales > Syntrophomonadaceae > JAQUBU01. The sequence goes on along the minus strand of JAQUXM010000011.1, from coordinate 23,614 downwards.
GTTTCGATAAGCCGCTGCCTCCTCCAGTACGGTTAAATCATCACGCTGTATATTCTCTACCAATGATATCTCTGCTGCCTGCATATCGTCGATCTGCCGTATAATAACTGGAATGCTTTCCAATCCCGCCATTTGAGCCGCACGGTATCGCCTCTCACCGGCAATGATTTCATATCCATCTTCATTTGGTCTCACCAATATAGGCTGCAACAGCCCGTGTTCCTTTATGGAATCAGCCAACTCCTGCAAGGCCTGCTGGTCAAATTTTTTCCGGGGTTGCTCCTTGGCGGCCTTAATAGCTGCCGGAGCTAAACTAATGACCTGGTGTTGACCCCCTTCGAGATCCAGATCATTTGACAACAGGGCATCCAAGCCCCTACCAAGGCCTCTTTTCAGCACGTGCTAACACCTCCCCCGCCAATTCTGTGTAAACCTCCGCTCCTCTGGAACGGGGATCATAGGTTACAATCGGTTCTCCGTGACTGGGTGCCTCACTCAATCTAATATTCCTTGGGATAATGGTTTTGTACAGTTCCTTATGAAAATATCGCTTTACCTGGTCTACTACCTGTATTGACAAGTTAGTTCGCCCATCAAACATGGTCATAACAATTCCTTCAATGGTTAAGCGCGGGTTCAGTTTTCTTCTTACCAAATATATCGTATCCGCCAATTGACTGAGTCCTTCCAGGGCATAATACTCGCACTGCAGCGGTATTATTATCGAATTACTGGCAACCATGGCATTAATCGTCAAAAGCCCTAATGAAGGCGGGCAGTCCAAAAATATATAATCATACTTCTGTTTAAGCGGTTCCAGAGCCTTTTTTAAACAAAGCTCCCGGTTTTCACGGGTGGCCAGTTCTACCTCAGCGCCGGCCAATTGGATAGTTGCCGGAATAATGTCCAGGTTTTCCAACTTGCTTTTAATAATAAGTTGTTCAGCCGGACTTTCTTCAATTAGCATATTATATGTACAATGTTTTAAACGCTTACGATTAATACCCAGACCACTGCTCGCGTTACCCTGGGGATCACAATCCACTAATAAAACCCGGCGGTTCTTGATGACGAGACAAGCGGCCAAATTAACCGCCGTCGTGGTTTTGCCCACCCCCCCTTTTTGGTTGGTAATTGCAATGATCCTGGTCATTTAATGGTTCCACCTTTCCTAAACATATCTTAAGTATTTCGCATGCCCTTCATTAAATCCTGCTTGCGTAAACATCAAAATAAAAAAAGCGGGCTTTTCCCGCACTAAGTGTAGAACTGATTTCTAAAAAAGAGCATTGTTTTTTCCATATTATTGGAAGTCGCTGAATCGCTCCTACGGCTTTTTAAGACTAAAGATAGTCATTAGATATCCCAAATTCAGAGATTCTTATATTTGGCTATTATTGCGGATCAGGGGATGAGTTCCCTGCTCTGCAAATATTCATTAATATTGCTTATCTAGCTATTCGCCGGCTGTTCTTCCTCTGTTTATCAATCTTTATTACGATCTCAAATTGCTCCTCGTTATCATTCTCCATCATGAAAATATCCACCCCCGTCTGTCGTGCACGTTTGACGGTCTCGCGAATGGTATTTAAGATTATCCTGGCATCCCGTATAAACATAGACACATTTTGACCGCTCTCCTTGCTTTTAATTGCCTGGGGAATATTATTCTGGCATATTCTTTCCACCAGTTCTTCAGTATCCTTTACCGTTAGTTCCTTTTCATATATTTCCTGTATTACTTCAATTTGCATATTGATGGTATTTAGCTTTAACAAAGCCCGCGCATGGCGCTCGGTAATCCGTTCGGTCAATATTAAGCTGCGTACTTGCTCTGGTAGTTTTAACAATCGTAGTTTATTGGCAATGGCGGCCTGACTACGGCCGATTTTGCGGGCTAATTCCTCCTGGGTAATCCCAAAAACATGGATTAAAGCACTATAGGCATTGGCCTCTTCAAAATAATTTAATTCTCTTCGTTGAAGATTCTCAATCAAGGAAACGGCTGCGACTTTTTCATCCTCCATTTCCTGTATTATCGCAGGTATTTCATTCAAGCCCAGCAGGCAGCAGGCTCTATATCTTCTCTCCCCGGCTATTATCTGATACTTTTGCTCCACCTTCCTGACCACAATAGGCTGGATTATCCCATATTCCTGAATGGACTGGGCCAACTCCTGTAATTCACCCTGGTTAAACTGCCGACGCGGTTGGTATGGATTGGGGCTCAGTTTGTCCAGCGCAATATTGCTAATCCTTCTCTCTTCCGGTTTCCCCAACAGTCTTTCCAATTGTTTTAACACCCATCAAACACCTCCTATAATGGCCTTTTGGCCGGAATCCCCACCCGGCGAGGATATTTATCCGGGGTTACTTTATCCTTTTCACAGATAACGATAACCCGGTCTCTTTCCTCCAACAAATTATAAGCAATAATCTGCTTGATCTTTCCCCCCAATATTTGCATTGCTGCTTCGCTCGCCTTGATTTCCTCCTGATAGTTGCGCCCCTTCCAGAGCAACAAGCAACCGCCGAGTTTTACCAAGGGCAAGCCATATTCCAGCAATATGCTCATATTGGCAACCGCTCTGGCGGTGCAAATGTCATAGGCAGCTCGAAATTCCGGGTTACGGCCAAGTTCTTCAGCACGCTGCCGTAAAACCATGACATTGGCAATATTTAGCTGCTCCTTAACCTTTTCCAAAAATGTACTTTTCTTCAGATCCGCCTCCAATAAGGTAAATCGCGCTCCGGGACAGGCCAAAGCAAGCACTAATCCGGGAAAACCTGCTCCACTCCCAATATCAATAACATTCTTTCCTTCCCAGTCCATTTCGTTCATCATAATCAGACTGTCTTCAATGTGTTTATCTATTTCCTGGTCAATACTTCTGCGGCTGACCAAGTTATGCTGGTTATTTTCAGACAGCAATAGTCTTTTATATTCATTTACATTATATTCCACATCGACCTCTTATTTCCTTCTTTTTTTCTCTAAAAATATTAATAAAACATTTATATCAGCCGGATTAACCCCTGAAACCCTTGAAGCCTGGCCAATTGACAGCGGTCGCACCAGCTTCAGTTTTTGCAGGGCTTCATTGGATAACCCATAAACCTCATCATAATTTATATCTTCAGGCAATTTGCGGTTTTCCAGCTTCTCAAATTTTTTGACCTGTTCCAGCTGTTTGTTAATATACCCCTCATATTTGGCCTGCGTTTCCAGTTGTTCCATGATATCCAGCCCGTTATCTGTCATCAGTCCTAATTCAACAAAATCCCATATGCTGATTTCCGGTCGCCGCAGCAACTCCCAGAGCGATATCCGGTCCCTTAAAGGCGCACTGTTCCTCGCTATGAGAAAATCCGCTATTTCTTTATTCACCGGCGTGAAAGTAGTATACTTCAATTCGTTTATCTCTACCTCCAGCATCTCAAGCTTTTGCTGAAAGGCAAGCCATCTTCGATCATCAACCAGTCCGATTTCCCGGCCCTTTTCGGTTAATCTTAAATCAGCATTATCCTGCCGCAAAAGGAGTCGATATTCAGCTCGTGAAGTTAATAGGCGATAAGGTTCATCCGCTTCCTTGTTAATAAGGTCATCAATCATAACCGCGATATATGCTTCACTTCGCTTTAGCACGAAGGGTTCTTTCTCCTTAACCTTCAATGCCGCATTAATGCCGGCCATCAGACCCTGGGCGGCTGCTTCTTCGTATCCCGAGGTACCGTTTATCTGTCCGGCGGTAAATAGCCCGGATATTTTCTTAGTCTCCAAACTCAATTTCAATTGCGCAGGGATAACATAATCATATTCAATCGCATAGCCGGTGCGTATAATTCGTGCTTTCTCCAAACCAGGAATACTCTGCAACACCTGTACCTGCACATCTTCAGGCAGACTGGTATTCAAGCCCTGTACATACATCTCATCGGTGTCTCTTCCCTCCGGTTCTACAAACAATTGGTGTGCTTCTTTATGGGCATAGCGCACTACTTTGTCTTCGAAAGAAGGACAATACCTGGGGCCTTTGCCTTTAATAACCCCGGTGAATAGCGGGGCGCGTTCAATATTATCCATTACTATCTGATGGGTTCGGGCATTGCTATGGGTTAACCAGCAGGATAACTGGGGACGGGTATTTCTCTGTCCTAAATAGGAGAAGCTCAAAAGCCGTTCATCACCGGGTTGTTCAACCATTTTTGAAAAATCAACACTGCAACGGTCGATACGCGGGGGAGTTCCAGTTTTAAACCGCCCCAGTGCCAGTCCCATTCTTTTCAGACTGTCGGATAGTTTTTGGGCCGGATACTGGTTGCCTGGTCCCCCATCATAGATAACATCACCAACAATAATACGACCCTTTAAATAGGTTCCCGACGTAACTACCACCGCCCGGCACTCTATCCGAGCTCCTGTTTTGGTAATTATCGCTGTCACCTGCTCATTTTGTACTTCAATGTCTTCCACTTCAGCCATTAGAATTTTCAGTTTTTCTTCCCTGAGCAATGTTTTGAGCATTTCGTTATAGTATTCCCGCTTGTCAGCCTGCGCTCTTAGCGCCTGCACCGCAGGACCCTTGCCCGTATTGATGAGCCGCATCTGAATACTGCTCTTATCAATATTGCTGGCCATTTCTCCCCCCAGCGCATCTATCTCCCGTACCAATTGAGCTTTGGCAGGCCCTCCTATTGAAGGATTACATGGCATTAATGCTATATGTTCCATACTCATGGTAATCAAGAATGTTTCGCAACCCATACGGGCGGCCGCCAAGGCGGCCTCACATCCGGCATGCCCGGCTCCAATTACTACCACATCACACTTGCCTGCTTGATAAATCATGGCTTCCTCCAAACTCTTTTTTACTTTCCTATACAAAATTCATGGAAAATTCGGTCCATTATCTCTTCTTTTAAGTTTTTACCGGTGACTTGCCCTAACACTTCCAGAGCTCCCCATATATCTACGCCCAGGCAATCCAGCGGAGCTTCGCCGATGGCCGCCAGACTGTCTTCCAAATACTTTTTGGCTTGGCGTAAAGCATTTGTTTGGCGAAGGTTCAGCATTATTTCCAGGTCATCGCTGTCCAGTTGTCCGGTAAGTACCATTTCTTCAATAGCGTTCTCCAGTTCTTCCAGCCCGATGTCTTCTTTAACTGAGCCTCTAATTATCTTTACTCCTTTAAAAGTCTCCTTGATTTGCTCTTCACTTATGTTCTTGATCTCCAAATCTTCCTTGTTAACCAGTATGATCGTTTTTGTTTTATCGATTTTCTCATATATCTTCAAATCTTCAAACGTAATCCCGGCTTCCACATCCAACAGCAGCAGTACCAAATCCGCATTCCTGATTACTTCCTCGGATCTTTCCACCCCAATGCGTTCAACCAGATCTTCGGTACTCCTGATCCCAGCCGTATCCATTATTCGCACGGGAATGCCATGTATATTTATATAGTCTTCAACAATATCCCGGGTAGTCCCGGGAATGTTCGTTACGATAGCTTTTTCTTGCCTTAACAGCGCATTAAGCAAGCTCGATTTACCTACATTGGGTTTTCCACAGATTACGGCATTGATTCCTTCCCGGTATATTTGCGCCCTCTGCCCGGAACTCAAGATTTTATCCACCAGGCTTAGCTGTTCCTGAATGATTTTTCGCATCTCCTCATAATCAGGCTCACCAACCTCGTCAGGAAAATCCAGGCTGGCTTCCAGCATTGCATTAACATAAATGAGCCGTTCTTCCAAGCGGTGCAATTGCCGGCTGTTTTGCCCGCTCAACTGCTTAACAGCAAGGCGAAGGCCCTTCTCAGTTTTCGCGCGAATTACTTCAATAACTGCTTCCGCCTGGCTGGCATCCATACGCCCGTTTAAAAAGGCTCTCCGGGTAAACTCCCCCGGTTCAGCTATCCGTACTCCACATTGCAAAACCACTTCCAGGCACCTGCGGGCTACCAAGGTTCCGCCATGGCAATTTATCTCCACTACGTCTTCTCCAGTGTAACTGCGGGGACCCTTCATTATTCCCAGCAATACCTCGTCCACCGCCTCCTGCTGCTCATCCAAAATCCATCCCAAAGTCAGCGTATGGCTGGGCCGGGTTAGGATGTCGCTATCTGCGCGGTAAGGTTTAAAAATACGGGCAGCCTTTGCAATTACTTCGCTTCCACTCAAACGGATAATAGCAATGCCACTTTCACCTGGCGCAGTCGATATGGCCGCTATATCATCATTAAACATTTACTTCACCCTATACGCGGTATTTTTATTCTCAAAATTATCTTACCAAAAGACCGAGTTATATACACCCAAATCTATACTTCATTAAAAAAAAGGCCCTTAAGGGCCTTTTTTTATGGCAGAGATTCTACTTTTTTAAAGAGATTACCACTTTTCGATTTGGTTCATCCCCCAGCGAAAAAGTGCTAATCTGTGGATCCTCCTGCAAAATCGTGTGGACAATTCTTCTTTCTTGTGAACTCATGGGCCGCATTACCACATTCTTACGGGTTCGCTTAACTTTATCTGACAGCCTTAAGGCGAGGGCTTCCAGCGATTCTTCCCTTTTCTTGCGGTAATCTTCCACATCCAGTACGACCCGCAGGCGTTCTTCCCGGTTACGATTAAGCATTAAGCCAATTATATACTGAACCGCATTTAAGGTTTCCCCTTTGCGTCCGATCAGCAATCCCATGTCCTGCCCTACAATATTGATTCTTACCCTTCCCGCTTCACACTCAATCTGATTAATCTGATAATCAATTTTCATCCTGTTCAAAAGGTCTTCTACGACCTGACGAGCCTCCTGTTCCGGGCTCTGAATCTGTTTCTTGTTTAGTGAAACTTTGACCACAGCCGGTTTCCTTCCAACAAAACCCAAAAGCCCCTTGGTGGGTTCTTCAATAATCTCAATGGCTACATCACTAATTTCGCATCCTAATTCTTCCAGAGCTGCCTTAATGGCTTCATCAACGTTTTTTCCTCTTTTTTCTATTGTCTGGACTTCCATTGCTCTTTCCTCCTTTGTCCCGCCCTGCTACCTTTTCTTGGCTGGAAGTCTCCGCCTCGTTCATATCCATTTTACTAACTTCAACCTGTGATTCAAGCTGCAGACCTATTCCGGTATCTAGCTTCGCCTTGGCACTGCTATGGTTTATATAAAGCTGTTGGAGAATTCCCAATGTATTGAATACCACCCAGTATAAAGGCAAGCCGGCCGGCATAGTAGCCGCGATCCAGGCCATAAATAGTGGCATCATATACAACATAGACTTTTGGGTGGGGTCTTTGGTATCGACCATGGAGACTCTTTGCTGCAAGTATGTAGTAAGTGCAGCCAAAATCGCTAAAATATAGTACTGGTCGGGTTTACCAATATTAGGTATCCACAAAAATCCTGCATGGGCCGCAACTTTGAATTCGAATTTGTACAAGGATTGATAAAAGGCAATAAATATGGGCATTTGAATCAATAAAGGCAGGCAACCTCCAAGAGGGTTTACGCCATGTTCTTTATATAACTCCATTATTTTTACCTGCATGGTCTGCGCGTCTTCTTTATATCTCTCCTGAATCTGTTTCATGCGCGGCTGAATTTCCTGCATGGCCCGCATCGATTTTAACTGCTTGTGGGTAATCGGAAACAATACCACTTTTATCAATATGGTCATAAGAATTATAGCCAGACCATAATTCGGTATGCCTATGTTTACAGTAAAATCATATAAAAGTTGGATTACACTAGCAAACCATTGTACAAATGTATGCCACAAATTCATTCCTGCTCAGCGTTATTTTACGCTGACAGGTTTCACCTCCTTGTTGATGAGCAATCAATGCTCCCCAGCGATACCGCATTTTAGCATTGAAAGAAACTTCGGAGCAGTTTCTTTCGCACCCCTACAACGAGGCGGGTGATTAGAACCCGCCGCCTGTACCCCTACCGCTTAAAGAAGCGTTGGACATCTTTTCGCCTCGTTATATCATGCATTTACGGCACCGGATCATGTCCCCCGGGATTAAAGGGGTGACATTTACAAATTCTCTTTACGGCCAACCATCCCCCTTTAAGAACTCCATGTTTTTCCAAGGCTGCAATCGTATAGCTTGAACAGGTCGGATAGAAACGACACGAAGGCCGCTTAAAAAAGGCAACTTTTTGGTATGTTTTAATTGAAGCTATAATAAATCTTTTCAACATAACCTGGCTCTCTTAATAAGCAGCTGAAAATCTTTTTCTATCATCTCAAAGGCACTGTCTTTTATGCTGGTTCGGGCTACCACTACAATATCATAATTTCCCCGGATTTTATTCGCAGAACTCCGGGCTATGGCTCGCAACTGCCGCTTGGCCCGGTTCCGGATTACCGCCTGTCCTACCTTTTTGCTGGTTACTATCCCAAAACGATTAACTGGTCGCTGGTTTTCTTTCCAGTAGATAATAATATACTTTCCCACCAACCTTTTACCATCCTGGTATACCTGCCGGTATTCTCGACCTGTGCGAATTCTAGCCTCTTTATGTAGCATCAAAAACCTCCCGGGGATTAAAGAAAGTGCCGTTCGGCTCTACCTCAACGAGTAAAAGATAGAGCCCACCCTCGTTTACAATTATGGCTTTATCACTACCCTGCAAGTGATTAACATCGTGCCTCCCTGCAACCGCAGGGTTCAACCTGATTAGAGCCCACAGGGAACGGCACGAACACCTTTGGCTACATCGGCTGCCTTAATCTTTTTAGCTCTGATAGTAAAATAAAAGGCCGCTTTTACGACCTATGCAGAAATAACTTTTCTACCCTTTTTCCTCCTGTTCGCCAATACCTTTCTTCCGCCGGCGGTTGCCATCCTTTGTCTGAAACCATGAACTCGTTTTCTCTGTCTTTTCTTGGGCTGATAGGTTTGTTTCATTTATAATGCCTCCTAAATGAGTAAATCTAAAGATAATACGAGGATATTTCCTCCATTTTCCCAATACCATATAATTATATTTTTAGAGCAGCCTCCTGTCAAGAAATTACGGCTCTCTTCTTACTTCAATTTTCTTTCCTAATCTGCTATGATTATACTGTATTTTTGCCTTTAACTGAATTTTCTTTAAGAACCGTAAGAAACGGCGGAGCAGTTTCAACACCATTTAATCATTCCCGAAGGGAATCAATATAGGTGGTCCCCGTAGGGGGCAGCACACTACCGCAACGAGGTGAACCCGTTGCCTGTTTTCAATAGGAACCCGATCGCCTAAAGAAGAGGTGACATATTTTTACCTCTTTATACATTATGTCCTAAATTAACTTTTAAACAAGCTATCCACAAGTATTGTTAATAAAATTTATAATGAAATTTATTTATCCACAGATAAATCGGAGGTCTCTATGTCAAGTTCTTATGATTATGCTGCGGTATGGAAGCGTTTATTGGAGATGGTTCAACAGGATATCGGCTCAACCAGTTTTGACATTTGGTTTTCCAAGGTAAAGTTTAATTCTTTTCGTAATGATCGTTTTTACGTTACGGTTCCTGATTCCCTGACCAAGGAGTGGATTGAATCTCGTTACCTGGATGTTATGCAAACCAAACTGCGTTCGTTAACCAATCAAAATATTGCTTTGCAGATTAGTACCCAGTCTTCCTTTGAAAAAGACGATTTTTTTACTCAGTTAAACCCGAAATACACATTTGATACTTTTGTCGTTGGCAATAGCAATCGCTTTGCTCATGCGGCCTGTTATGCCGTGGGTGAATCTCCTTTTAAAGCCTATAACCCGCTTTTTATATATGGTGGTGTGGGTCTGGGCAAAACCCATCTCATGCAGGCCATCGGACACCACATTTTAAGCAAAAAGCCTTCCTGTGTGGTTATGTACGTTTCCTCCGAACAGTTTACCAATGATCTTATTATGTCCATCAAAGACGATACAACATCCTCCTTTCGTAATAAATATCGTACTATTGATGTTTTACTGGTTGACGATATTCAATTCCTGGCCGGAAAAGAAAGAACCCAGGAGGAGTTTTTCCACACTTTCAATACCCTTTATGAAGCGAATAAACAGGTCGTGATATCCAGTGACCGCCCTCCCCGTAACATTCCTACTTTGGAAGACCGTTTACGCTCCCGTTTTGAGTGGGGCTTGATCACTGACATCCAACCTCCCGACCTGGAAACCAGAATCGCTATATTAAGGAAGAAAGCCCAGGGCGATGATCTAAATATTCCTTATGATATTCTTGATTATATTGCCAATTATATAGACTCTAACATTAGAGAATTGGAAGGTGCCTTGGTTAGGCTCATCGCCTATGCCACCATTAACAACAAAGTTCTGGATATGAACACGGCTGCGGAGGCATTAAAAGATATTCTACCGCCACCCCGTCCCCGCAAAATAACCATTGAAACCATACAGAAAACGGTTTCTGCTCATTACGGTATAGAAATGAATGAATTTCTTTCCAAAAAGAGAAATAAGCACCTGGTATACCCCCGGCAGATAGCTATGTATCTTTGCCGCCAGCTTACTGACGCTTCTTTTCCCCAGATCGGAGAACAATTCGGCGGTCGGGATCATACCACGGTTATGCACGCCGTGGATAAATTGGATAAAGAATTGCTTGTAAGCCCTGAATTAAAAATTACTCTCGACACTTTATGCAAAAAAATCGATCCCAATCATATTATTAATGTTTAATCTTTTCAACAGCTTTATCAACTGTCTTTTTCTATAATAATGGGGACTTCTATGCTGTTATCCACATAAATTTGGTCCCTACTACTAAGACTACTATTCTGTTAATAAATAATTATTAATAAAAACTGGAGGGACTTTCCATGAAATTCAACATTGATAAAAAAGATTTGTCCTCGCTTACCTCCTTGGTCTACCGGGCTGCCAGCAACAAGCAAACGGTTCCTGTTCTGTCCGGTCTTTTACTACAGGTTAGTGCTGAGCAAGGTTTGATTATGACAGCTACCGATATGGAAATAGGAATCAGAGTTGTAAGTGACAAGATAGAAGTATTGGAAACCGGAAGTGTTTTGGTTAATGCCCATTATTTTGCTGATTTAATCAAGGTTTTACCTGATTCTTCAATATCTTTGATTTTAAATAAAGAAACCTCCCGATTGGACATTAACTATGGCCGTTCATCAGGCTTTATCAATACTTACCGTGATTATGAATATCCGGAATTGCCTATAAAAAACATGGAAAATAGTTTTTCGATAGCTCAGGAAACAATCAAGGAAGCACTTAAGAAGACGGTTTTCGCTGCTTCTGTAACTCATTTCAGGCAGGTTTTCACCGGGGTTTTATTTGATATAAGAGAAGGAAATATCCTGAACGTAGTGGCATCGGACACCCATCGGCTGGCTTGTTATACCTGTAATTTAGAAAATGCAGAGGAAATTAAACCTTTTAACTTTATCATTCCAACCAGGACAGCCAATGAATTATTGCGTTTGCTGGAAGACAGCCAGGAATTAATAAAAATTGCTTTTAGTGAAAATAATGTCATTTTCTATAAGGACAATTTCATTCTCTTATCTCGTTTAATTGAAGGACAATATCCTAATTATGAACAGGTAATACCAGGCTCTTTTAATACCTCATTGGATATAAAAACTGCAATTTTAGCCAATTCCCTGGAAAGAGCAAGGATCATGCCAAGTGATGAAAAGCTAAAAATTCAACATGCCAAGTTCCACTTCCGTGAAAATGAAGCCCAGGTTAACACTTATTCTGAAATCATGGGAGAAATAGAGGAAGTTATTGAAGATCTAAACATAAAAGGCGAAACTGATGTAAAAATTGCTTTTAACACCAATTATTTTTTGGATGTGGTAAAGATATTAGCTGCTGAGTGCGAAGAATTAAGCATTAATCTCTCCGGAGCTCTGGGTCCGGCCTTAATAAAAAATCCGCTAAAAGATAATTATCTTTATGTACTAGTGCCTTTAAGAATTAGCAACTAAGAAAGAAAGGGTTTAATTGAAAATAAAGCAATTACAATTAAACAATTTCCGTAATATTGAAAAAATAGAGTTAAATCCGGATAATAATCTAAATTTTTTTATGGGCAACAATGCCCAGGGCAAGACCAATATTCTCGAAGCTATCTTTTTTTTAGCTACCGGCAGTTCATTTCGCAGTAAAGAGGATGCAAATTTAGTTAAGTTTGATAGCAGGGGTCTTTATTTAAAAGCAAGCTATAATTACCAGGACAAAAATGCTAATACAACGCTTTCCTACGAACAGCAAAAAGGCAAGATAATTAAAATAAATGGTAAAAAGCCGGGGCAAAGTAATGCCAACCGGTTAAAAACAGTGCTGTTTATCCCGGACGACCTTTTTTTAGTTAAAGGAACACCGGCCAAAAGAAGAAATTTTTTGGATTTTGTGCTAAAACAAATATCCAATGAATATAATTTCAATTTTAATAACTATACTAATATTTTAAAAAAAAGGAATTTTTTATTAAAAAAAGAGCAATTTAAAAGTAGAAGTTTTACGATCGTTAATGACCTCTTCATTGATAGTGCTGTTAAACTGCTAATGGCAAGGTTGAATTATGTTAATATCCTGGATGCCTCCGTTAGAGAAATATACGAAAAATTGAATGTGGCACCGCAGCAGTTAAAAATAAGGTATGCTCTTTCATTTCCCTTGGATAATGGTAAAATTAATCTGGAAACCTTAAGGGAGAAATTAAGCAAGGAAGTGGCCCAGAGGAACGAAATGGAGGTAAAAAAAAGAATAACGGTACTGGGGCCTCATTTAGATGATATGCATATCTACCAGGATGGAAGATTGGCCCGGCAATTTGCTTCCCAGGGACAGCAGCGCAACATATCAGTATGCTTAAAATTAGCCGAATTAGAAAGCTTCAATAAAATCAGCGGCTACTATCCGGTGTTGTTACTCGACGAGGTTCTGGCTGAACTGGATAGCGAGAAAAGACAATTGCTCATCGATTATTTACTAAAAGCCCGGTTTCAAAGCTTTCTAACTTCCGTCAGTTTGGATAAGATTAACCTGTCCCAGGCCGCGATTTTCACGATAAAAAATGGCTGTTTAATGCGAAAGGAGTAAATAAATGTACGTACATCTCGGCAACAACTTTATAATATCGTTTAAAGACATAATCGCCATATTAAACATTGAACCGCCGGTATCCCATGATCTTAAAGATATTATTACGATAGCCCGCTTGGACAAAAAACTGATCAATATCAGTGAAAAAGGTAAGGAAAAATCCCTGGTGATTTGTAATGATAAGGTGTACATGTCGCCTATATCTTCAACTACCCTTTATAAAAGAGCCGGCAGCCGTCATAAGGAGGCATAAGCAATGAAAAGTATAGATAACGAATATAATGCCTCCAATATTCAAGTCCTGGAAGGACTGGAGGCGGTTCGCAAAAGGCCAAGCATGTATATTGGCTCAACCGGACCTAAAGGCTTGCATCACCTGGTTTTTGAAATAACCGACAACAGTATCGATGAGGCCGTGGGAGGGTTTTGCAATCAGATAGATGTAATAATTCATCGTGACAATAGTGTTACGGTCTGTGACAATGGCCGCGGCATTCCGGTGGATACCCATCCGGTGATGGGAATCCCGGCCCTGGAAGTAATCATGACTACCCTTCATTCCGGGGGCAAGTTTGGCGGCAGTGGTTATAATATCTCGGGAGGACTCCATGGAGTTGGTCTTTCAGTAGTGAACGCCTTGTCCAGCTATATGGAAGTCACGGTAAAAAGAGACGGGCACATATGGAAACAAAGCTATGAAAGAGGCAATCCTTTAGATAAAGTAAGTATTTGCGGGGATAGCAACGAAAACGGAACCAGTATACACTTTGTACCGGATGAGCAAATATTTGAAGAGACGATATTTGAGCGGGAAATAATACTGCAGCGCCTGCGTGAACTTTCTTTTTTAAATCGTGGACTAAAGATTATTCTAATTGACGAACGGGAAGAGGAAGGCTACACCAAGGAACTGCACCACAGCGACGGTCTTAAGGATTTCGTTAAATATATAAATAAAAATAAAGAAGTAATCAATGACAAAGCCATTTACTTCGAAAGCCAGAAAGAGGATGTAATCGTGCAGATAGCCATTCAGTACAATAACGGCTATAGCGAAAACCTCTATTCATTTGCCAACAACATTCGCACCCAGGAAGGCGGAACGCATGAAATAGGCTTCAAAAACGGCCTAACCCGGGTGATTAATGATTATGCCAAACGCAATAATATCCTGAAGGAAAATGAGGCCAATCTGTCCGGTGAGGATATTCGGGAAGGGATAGCCGCGATTGTTTCAGTGCTCGTAAAAGATCCACAATTTGAAGGACAGACCAAAACCAAACTGGGCAATACCTATATCCGGGCGGTAGTGGACAGTATTCTTTATCAGAATATGGAGGATTTCTTAAACGAAAATCCACCCCTGGCGCGCAAGATACTGGATAAATCCATCTCGGCCAGGCGGGCGCGGGAAGCCGCCAAGAAAGCCCGGGAGTTGACCCGACGCAAAAGTGCTTTGGAATCAACCGCTTTGCCCGGTAAATTAGCCGACTGCAGCAATAAAAATCCAGCTGAATCGGAATTGTTTCTAGTGGAAGGAGAATCAGCGGGAGGTTCGGCCAAACAGGGGAGAGACCGCAATTACCAGGCAATCCTGCCCTTGCGGGGTAAAATCCTGAATGTCGAAAAATCCCGGCTGGACAAAGTATTATCCTCGGAAGAAATCCGCAATTTGATTACTGCCATGGGCACCGGCATTGGTGAGGACTTCGATATTACTAAGGCCCGTTATCACAAGCTTTTTATCATGACAGATGCTGATGTTGACGGTTCGCATATTCGCATATTGCTCTTGACTTTCTTTTATCGTTATATGAAGCAGTTGATCGAGCAAGGCTATGTATATATTGCCCAGCCACCCCTGTATGGTTTGAAAAGAGGCAAAGAGATAAAATACTTTTACAATGACGCGGATCTGGACAAGTTTATGAACCAGACCGAGCAGAAATGGGCTATCCAGCGCTACAAGGGTTTGGGTGAGATGGACCCCGAACAACTCTGGGAAACCACCATGAACATGGAAACTCGAACCATATTAAGAGTAACCGCCGACGCAGCTGAGGAAGCTAATAATATTTTTTCGGATCTTATGGGGGATAATGTGGAACCCCGCCGGCAATTCATCGAAGAGAAGGCGCGGTTTGTAAGCAATCTTGATATCTAGGGGGATAATTTAAATTGACAGAAGATAACCTTTTTGGCAAACCACCTATAGACAGGGATATAGTAAAAGAGGTAGAAAAGTCCTTTCTGGAATATTCCATGAGCGTAATCGTATCCCGGGCTCTGCCGGATATCCGGGATGGCTTGAAGCCGGTGCACCGCAGGATATTGTACGCGCTGTATGAACAGGGCATGACCCATGAAAAACCGCATCGGAAATCAGCAAATATTGTGGGCGAAGTCATGGGAAAATATCATCCCCACGGAGATCAGGCTATATACCAGACCATTGTGAAATTGGCGCAGAGTTTTGCCATTCGCTATCCGTTAATTGACGGGCATGGCAACTTCGGTTCCATAGACGGCGATGCTGCCGCTGCCATGCGGTATACCGAGTCACGGATGTCGCGAATAGCCGGGGAATTGATTAAGGATATCGACAAAGATACCGTTGACTGGCGTGCCAACTATGATGACAGCCGTCAAGAACCGCAGGTTCTGCCCTCCCGGATTCCCAATCTGCTGATCAACGGATCGACCGGGATCGCGGTCGGGATGGCGACCAACATCCCGCCTCATAATCTGAGCGAGGTTGTTGATGGGATCAAAATGTACATAGACAATCCCGAGGTAAGTATTGATGAACTTATGGAATTTATTCCCGGACCAGACTTTCCTACAGCTGGAATCATGGCCAGCCGGGGCATTCGCAAGGCCTATGAAACTGGCCGCGGCAGTATAAAAATCCGCGCGCGCTATGAAATCGAAGAGAAAAAGAATGGAAAAAGTGCCATTATTGTCAATGAGATTCCTTACCAGGTCAATAAAGCCCGGCTGGTGGAAAAAATAGCCGAACTGGTGCGGGATAAAAAAATCGAGGGTGTAACGGATCTGAGGGATGAATCAGACCGCAAAGGCATCCGCATCGTCATTGAGGTGCGCAAGGACGAAAACCTGAATGTTTTACTGAATAAATTGTTCAAGCAAACCCAGATGGAAGAGAGTTTCGGGATAAACATAGTGGGGCTGGTTAACGGTCAACCTCGCACCTTGAGCTTGAAGGACCTGATTCATTATTATGTGGAACACCGCCAGGAGGTAATTACCCGGAGAACGGCCTATGAGCTAAAACTGGCCCAAAACCGCAAACATATCCTGGAAGGGTTAAAAATAGCCCTCGACAACCTGGATGAAATAGTCAAATTGATCAGGAACTCCAAAGACCGGGAAGGTGCCCGCTCGGCCTTGATGAGCAACTTTGGCTTGAGCGAACTGCAGGCCAACGCTATCCTGGATATGCGCCTGGGGCAACTGACCGGGTTGGAAAGAAACAAGATTGAGGATGAGTACCGGGAAATACTCTTAAAAATTGCCGATTACGAAGATATACTGGCGAACCCGGGAAGAGTACTGCGAATTATCAAAGAAGACTTGGATGACATAAAAAGCAAATATGGCGATAAGCGAAGAACGGAGATTACCCTGGAAGAAAACGAGTATGCGGAGGAAGACTTCATTGATGACCACGATGTGGTCATAACGCTAAGCAACCGGGGTTATGTAAAAAGACAGCCGCTGGATACCTACCGCGCGCAGCGCCGGGGCGGCAGGGGCATAAGCTCGCTTACCACCCGGGCCGAGGATTTTGCCAATGACATTCTGGTAACCTCGGTAATGTCGCATCTCCTGTTCTTTACCAACCAGGGACGAGTCTTTTCCATCCGGGCTTATCATATACCGGAATCCTCGCGGCAAGCCAAAGGGTTGCCGGTAATTAACTTCCTGGAACTGCGCCCGGAGGAAAAAGTAAGCACGATCGTAGCAACCCGGCAATTTAACAATGAGCAGCATTTATTAATGGTAACCCAGCATGGGATTATTAAAAAGGTGGCTCTGTCAGCTTTTGTAAACATTCGCAGGACTGGCTTGATAGCCGTCAACTTGCACGATGATGATGAACTGGTCGGAGTGGTTCGGGTCAAACCGGACGATCAGGTAATGATCGCCAGTTCGCGGGGCATATCTATCACCTTTGATGAAGCACAGGTCAGAGCTATGGGCAGGACCGCTGCCGGGGTAAAAGCGATCCGTCTGGCCAAGGGCGATTATGTAGTAGGAATCGACAAGCATCGCGAGGGAGCGGATGTACTGCTGGTTACCGAGAATGGGTATGGCAAGCGAACCAGTCTGGAGGAATTCAAAGTCCAGCACCGGGGCGGCAAAGGTTTAAAAGCTATTGAAATAAACAAGAAAAACGGTAAACTGGTAGCATTCCAGGTCGTATCACCCGAAGAGGAAATGGTTATTCTAACCGGGGAAGGCAACATAATCCGCCTGGAAGTTGCCGATATATCACAGCAGAAGCGATATTCGCGCGGGGTTATGCTGATGCGGCTGCCGGATGAAGATCGCATTGTGGGCGTGGCCCGGTTTAAGCTGGAAAATGAGCAAGAAGAAGAGCAAACACGTTAAGGGAGAAAATAATTGTATTGTAGTAAACTCGTAAACTAATCGCGAAAGACATACTGTTATGTGGAAGAAAAGAGATAAAGGCGAGGGTGCATGGCGCTTAACGCAATAAAATAGATTAGCTAGAAAAGAAAGTAACGGGGTATGCCTTTACAAAAAGTCCGGGCTTTTCTGCGACCTAAATTGCGACAGATGTCGCATCGTTGTCCCCGTAAGGGGGGAATATCACAGTATGGATTGAGCGATATGAATTAGGGAGGAACCACAGATGGAAGAAAAAGGAACATTTAAAGTCAAAGCGGGCCTGGCGCAGATGTTAAAAGGTGGCGTAATTATGGATGTCACCACCGCTGAGCAGGCTAAAATAGCCGAAGAAGCGGGAGCCTGCGCAGTTATGGCCCTGGAAAGAGTGCCGGCGGATATCCGGGCGGCGGGAGGCATAGCGCGGATGGCTGACCCCACTGTTGTAATGAGCATCATGGAGGCAGTCACCATACCGGTTATGGCCAAGTGCCGGATCGGTCATTTTGTAGAGGCTCAGATCCTGGAGAGCCTGGGGGTAGACTATATTGATGAAAGTGAAGTATTGACCCCGGCCGATGACAAGTACCATGTAAACAAGTATATCTTCAAAGTCCCCTTTGTCTGCGGCGCCCGCAATCTGGGCGAAGCACTGCGGAGAATTGGCGAAGGAGCTGCCATGATCAGAACCAAAGGGGAACCGGGGACCGGCAATGTTATCGAAGCCGTGCGCCACATCAGGATGGTCAATGATGAAATACGCTGGGTCAGTAACCTGCCAGCCGAGGAACTTATGAGTGCTGCCAAGGAAATGCAGGCTCCTTTTGAACTGCTGCAGGAAGTAGCCCGGCTGAAAGCCCTGCCGGTAGTCAACTTTGCCGCTGGGGGCATAGCCACCCCGGCCGATGCCGCCATGATGATGCAATTGGGCTGTGATGGCATTTTTGTTGGTTCGGGAATCTTTAAGTCCGGTGATCCGATGAAGAGGGCCCGGGCGATTGTTGCTGCCACCACTTATTTTAATGATGCGGCGGTACTGGCCGAGGTATCCCGGGATCTGGGCGAAGCGATGGTAGGCATAGATATCAGCAGTATCAAACCGGAGGAAAGGATGCAGGACCGTGGCTGGTAAAAAAATAGGGGTGCTGGCCATGCAGGGGGCTTTTTTGGAGCATCAGCAAGCATTAAGCCGCTGTGGGGCCGAGCCGTTTTTGGTAAGAACCGCCAGCGATTTGGAATCTGCCCAGGGCTTGATAATTCCTGGAGGGGAAAGCACTACCATTGGGAAACTGATGAAGCTATTCGGCTTGGATACCTTGATCACTGAACGAGTCAAGCAAGGGATGCCGGTTTGGGGAACTTGTGCCGGCATGATCCTGTTGGCCAAGGAGATAGCCGATTCGGAACAGCCTCGTCTGGGGCTGATGGATATAAAAGTGAAGCGCAATGCCTATGGACGACAGGTGGAAAGCTTTGAAACCGATCTGGATATAGTGGGTATTGGCAAAACCAGAGGGGTTTTTATCCGGGCACCATACGTTGAAGAAGTATGGGGAGAAGCAAAGATTCTGTCCACTTATTTAGGGAAAATAATTATGGTTCAGCAGGGGAATAATATGCTGGGAACCGCATTTCATCCCGAACTGACCAGTGAACTGGATGTGCACCAATATTTTATCGATATGGCGTGAATTTACTTGCAAAAGGAGAGATCCTGTAATATAATCAATCTCAAACTTTAAATTCTAACTGTTTATGAAGGGATCTAGTAAAAAGCGGTAGTTGCTTCAGAAAGCTGGTGGTAGATGCGAACCAGTGCAGGACGCTTTTGAATCCACCCCGGAAGCAGGATGCATAGGCATTTACGGTGGCACCGTTATAACCAATTAAGCGGGTGTAATAATATTGCATCAACTAGGGTGGCAACGCGGGAATAACCTCTCGTCCCTGATGGGGCGAGGGGTTTTTATTTTTAAAGCCAACGATAAGCTAATATAGCGGCACAAGCCGTATTTATTAATATTCCGAGGAGGTTTTTGAAAAATGACAGGAGACCAGTTTTTGCTGCTTCCGGGACCTACACCATTGCCGGAGCAGGTAGTAAGGGCCATGAGCAGACAGATGGTAAACCATCGCGGTACTGAATTCAAACAGATCCTTACCACGGTTACCGAAGGTATTAAAAAGGTCTACCGCACCCAGAACCAGGTATTGATTTATCCTGCATCCGGGACCGGAGCGCTGGAAGCAGCAGTAGTAAACTTCATATCCCCGGGCGACAAAGTGCTGGCCATCTCGATAGGAGTTTTTGGTGATCGTTTTGCAAAAATAGCCGGCGAATTCGGTGCCCAAGTAGATAAAGTAGATTTTGCCTGGGGACAGAGTGCCGATCCGCAGGTAATAAAGGATAAAATCGCCCAGGACCAGAAACAGGAGATAAAAGCGGTGCTAATAACCCATAATGAAACCTCTACCGGCGTATTTAATGACATTAGGGCTATCCGCGAAGCCCTGGGCAACCACCCGGCCCTGTTTATGGTAGATGCCGTAAGTGGACTGGCCGCGGTTGATCTTAGAATGGATGAGTGGAACCTGGATGTAGTGGTTAGCGGTTCGCAAAAAGCTTTCATGATTCCACCGGGTTTGAGCTTTTTAGCTTTTAATGAACGAGCCCTGAAGGTTCACGAGAAATGTTCAAATCCTCGGTATTACTGGGATGTTACTTCGGGATTAAAGTACCTGGAAAAAGGCCAGAACCCTTATACACCGGCAATCTCACTATATTATGGCCTGGAAGAAGCGCTTAAAATGATGCTGGAAGAAGGATTGGAGAATATTCTAACCCGGCATCGAAACTACCGGGATATGGTTAGAGAAGCTGTAAAAGCAATGGGATTGAAACCTTTGGCCCCCGATGCCTGTGCATCCTGTGCTTTAACCTCCGTACTGGCTCCAGAAGGAATAGGGGCCAATAAAATACGCCAGTATATTAGAGAGGATTTTAATATTGTGCTAGCCGGGGGACAGCAAACCCTGGACGACGTAATCTTCCGCATCGGGCATCTGGGTTATGTGCGCGAACTCGACTTGTTTTCAGTGCTGGCAGCACTGGAAATGGCCTTGCTTAAAGCAGGCTACCCGATGGAACTGGGCAGCGGCGTTAAGAAAGCGCAGGAATACATGTATAACAGTTATTGCAAATAGCTGGAATAGAAAGGAGCAGTAAAGTGACCAGGAAAAAAGTAATCATCAGCGAGCGTATTGCTGATGAAGGCGTAGAGCTGTTAAAAACCGAGCTTGAGGTTGACTACCGGGATGGGATCTCCCGCGAAGAATTACT
>JAQUXM010000011.1:0-2418 GCA_028692415.1 Syntrophomonadaceae bacterium | reverse complement strand
CTGGAGTACCTGCGGCCTTATATAACCCTGGCAGAAAAGATGGGCAATCTTTATTATCAAATGGAGAAATCAGCGGTCAGCCAGGTGGAATTGACCTACAGCGGCCCCATCAGTGCCAATGAGACCGAAATGCTGACGGTGGCTTTCCTCAAAGGACTGCTGGAGCCGGTAATGTGGGAAAAAGTAAATTATGTCAACGCCCGCATAATGGCTGAAGACCGGGGAATAAAGATTTTTGACCGCAAGGAGCAACAGAGTCCCAAACGCTATAAGAATCTTATCAGTGCCCGGATTTGCAATCAGGGCCATGAACTGCTTATTGATGGTACCCTTTCTCGAGCCCGGGACCCTCTGCTGGTGGA
Source organism: Syntrophomonadaceae bacterium (assembly GCA_028692415.1). Taxonomy (GTDB): domain Bacteria; phylum Bacillota; class Syntrophomonadia; order Syntrophomonadales; family Syntrophomonadaceae; genus JAQUBU01. Next base: position 2,056 of record JAQUXM010000011.1, on the reverse strand, counting down.
GATAAACGGTTTTGAAACGGAAAGCAATCTCCAAGGTTATATGCTGATTGTCAAAAACGAAGACCGGCCGCGGGTAATCGGACCCTTTGCCACCTCACTGGGCGATGAAGGAGTTAATATAGCCGGAATGAAAGTAGCCCGTAAAGCCAAGGGCGAAGTAGCAATAATGATTATCAATGTTGATACCAAAGTGGAAGATGCGGTACTGGAACGACTGAGCCAACTGGACGGCATAGTGGGCAAACCCCAACTTTTACAGTTTTAGTGACCGTAGAGAACATGGTTGTGCCCGTAGGCTAGATACTTCAGTTTTTGTGAATGAAATTCCCGAGGGAGGGAAGCAAATGTTGGATGCTAGATTGATTAGAGCAAACCCGGAAAAGGTTGAACAAGAACTGCAAAAAAGGAACCTCAGCGGCACCTTGGACCGCTTCCTGTTGCTGGACGAAGAGCGGCGCCGCATCCTTGGACGCGCGGAGGAACTCAAAAATTTCCGCAATACCGCTTCCCAGGAAGTAGGGAAGCTGAAAAAAGAAGGGAAAAGTGCCGATGAACTGATGGAAAAAGTCCGTCAAGCCGGGCAGGAAATCAAAGAGTTTGACGATCAGCTTAAGGAGATTGAAACCAAGATAGAAGCGATTCTGCTGGGGATTCCCAACCTGCCCCATGAGTCAGTGCCGGTAGGCAAGGATGAGAGCAGCAACCTGGAGGTCCGGCGTTGGGGCGAGCCCCGGCAATTCGAATTTGAGCCTTTAGCCCACTGGGATATAGGCCCCAATTTGGACATACTCGATTTCGAAAGAGCAGCCAAGCTCTCGGGCGCCCGTTTTGTGGTTTACAAGGACTGGGGAGCGCGTCTGGAAAGAGCGGTTATCAATTTCTACCTGGATGTCCATACCGGACAGCACGGATACCGGGAAATCCTGCCGCCTTTCATGGTTAATTCCGATTGTATGACTGGAACCGGGCAGTTGCCGAAATTTGCCGAAGACATGTTCAAAGTGGACGGGCGTGAAATGTACCTGATTCCAACCGCCGAAGTACCGCTTACCAATCTTTATCGCGAAGAGATATTGGAAGCCAAAGATCTACCCTTGTATTTGACGGCTTATACCCCATGTTTCCGGGCCGAAGCCGGTTCACACGGCCGGGACACCCGCGGGATAATCAGGCTGCACCAGTTCAATAAAGTGGAACTGGTTAAGATAACCACAGCCGAGACTTCTTATGATGAACTGGAGAAGCTGACCGGGAATGCGGAAAAAGTATTACAACTCCTGGGACTGCCCTACCGGGTCGTGTTGTTGAGCACCGGAGATATGGGGTTCTCAGCGGCCAAGACCTATGACCTTGAGGTATGGATGCCCGGGTATCATGATTATAAAGAGATTTCATCCTGCTCCAACTGTGAGGATTTTCAGGCCCGGCGAGCCAATATTCGTTACCGGCCTGCTCCCAAAGCCAAAGTTCAATATGCCCACACCCTGAATGGTTCTGGTGTAGCTATTGGCCGTACAGTGGCCGCCATTCTGGAAAACTATCAAGAGGAAGATGGCTCGGTGACCGTACCCGAAGCCCTGAGACCGTATATGGGCGGTTTGGAGAGAATTAGCAAACGGGCTTAAGTTAATTAATGAGTGATTGACAATAAAAAAAGCCTGTGATATACTTTCCTTTGCATGTTAAGCAAAGCTGCCGCTTAGTGGAGGGGTGTCCGAGCGGTTGAAGGAGGCGGTCTTGAAAACCGTTGAACCTTTACGGGTTCCGTGGGTTCGAATCCCACCTCCTCCGCCACTGTACTAGTGACCGAAGGGTGCCACCTTATTAGCGACCGCAGGGAGCACATCAGCAGTGCCCGAAGGTTGTGAACGTGGTGAAGATATGTGTGCCCCATAGGGTACCGTAAGAACTCAAAATCAAATTTGGGGAGAGATGGCCGAGTTGGCTGAAGGCGCTCGCCTGCTAAGCGAGTAGACGGCTTAAAACTGTCTCGAGGGTTCGAATCCCTCTCTCTCCGCCACTTTAATTGTGAGCGAAGCGAACATCATTGTGCCCG
>JAQUXM010000106.1 GCA_028692415.1 Syntrophomonadaceae bacterium | reverse complement strand
CCACTGAGAATATTGCCATGTATTTTTATAATCGCGTAGAGGATGTCTTGCAAGAACTGCGCTTGGGGTTGATTCGCCTGAACCTCTGGGAGAAGCCAACCCAGGGGATTCAGGTAATAAACCGCAATACCAATCTGGATGAGGTCATTCATCAGGCCGGTCTGGATAAACAGATGGCTGAGGAACAGGCGGCTGCCACGCTTGAACTGGAAGCTGAAGATGCCATCGGTCTGACCGAAGGTGAAAAGAAGGTAAAACGCCCTCCCCGGGTATTGCCCCCGGTATTCGCCGGACCTATCCGGCCCCCTTATACTGGCCGCCAATACCTGATGGCGGTTGTTCTGATTACAGTCTTTGCCGTGATCGCTTATCATAACGTACTCTGGCCGCCGGTTGAACAGCACTATCCCTGGGGATCGGATACCTGGGGCCACCTGTTTAAAGCCGAGAATCTTTATCAGGAGATTTTACAGGGCAATTTTTACCCGCAGTTTACTGAATACTGGTACAACGGCAGCCAACCCTTCCGCTATTGGGCACCGCTGCCTTATTATGGACTGGCCTTGCTCCGCGCCATCAGCGGGGATATTTTTATCGCCGGCAATTGGTACATATTTCTCTGCGCGCTTTTTGGCGCTTTATCCTGGCTGTTGCTGTCCCGGCGCATGGGACTATGGCCGGCTGTTATGGCAGGCCTGATCTGGCTGGTATGGCAGGACAATGTTAGAGTGGCCTTTTCGGAGGGCAATATACCTCGTATATTGGCAACAGCCTTGCTGCCGCTGTTGTTTGCTCTTTTTCTGCATATTCTAACCCATCCCAAGTCATATAAAGGGATTGTTGCCCTGGTTTTAATGACCCACTTGATTGTTTTGTGCCATGCCATGATTGCAGCGGTATATGCGGTTTGCCTGGTGATATTTGCCTTTTTCCTTTGGGTTTTCCAGGGTTCACGAGTGGGGGATTTTGTGAGCGGTACCGTTTTTTTAATAATCGGTATAGCCTCGGCCTCCTGGTGGTTGCTGCCCAGTTTGAGCGGTGGTATTACCGGGATTGATGCCCAGGCCGTTAAAGAAGTAATTCAATTTATTCCGGCTAAAGTATCCTTGAACCCGCTTTATCGTTTTAGCAACGTGGAAACCTTTTACTGGGGAATTGCCTTGATTATTGTGCTGCTCGCCACCTTTGTGAGCTGGAAGTCAAAGCCCGCCTGGGCCAAGAGTGCTGCAGTATGCGGAACTATCCTGGTCATCATTACTTTTCCGATCGTGCGTGGCGTCTACATCACTCTGCCTTTGAGCCACATGCTGTGGCCGCTGCGTTTCAGCAGTTTTGCTGCTATGGCCATTCTGGCGGGTGCCTTAACTTTTCATCTGGAGGAAAAACGCTCTTTCTGGCAAAAATCACCGTATGTTAATGGATTAATTATTGTAATATCGTTTGTTCTGTTATTCTCGGATTGTTTGATCTCTTTTAAAATGCTGGCCCACAACGGTACCAAACCCTTTGAGATTATCCAGAGCGGAAATTTTATTAAAGGCCAGCCGGGCTGGCGCGTAGCTACCATCGATTTGAGCCAGTTGGGTTCGGCGCCCTCATTTGCTTTTTCGGAGATCGCCGGTTTGGAGCAGGTTTTCGGCTGGGCCTGGCAGGGGGCGGTCACTTCCAAGAATATCATGCTGCTCAATACCGGACTGGAGCAACAGTATTATGCCTTTCTTTTCCGTTCCTGCGTTGATTTGGGAGCGACGGACCTGGTAGTCAAGGAAGATATCGTTACTGATTTAAAGGCCTTTCGTAATGCTGCAGAGCAGGCTGGTTATAAAATGGGCAACAAGTTCGCCGGGATCAGCGTTTGGAAAAACGTTGATCACCCTTATATGGTCGAGAAAAAGTCGCGGTGTCTGGTGATCGGCAAGTACGGTGGGACGATTGCCCTTCAGTTCCCCGAAGTGGAAATGGGGATTTCCACATATATCGATGATTATTCATTAACGGAATTAAAAGATTATTCGATGATTATACTCAGTGGTTCCACCTGGTACTCCAAAAGCCGCGCCGAAAAAATAATTACTGATTATGCTACCTGGGGAGGGCAGGTTTATATTGAAATGGCTGGCATGCCGGAGAATGTGCTGGCCAAACAGCCCGAATTTTTGGGCGTATTTGGTGAGGCAGTAAGTACCAAAGGCGAAATCGAAATATGGGGCTATGATAAGAAATATGTGCTTTCACCGGTCTGGGACAAGAACCCGGATTGGCTGGCCTATGTGCCCATGGCTCTGGATAAAGTGGAATTGGAATTCTCCTATTATGGCAATCAGGCACCTATACTGGGCTATAAATTGGTTAACGGGCAGAAGATTTGGTTTATGGGCAATAACATCACATATCATGCCTTTAAAACCGGCAATACCGGAAGCCTAAAAATGGTAAAAGATATTTTGGGACTGCAAACCGGTTATGAAGCCAGCAGCCTGATACCATTGGGCAATTATAAGGCCAGTGAAAAGGGGTACCAGATGAGCTACAGCATGAACCGTGACTTTGAAGCAGTGCTGCCGATATCTGCCATAGATGGCATGAAGGTTACTGTGGATGGCAAGGTGATAGAAAAGGATAATTTTGAAAATTTGCTGAAGCTGAAGCTGCCGTCCGGCACTCACAATATAGCAATAAGCATTGAGAAGACGCCGATCTATATGTGGGGGCAAGGGTTAAGCCTGATTGCGTTCGTATTATTGGGGTTTGGGGTCCTTTACCTGAGGAAAACAGGTGAACAGCCATGAAAAGCTGGATAAAATACCTGTCGATTGCCGCTGTAGTCATACTGGTTATCCTGAATTGGCCGCCCGGTACCTGGCTGGTCCCGAATTGCACGATGGATGGAGAATTCGTCGATTGGCGGGGCCGTGCTCATCTAAGTGATGAGGAAGGGGATGGCCGTTTGGGATGTGACTTGAAGGAGATCTCCTGGGGTACCAATGAAAATGACAGCAATATTTATTTTATGATGGAGAGAACCCGTCCGGACCCCATGACGGCCCCGTTGGATTGTAAATTATTCTTTGATATTAACGGCAATGGCAAGTATACCAATCAGGTCGACAAATGTGCAACTATCTCATACTATCCTCGCAACCAGGATCGGGGAGATGTTTACGTTAGTCTTTATGCAGTAACCGGAGAATTATTGGGGAAATACAATGGCAACTGGGGCGAAGGATTAAGCGACGGGGCCAGCCGGTTTGAGTTTTCCATTCCGATGGAGGTTCTGATGCTCTACCCCGGGCAGGCGATGCGATTTTATCTCAATGATGCCGGGGGCCGCGATGATCGCCTGCCCGACCAGGGCGATATACAATGGGCACCTTTTCCCCTGGTTCGCAAAAGCCCGTCATCTATTGCGCTGGCTTTTTTATTCTGGTTAGGGATTACGGTGTTCTTCCATAGGAACCGGCTCTGGGTATTTTACTATATCTGGTCATCGGTTGGCCTTTGCTGTTTGCTGGTGTTGCTTTTTCACGCTTCGCTGGTCGAGTATCGCCTGGAGACCTATACGAGTCTGCTTCTACACGACTTGCTTTCGTATTTGGGCATAGTAACCTATATTTTTGACCGGGCTCCGGGGACCCTGCTGGTTTTAATCAAGATTGATACCAGCTGGACCACCATCTCAATAGATATTGAAAATTCGGGATTGGTGGAGATGTGCATTATTTTCTCCCTGTTGCTCTTTTACCCTATTCACCGTCCGCTTAAACGGGCGGGCATGGCATTAGTAGGAGCCTTGGCGGTTTATGCCATCAACCTCGCGCGCCTGGCCATTGTAATCTTGCTTATCCACACCTGGGGCAGGAACATGAGCTTTGTTGCCCATACCGTTTTTGGCAGGTTATTCTTCTTCATTATGATAGTAGCTCTTTACTGGCAGCTGATTACCAGGCCATCGCTGGAGAAAATACGGAGGCAGATCCAAAATGATTGAAGTCTGGTTTGAAAGAGCCATTGGTTTTGGGTTGTGGTGGGGCATATGGCTTATGGTGCCTTTGCTGGTTGATGTGTCCACAGCCCTGGTTTACTTTGTGAATTTTATAATGAATAGAAACCGCAAAGAAGAAAAAAAGGAAGATCTAAATTACTATCCTTTTGTGACGGTCGTTATACCGGTTCATAATTCGGCCGAAACCCTGGGCCAGTGTTTGTACTCGATTGCAGAACAGAGCTATCCATCAGAGCATATTCAAGTTATTTGTGTTAACAATGGCAGCGAAGACGACAGTTTTGATGTTTTTCACCGGTTTTCCTATGAACACCCGGAGATGTCCGTAACCTGGACTTCCCTGGATCGTGCGGGAAAATCCATCGCCCTTAATGCCGGCATGTATGCCGGCAATGGAAGCTATATGATGAATGTTGATGCCGATACCTGGCTGGATTATGAGGCGATATTAAATGTGGTCAAAACCTTTGAGAATGATCCAACCCTGGCTGCCGCCACCGGTTCGGTAAGGGTGGATAAAATCCTTGGCGAAGGTAGCAGTTTTATGGATATGATCAACTACTGCGAGGTAATCGAGTATATTGTGGCTTTTGATATCGGCAGGCGTTACCAGGATCTTAAAAATGCTATCTTTACACTTTCCGGAGCGTTCTCCATATTCCGGCGCGACATTATCCTGCAATCCTTTCTCTATCAAACCAGAACGGTATCTGAAGATACCGATTTGACATTTAATATCCGTAAAGCCATTGAAGATAGTGGTGGTCGGATTGGCTTTATTGCGGATGCCCTGGCCTATGTGGAACCCATTGAAAATATGAGCCGGCTTTACTCGCAGCGTCTGCGCTGGCAGCGCGGTGAGGTCGAGGTAACCGGGGTTTACTACCAGAAGATTCCTGGTATTCGCGCTGCTCTGTTCGATTTCGTGGGACGGATTCTGATATCTGACCATACCTTGGCGATCTTGCGTCTGGCCTGGACATTTCTGCTGCCGTTCTTGTACTTTCTGGGCTATCCATTACCAACCATCGTGATCGCTTTGATAGGTATGTTCGTGTGTTACTTTATCCTGGAGGTTTGTACCTTCTATATAGCCTATAAGGGTTCCACCGAAGAATATCAAGAAGAACTGAAAAGAATATGGTGGATTGTCTTTTTTATGCCCTTATACCGCTACTTGGTCTACTGGTTTCGCCTGGCAGGCATTATTGGGGTGCTTACTGAAGAAAAGAGTTGGAAAACAGAAAATCCGGTCATTTTACTGCAAAATATTGTGCGGGAAAATACCAAGGATACCCTGGAGAATATAAACAATTGGAGAGGAAGATCCAAGGATGAATAGCAACCTAGGACTTAAGCAATTTCTATTCAGTATAACCCTTTCATAATATTATGTGTATCCGATTCGATTTTCATTGTTTAATGAAATAGGAAGTGTGGCGCGGTGTGTTGAAACTGATCCGCAGTTTCTTTCGATGCTTAAAATATAAATAGCAGGTAAAAAGATATTTAAAACATAAGTACGGGATAGACATTTATGGGGGTGTAAAATAGTGGCACAGGATCTGGCGGCAATAATATTACCTATGTATAATGAGGAACTATCAATACCCGTATTGCAGGAAATGTTTGATGAGAAGATTGAAATGCCCCCGGGATATGATTATCGCATTGTAGCAGTTAACGATGGCAGCAAAGACCGAACCCTGGAACTGGTGAATAAGTGGGCACAGGAAAACCACCGGGTTAAGGTCTTGTCACACACGCAAAATATGGGGGTAGGGCAGGCAATTCTCACTGGATTTGGTGAGGCCATTAGAATGAGTTCAATCTGTGTGGTAACTCTCCATGCAGATGCTTCACATCCAGGTGGGATAATCAAGCAAATGCTTGTTGAAGTTCAGAAAGGAGCAGATATCGTAATAGCTTCCAGATTTACTCAAGGCGGTAAGCAGGTTGGAGTTCCACTGCTGCGACGAATTTACGGCTGGGGAGCCCGGATATTGTTGTCAACTATTTTCCCCCTAAAAGGTGTTCGAGATTATACAGTAGGTTTCAGGGCCTATCGGACTACTATGGTGAACCAGGCATTATCTAGGACTGAGGAGAGCTTTTTAACATTTCGCAGTTTTGCAACCAGTGCCGAAATATTGCTGAAATTTGTTTCCTTTGCCAATAAAGTGGTTGAAGTACCACTGGTCTTACGCTATGACCACAAAATGAGTTCCAGTAAGCTAAGAACCTGGAACACCATTCGCGATTATTTTATGCTTTTTATGTTGCCCAAACAAGAATGCCCTCTGGGGAGAGGCTTGGCAATATAGTAAGACGAAATGGGTGATTAATGTTTGAAGGATCCGATAGTTAGGTTAAAGTTACCGTAAATATATTTCACATTATAAGGAGGCGAAAAGATGTCCCTTGCTTCTTTAAATGGTCTGGTTCATATTAGCAAAACAGGGGGCGGGTTCTAATGAGGTACTGCCTCGTTGCAGCAGTGTGTTGAAACTGCTCCGCAGTTTCTTCCGATGCTTAAAAATAACCCATTACTAATGATGGCGAGTGATGAACAATGACTGAGAATATATTCCCTAATACATTAAGTGTGGTAATCCCAACCTACAATGAAAGAGAGAATGTAATCAAAATTGCTCAATATGTTGAACAGACTCTCAGAATCGACTATGAAATAATATTCGTTGATGACAGCAATGATGATACTCCTATTATTCTTGAACATTTAATCAAATCAGATCCGCATGTTAGATACGAGCATCGGGAAAATGCAAGAGGATTAGGAACCGCCGTTGTTAGAGGATTTGAAATTGCCAGGGGCGATACTATAGCGGTCATGGATGCAGATTTACAGCATCCACCCGAGTTACTTACATATATGTTCAAAGCAATTGAATCAGGATTTGATATAGTTGTACCCAGCCGGTTTATTCCCGGTGGCGATGACGGAGGACTGAACCTAAATCGCAAAATCGTTTCTGCAACGGCAAGATATATAGGTAAGGCAGCGCTAAAAAAGCTTAGACCAATTAGTGATGCAACCAGTGGATTTTTTATGTTTCGTAAGGATGTTATTAAAGGAGTAACATTGCGGCCTATAGGTTGGAAAATACTAATTGAGGTCCTGGCCAGGGGCAATTACGCAAGAGTGGCTGAAATCCCCTATCAGTTTATGCCACGTGCGGCTGGCGAATCTAAAATGTCTATGCAGGAGCAATGGAATTATTTACGGCACCTGCTTAGATTGATAAGTGATAGTCCAGAGGATAGACGGTTTTACTTTTTTGCCATGGTTGGATTATCTGGGGTATTTGTAAACATGTTCATTTATTATATTCTTACCCGGCTCGGTTTTGAAGTCAAATTAGCCGGTTTGATTTCGGCTATGGTGGCTATGCTAATTAATTTTTTGCTCAATGATAAAATCACCTGGGCCAATGTAGGTAATAATTCTGTTTTGACCAGAGGTATCAGATATATTATTACATCACTATTTGGAATTGGGATTAATATTGGAGTACTTCATTTCTTTTATTATAATTTCAAATTTAATCATATATTATCCAATCTGATAGGCATTTCATGTGCCGTAGGATGGAATTATTTAATAAACAATTTCTGGACATGGTCTTCGACCGGAGAAGACAAAAGGACATCAGTTGAAAGGCAGACGGTAGATTACTAACTGGTAAGGATTAGAGCAAAGTGAAGGTCCGATTTCCAATAACCTGAAGTTATGCTTCAATTTAAGCTTAACAATATCAGTCCATTGCATAAAGGGGAGGGCAATAAATGAGAGGTATTATATTAGCGGGTGGGAGCGGAACGCGTCTTTATCCTCTGACCAAATGCATATCTAAACAATTGCTGCCTGTATTTAACAAACCTATGATATATTATCCGCTTTCGGTACTGATGTTAGCTGGTATACGCGAAATTTTAATAATATCTACAGCTGAAGATACGCCCCGCTTTGAACAACTGCTGGGAGATGGGAACCGTCTGGGCTTGTCCATATTATATGCGGTTCAACCTGCACCGGATGGCTTGGCGCAGGCATTTATTATTGGGGAGGACTTTATTGGACAGGATCAAGTAGCCATGATTTTAGGTGACAATATTTTTTATGGACAAGGCTTTACCCCGGTGCTGCAACGGGCAGCATCCCGTATCGAAGGGGCTACCATATTTGCCTACCGGGTCAAGAATCCGGAGCAATTTGGGGTTGTGGAGATGGATAGTCAATACAAGGCACTTTCACTGGAAGAGAAACCGCTGTATCCCAAATCCGATTATGCGGTTACCGGCCTGTATTTTTATGATAACAAGGTAGTTCAATACGCAAAAGATATCAAACCATCGGCCAGAGGAGAATTGGAAATAACCGATTTAAACCGCATATATCTTGAACAGGATCAACTCCATGTGCAGGTTCTGGGTAGAGGTTTTGCCTGGCTGGATACAGGTACCTTTGATTCATTGATGAGGGCCAGTCAATTTATTGAAACAATTGAAAACCGACAGGGATTCAAGGTGGCTTGCCTGGAAGAGATTTCATATTATATGGGCTACATTGACAGTACGCAGCTTTTACAGCTGGCTGAACCATTAAGGAAAAACGAATATGGTCAGTATTTGCAAGAAATAGCATGTGCAAGCGATCCT
>JAQUXM010000105.1 GCA_028692415.1 Syntrophomonadaceae bacterium | reverse complement strand
CGCCCTTGCCAATACTTTTTCACTGCCGGAAAACTTCGGGATTTCTCCCGGCCTGGCAGCAACGCAGCTTGGCCTTCCCGTCTTATTTCTTTAATCAGGGTCTGCCACCGCTCGATGGTGGGCTCTACGTATGGCCCGGGTAAATGATAGATCCGGGCACTGGCCTGGCTGCTATCCGGCCCAGGCCCGGCCTCCTGCGCTTTGATTAACTGCCATAACTGCAGCTCTTGCCGCAGTTGTTCCAGCTTCGGCTCATATTTTGTTCCAAAGGGTAATCTTGCTTGATAATCTCTTGATTCATCCTGCAACTGCTCCATTTTGCCAAACCGGGACTGCAGGCTGACTATATCGGTATAACGCCTAAGCTCATGCTCTGATTTCCGGCTTTGGGGTTTCAGTGCAGCCGTATTATCCAGATATCTAATTATCTCGCCCTGGCTTTTTAAGCCGGTCTTCCCGCCGCCCGGTCGGCGCGACGGCAGGGTCAGATATATATTGGGATATAGCAAATTAACAGCCGTTCCGCCTTCTGCGCGTGCAGAAATTTCTCGCCGATTGCTGTTATGCCAATATCTTGGCTGGTTCGGCCATGGTTTGGCTATACTTCCCATACGATTGCTCAACTGCCGCAGGCTGTATGGCTCTACTCGCGGCAAGCGTATAAACCCGGACGCTTCGCCGGCATCAAGCCGGCGTTCCAGGATTTTTTCGCGGTAATCACCTTTTGACATTCCGGGCGGTTCCGGCGTTGCGGCCGCTGTCCGGGGCTGGTGCTTTTCCATCACAGATTGCCTGAACCATCCAGGTTTCAGATATACGAGCATAGCCAGCATAATCCTTCGGGGTATCGCTGGTCCGGTTTTTTCAACGTTCGTATTAGATCGATCAAGTATGCCCGGTTCGCTGGCCAGATCGTTTTCCTGGTATTGATTAACGATAGGGATTCGTGCTTGGTTGGATATTGCAGCATGGTTTCCCCTGTTCTTGGTGGCCAGCATCAGCGTCAACCAGCGCTCGGTGATGTTCTGCTGCTTTTGTACCGGATAATGAGCTGTCCTGCTGCTCTCCCGACTGCTTCCCGTCAAACCCTGGGGCTCTTGGGCTCTGATTACTTGCCAGATCAAGAGCTGCTGCATCAAGTTTTCTATATTAGCTCCCGGTATTTTCCCGGGACGTTCTTTTTCTTTGATTTCAAACCTAAGAGCCTTGCTCGGTTCTATCTTTATCAACTGGGGCAACAGACCGTTTCTATCCAGGTAATCAAGGTTCTTGCTGTTTTCATCCTTCGTTTGACCCGTATATGATGCCTGATGGTCCAGATATTTGATTATTTGATTTTCTTGATTCTCATTTCCTGGTGTTCTCTTCCCGCGTTCCACTTTACTTAGGGCCGGAAGAAGATGTGTATCGGGTTTCCAATTCGGATAATTGACGGCTTCGGTCCCTACGGGCCAAACCGCGCTCGGTTCACCCTGATACCGGTAGCTGGATTCGCCCGGTATCCTCCTGCGGCTCATGATTGCGCGGTCATTTAACTGCCCCAAATTGTTCTTATCGATTCTATCCGGGCTTATTCGTTTACGTGCTTCGCTTATGTTTTGTCTGAACCAGTGATCCAGCAGCTTGGCCCGGTAAGCTGAGCCGCCTGGACTTACCGGCTCCTCTTCAAACCTGGCCATCGCACGGGGCCAGCGTCTTTCCATCATGTATTGCTTGAATGATCTGGGTTTCAGATATACCATAACAGCCAGCATATCACGCCTGGCTGCCTCAGATTGGGCAACTTGAACTTCCGGGAAACCAGCTTTGGAAAAGATCGGTATCTTGGCCGGATAATTCCTCTTTATCGGTTCAACGCTCACGGCTCGCCCTCTTGGGAGCAGTTCGGGAGCATTTATTTGCATATTTATGCTGCTGAGAAGCTTCTGCCAGCGGCCTATGGTTTTCCGCCCAACTTGACCCGGATAATTCCTGGTCCTGCTGTGCTCCCCACTGCTCCTCATCCAGTTCTGCGGTTTATTGATCCTTATTGCTTGCCATAAAAGCAGTTGTTTCAACAATCGCTTTATCTTCTTTATCTTCTGTTCCGCTCGGCCGGAATGCTCATTTTTTTCAGCTTCGCTTGCTATGAGATTGCTTTGCTCTATTTTTTTTAACGCCTGCAGCAGGCGCTTTTTACCTGGATGATTAACGTCAATATCCCTTACCGCATCTATTTCGCCGGCAAGTGCTGCCTGCTGGTACAGGTATCCAATTATGTGATTTTCTCTTCCTGAGGCTGCTTTCCGCTCGCCCGCTCCGTTATATGGCGGGTTAAAATATATTGCGGGACTTAAGCGCTGATAATTGAAGGCTTCGGTTTGGCCATCAGTCCGAACATCGTTCTGGCTACCCATATAGCGGTAGCTGGGATTGCCCGGCAACCGTCCGGCAATGCGTCCTGTCCTCTCTTTAAACGGGGTTGGGTGATTATTGACTGGCTTGTCCAAAAGCTTGCTGCTGCTTATTTCTCTTATGGTTTCCCATAGCAGGCGTTCCAGGATCTTTTCCCGGTATATGCTGGCAATATGCGGTTTCAAGCTTTGGCGGGTGTCGGGATGATGCTCCCAATTATAGTAATGCTGAAAAGCCGGGGGGATTTCTTGCTCTCCCTGGCCTGGCTTTTCCTTATCAGCCCTGTCTAGCAAATAATAAAGCTTTTCCTGAAGGACTTGTATGGTGTTTTTTTGCTCCCTAAGTCTGGCCAAATGCCACTGAAAATTTATAACAATAGGCCTTGGTGCGGCATCTTCCTGCCTCATTATCCCGGTATTGGCCCTGAACACAAGGGAGATGGGGTTCCAGCCCAAGACCCCTGCCCGGACATACTTTCTTTGGATTTGGGCAGCAAAATGCTGGTGACTTGATTCCTTTTTTACCGGCTGGATAGCAGATCTTATCAATTGAATCAAACCCCACCCTCTATTGAAAGCAAAGCAAGCAATTATTCTTTATACTCCCCTGTATTCTAGCTGCCGGCTATCGTCTTCAAGCCCTGATGCACAATTTCCAGGGTTTCTATAGCTACTTCGCTGCTGACCGCTCTTAACTGCGGTCCCACCCATTTTACCGGGAATGAATTAAAAAAATTCCACCTCAAGGTTTCTGATCCACTGGCATCCAATAATATGATTGAACCGTTTTTTCTGGTAATGGTACCCATGGCAACCCCTTCATACCAGTTCCAGAGTTCAAGAGAATTAGTAATCCCCCGCCTTAAAACCAGGTTGGGATGCTTTTGCACCTTGATGAAGCGATGTTCAAAATCATTGACGCCGCCTTCGTGATAGATCTCAACCTCAGTTTCCGCTTCCAGCCCCATAACTTCAGAAAAACCCGCTACCAGCAAGCCATCTAATTCAACCTGAAAGCGAAATGCGGTACTCGGATAGCTATTAGCAACCATGGGGGAATTCACCTCTTCTTGTTAAAAACATCGAACATATTTTCCGGTTCATCATTCAGGCGACGGTTGATCTGGGATATTTCTTCGCACCACCGGCGGCGGTCCCGGTGTTCCATAGACATGATCTGGTCGTGCGGCCAGTGCGTATAATAAGCAATAAAAGCCACCTCTTGATAAATCTTGTCTGCCGGATAGGACTTTATGCCGCCGCCCATCAGATAAAATTTACTTCAGTCTCAAACTCATGCTCACATTTAGGACAGACCACTCTGATATTGGGTGTTTCAAGTTCATTTATACGCTGGTAAAAATCCTGTAAGTAGCTGAGGTCAGCTGTAAACATTTTTTCGATAACCTTGGTATCAACCGCCCGGACATCACCCAATTTAATAATTACCCGGGAAAGCAGAATGATGGTCAGGTAACCAGGATTTTGCTGCACCCGGGGATCACGCATGGGCAGGATTTCGTCGGCAGCAGTGGCCAGACGCATGGTGCCCTTGCGATGCAATGTTCCATTGTCATCTATATACCCTTTGGGAAGTTCAAACTCGAATTCAGTTTGAAAAGACATAGGCTTTATCCCCCATTCCTGTTTTTCTTGCTAATCTTGTAACCACCGGATATGACAAGCACATACCTATAGGGGCACAGCCAGCAAGCATCCTCCAAAAATAACGGCAAGGATTTTACAGACTAAATGCCTTACCCTGACGCCCTCACTTCTTAAGACGTTATTATTTTTGTTTGGTCATCATATTGATAAAAACAAGAGGAAAGAATTAAAAACAGGTTTCCAATTCCATCCCCTTGTTTTATTTAGGACTTACTTGGATCTCATAAATCCTTCATAAGCTAATTCTACTGACTCAATCAGAACGCCTGATTCACTGGCATTGAAATTGCCGGATATATATTTGCAGGGCCAGGCATCATAGAAAGTCCAAACTGCCACTTCCGCCTGCTGGTCATCCACAGCTTTAACCGTAACATCTTTTCTTTCAATGGCTCCAGACATAATCGGCTCGGTCTTGAACCATTCCCATAGTTCCATGTTGTCGGTTACCCCCTGTTTCAAGGTAACGGTGGTGTTTCTGAACAAGCCCGGCAATTTCCAGTAAGCCGAACTCATGTCCCCGCTGCGAAATTCAATTACATCAAATGATGCCTCAATACCAACTACTTCGGTAAAATATGCTTCGGTAATTCCATCAATCTCTATCGAGAATCGATAACTCCTGTATGGATCAACGCGATCAGCCATTATTTCCTCTCCTTTCCAGATCCTTCATTAGTTGTTTTATACTATTCGCTATCAGCAGTCTTCTGGGTAATTCTGAAGATTACAAACTCGGCGGGTTTGACTGGTGAAACGCCGATAACGCAAATGAGCCGCCCATTGTCTATATCGTCCTGGGACATGGTGGAGCGATCCACTTTAACAAAAAATGCTTCATCCGGGGTTCCGCCCATCAAAGCACCGGTTCGCCATACGCCGTTCAGGAAACTATAGATGGTGCGCTGTACGCGGGCCCAGAGTTTTTCGTCATTCGGTTCGAAAACCACCCAGTTGCTGCCGTTTTTAATGGATTGCTCCAGGAAAATAAACAACCTGCGTACATTAATATATTTCCAGATCGAATTGGAACTGGCGGTACGCGCTCCCCATACCCGAATACCTTGTCCGGTGAAAAAGCGGATAAGGTTGACGCCTTTAGGATTCAGTATGTCCTGCTCGCCTTTGTTATACTGGCAGTCCAGCCCCACACAGGCCCGCACCACTTCATTGGCCGGCGCTTTATGTACGCCGCGGCTGGTATCGCTACGGGCGTAGATGCCCAGCATGGAACCGGAAGGCGGGATAAATATGTTGCGCTTATCCAGGGGATCAAAGACCTGCAGCCAGGGGTGATACAGAGCAGCATAATCGGAATCGAATATATTGCGATGGGTTTGGACATCGGCTACCTTCTTCTTGTCCTGCGGAATATCCAGAACTGCGAAACGGCTCTTCAAATTCTCACAATGGGCTACCAGGGAAAGCTGGACATTGGGGTCAGTTACACCCGGTACCGCCATTATGCTGACTTCATCATTATCGATAAAAGCTTGTATACCGGTCCTTTTGCCTGGACCCCGGTCTTCCCCCATAAAATCGGCAGCACTCACGCTGCTCACTGAACCGTCACTGCCACCCGCCAGGCTTATCCAGTATTCTTCCTGTCCCGCACTTTCGCCAGCCAGCAAATCAAACGGCGCTACGGCTGAATCACTTGCGCTGGCCTTCTGGTTATGTTCAACGATAATCAAGCTGGAACGTCCCAGCTTCTTTTCTATATAGTTGGGAGCAGCTATATTCAGGGAAAGCTTTTCATAGATTTCTGATTCTCCGCCATAAAATACCTGAACGGAAAATTCACAGGTAGACAGCACTTTGCTGGGCAGCAGTTGCTTATCTACAACATCACCTGACAGGGCTTGCTCTAAAACAATCTCGTTGTCCTGGGATTTAAGCACCCGGTTGAACTGTTTGTTTTCGCCATCATCAAAGACGACCACATCTCCCGGGAAAAATCCGGCATTGCTTTTAACTTTATAACTCTCAGCGTTCGCCTCCAGGATCTGGGTTTTAGCTTTACTGGACGGAACCAGCAGGATTCTGACTTTATCTCCCCACATGCCTGGGTTCCGCGCGGTAATTTTGAGAATTAAATCTTCCTGATCCTCTTCGGTAAAATTCTTGGCCTCGCGGGCGTCAGGCGGGGCCACTCTCATTACATAACAACGCCCGCCGCCATTAATAAAGAAATGCTCTACAGCATAGGCCAGGTAGCGATAGTCTCCAAAGGCATTTTCCGAGAGGTAGCTGCCAAATATTCTCTGGAAATCCCCGAAATTGGCTACCAGTTCGGGCAGACCCTCAACAGCTCCCCGCTCCGCCAAGCCGATGAATCCAGCAGTACTTGTACTAACCCCCTCCATGGGTTTGCCACCGCTTTCAAACTCTTCAACATAAACTCCTGGTGATAAATACTCCGGCATTCGTTTCCAGTTACTGAATTCTTACAGAGATCCCCTCGCGGATTACTCCATGTGAATCAGAAACCAGTTCCCTCCCTTCTATTTCTTCTTTAATTCAAGTATCCGGGAAACAGATTTAAAAAAATATGTATGGCCCAGACTACTGGATTTTATGGTTATCATTGTGGTCCCCCGGAAGAGAGTCGCTTTCTCTTAGGTTGATCTCAATGTTCACCTCCCTTTCGGGCTTAATAAAAGTGTGCAGGGATAGTACGTTCATCAAAGCTGCATATCTTAATGCTAAAACAAGTTGTTTGGATGTATGCTATAATTTTCAATGTTTCACATTTTTCTTTCTATGTTACCATATTTTTTATAAAATAAACTATGCTGTATGTATATATTTGCAGGAAAAATCTCGCTATTTACAGAATATTAGCTTTAATTGTAATAGCTTATCGAAATACCTTGCATTTATGATATGTTAAATTATGGTGTTCGCAAGCAGTTAATTTGCCTGTACCTACTGCAACTAAAGGTGGATATCGGGTTTGTATAAAAAGGATAAGGCAGGTATCGGGAGTTAGCAGATAAATAATTGCTTCTTAAGGAGAGAATATATGCTTACATTTCAAAAGAATTTATCCATCAAGTCTGGTATTTTATGCTTGTTTTTCCTTGCTTCCTGCTTTCTTTGTCTCTCGGGCTGCGGCAGCCGGGGGAAAACCTCGGATCTTGCCAATCGCTCCCAAAGCACTAAGCCCTCGATTGTTTTGGCTGATGGCAATTGGGACAGTATTCAAGTACACAACCGTATAGCCGGGCTAATTATAAAAAACGGCTACACTTACCCGGTAGAATACTTGAACGGCGATACTTTGCTAACCTGGCAGGCTTTAAGTCATGGAGACTTGGATATAATCATGGAGGTATGGCCACAGAACAATCAAGAGGCTTGGAGCACTGTTTCCAAAAATAAATCGGTCCGTATCCTGGGCAGCAATTATACGGGAGCCAAACAAGGCTGGTATGTGCCGGCTTACCTCGTGGAAGGTGATGTGGAAAGGGGCATTGAACCGGTGGCACCAAATTTGAAATCCATATATGATCTAAGCCGTTACGCAGAACTGTTTGGTTTCACCGACAACAATAAGGCAGTTATCCATAATGGCCCTCCCGGCTGGCATTCCACTGCCATTAACCAGGCTAAATTCAAGGCTTATCGCCTTGCGAAGAACTTTGATCTGTCGGGTAGCCAATCATCCGAGGATTTGGAGCGTTCCCTGGCCAACGCCTACCAAAAAGCCCGGCCCTGGGTTGGCTATGGATTCAGCCCCAGCATAACGGCTAAATACAAGATGATACTGCTGCGCGAACCAGCTTTCAGCCCATACCAGTGGAAAACCACCTATGCCTGTGCCTACCCGGAAACTGAGGTTTTAATCGCAGCTAACCGCAAATTGCTGGACAAGGCTCCCGAGGTTGCTGATTTCTTATCCAAATATAAAACCAATCTGGAACAAAATGAAGACGTGCTGGGCTATATGGCAGCGCATAAGGTTGACCAGGAAGCGGCCGCGCTGTATTTCTTGAATAAATATCCGGATGTGTGGAAAGAGTGGGTTCCTGAAGCTGTAGCCCTGCGGGTGGAAAATAGTCTGCTCAAAGCTCCTGTTAAATAGGCCCATAACCCGGTACTTATGGAACCTGGGTTTGCATTTGACCCGGCATGTTGATCGAAATTACCCCCCCATAGGCGCACATGAGTTTGGAGCTGTTGTTCAAGGCGGGCATATTGGCAATCAGCACCTGGGGTGAACCTGGTACCCAGGGAGCCGGTATAACCGGAGTACAGGGCATGGGAGTAAGAACCCCCAGGGCTGCAGAAGTCGCCGATGCCACTGCCGGATTGGCCAGCGAACTGCACATACCGAAGGGCAGTATATTGAGAAAAGGTACATTATCCATAATATTGGCTGCCGGCATATTGGATGTCATCACGCGATTGGTGGGCAGTACCGTCAAGCTTGAAGGCGCTACCCCAAAACTGCATTGCATCATGGCTCCCATGCATACCTGATTCCCCATTTGACACTTCCTCCCTTGTTTAAGAAAAAAGGTGACACAGTGGTTAAGGAAAGGCGAACACCCTATCGGGGAATGTCCCCTTACAATCTCCCTATTATGTAGACAGTTATATCCTCATTACGGTAAATATATACG
>JAQUXM010000104.1 GCA_028692415.1 Syntrophomonadaceae bacterium | reverse complement strand
TTCTTTGAACATGAGTCCTGCGGCAAATGCACCCCCTGCCGGGAAGGCACCAAGCGCATGCATGAAATGGTCAAGCGCATCAAGGAAGGCCATGGCGCAGTCGGCGACCTGGATCTGATGGAAAGACTGGGCACGGTTATGACCAAGGCCTGTCTCTGTGGTTTGGGTCAGGCCGCACCGTCTCCGGCCCTGACCACCATGAAGCATTTTAAAGCCGATTACGCGGCCAAGTTTAACTAAGCCATATCAATCTGTCGATAAGGAATTTTCCTTCAAGCATGTTTATTTTTTTGAACTAGATCAAAAGCGGAAAGGGAAGTCCTCCAGACTTCCCTTTCACTATATTTAGAAATTCGTGTCGTAATATGGATTAAAATATGAAAATGTTTTAGACTAATATGTAAGGACTGTTTAGCTCTATATAATATGATAATATGGTTTGACAAATTCCCAAACTCACCTTCCCAATAGATCTCAAGCTACTTCGTCCTCATGGCATATTAGGAAAAATATTACAATATGAGTTTAAAAGTTTTAAGCGTCGGAAGAAACTGGGGAGCAGTTCTTCGCACCACTGTGCAACGAGGCAGGGGATTAGAACCCACCACCTGTTTTTTTAATAGGAATCCGACCGTTTAAAGAAGCGGGGGACATCTTTTCGCCTCGTTATACTCATCACTTAATTTGAGGGCAAATACCTGGCAATATTTTCCCTAACTAACCATTTACCAGGGGAGGCGTATACGCCTCCCCCTCTCCTATTTTCTGCCCCCTCCTATTGCCTCCCGATATCATTTACTCCATATTTTTCAAGGAGTAAAAAGTACAAAAATGCCTGGGCTGTGAAAATCTCTTTCAACCGCGCCAGGCTTATAAATTGCTCTTTTAATTTCATGTCTATACAAAGGCTACCGCAACGATGCTGAACAGGAATGATACGATTACCAGTCCGGCAATTATATAAACGGCTCTTCTCTGCTTCCGATTCTGCATGCCTTTGTTCATAAAGCTCATTATTTTACCCCCTCAGTAATTATTACCGGCTTAACAAGTGATATTAATAACCTCAGCTCGCGGGAATGATACACCATCTATAAACGCAAGCATCAAGCTTGGTCTTTCTTCCCCTCACGCCTTACCCCTAACGCCTCGCTTTTTAATTAAATTAAAATATTTAAAGGTCTGGTAAGAGTGCTTACCAGACCTTTGTCGAACGAATTATATTTCATTAATCTGGTTACTCTATTTTTATAACTCTAACCAGAAGACTGGATTTCTTGTTTTAGAATTTCTTTTTTTTACGAGCCGCTTCAGATTTTTTCTTCTTCTTAATGCTCGGTTTTTCGTAGTGATCATGTTTTCTAATATCTTGCATAACTCCTGACTTTTGGCAGGAACGTTTAAATCTTTTTAAGGCACTGTCCAGGGATTCGTTTTTCCCAACTTTAACTTCGCTCATTATTTCCCTCCCCTCATTACACCAGGCTGAAATAAATGCCATTTCATTTTACTACTATTTAGTGCTCAAAGTCAAGTCTAACCGGGAGGCCAGCTTAATTCGCGCCCACCCAACAGATGATAATGCAGGTGCAAAACCGTTTGCCCACCCCATATACCACAGTTGTTTACCAGACGATAGCCTTGCTCGGTAATTTTCAGGTCTTTGGCCAGTTTGGACGCAATTAGCTGGATATGAGCCAGTAACGGACTGTGCTGTTCATTAATGTCAGCCAGTGAGGCTATATGCTCCTTGGGTATCAACAATACATGCACGGGAGCAGCTGGGTTAATATCGTTAATGGCAATTATTTTTTCATCTTCATAAACAATCACAGCAGGAATTTGCCCTGCGGCAATCTTGCAAAACAGGCAATCAACGGTCATTTTTGTCACCTCCATCTCCTGAAAGTCCAATAACGAGGCGAAAAGATGTCCCCCGCTTCTTTAATCGGACGGGGTCCTATTAACAAAACAGTCGGCGGGTTCTAATCTCCCCCGCCTCGTTGCAGCGGTCTGGAAGAAACTACTCCACAGTTTCTTCCGACGCTTAAATAGCTACCTGAACATAATTGAATATTTCATTTATTTTATCAAATAATAACTGTAAATCAAATTAACTTTTAATAAAAATCCCAAAGGAGATGAAAACATGATATCTATTAATAAGAATGTGGGTTCATTAGATCGTTCTTTACGTTTTGCCGTATCTCTGTTCTTGCTCGGTTTAGGCCTATTTGGCTCCTATATGCCGGTCTGGCAGGCAATACTGTTATTGTTAGGGGTAGCTGAGTTAATAACGTCTATCACCGCTTATTGACCCATTTACGCGCTTATGGGTTGGTCAACCCGTTGAGGATTCTCCCCCGGGCAATCCCATTATCATCTCCGTCGATTATAACCCTCGCGAATTTGCCGACAAGGTTTTCGGCCGTTTTAAACTCCACATTCAAGTAGTTGTCGCTGGTTCCCAGATAAATATCGTTTCCGGTTGATCTTTCTACAACCACCTTTAATTCCTGCCCCGCTGCTGACTTCAAAAAACGATGCTGCTTATCTTTAGCCAGTCTCAGCAATTTATCACTCCGGACCCTTTTTGCTTGTTCGCTGACTTCTGGCTGGAGTAGGGCCGCCGGTGTGCCGGGCCGCTTGGAATACTTGAAAACATGCAAATCGCAAAGCGGCAGAGATTCCAAAAGCTCGTAACTATCCTGAAAATCCTTTTCTTCCTCACCGGGAAATCCCACCATGATATCGGCAGCAATTGCCACGCCTGGTATGGTCGCGGCAATATTCCGCACTAGATCCCTGTAATATTCCCGCTTGTACCGGCGGTTCATGGCTGACAAGATTTTATTGCTGCCGCTTTGCAGAGGAATATGAAAATGCCTGCAGACTCTTTCCTCCCTTGCTGCCAGCTCAATCAACTTCTCATTAACTTCCAGGGGTTCCAGGGAACTCAATCTAACACGGTAATCTCCTTCTATTTCTTCCATCAGTAAACATATAAGCTGATATAAATCAACCTTGTCCAAATCCAGGCCATACATGCCGGTATGGATTCCGGTCAAGACTATTTCCCGATAGCCCAAGGTCAGAAGCTGCCGTACTTCTCGCAAAACGTCATCGGGAAGCTTGCTGCGCACCGGTCCGCGGGCATAGGGCACGATACAGTAAGAGCAGAAGCTCTGGCAGCCATCCTGTACTTTCACAAAGGCCCGGGCCCGCTGCTGGAGATGAAAATAGTCAACTGCTTCCGGCTTATCCTGGGCAGTAATTGGCGGCACCAATATTTTAGGCGGGTGCTGCTCCTGCTCTGTTTCCCAGTGCTCTATTATATCAACTATTTTCCCCTTTTCACGATTGCCTACCACCAAGCTTATCCCTTCAATTTGCGCCAACTGCAGAGCATCGGTCTGGGCTAAACAACCGGTAGCAACTATTATCGCCTGGGGATTGTTTCTTACCGCCCTCCGAATCATGGCTCGTGATTTACGGTCACTAATATGGGTAACGGTACAGGTATTTATGATATAAATATCCGCTGTCTCATTAAAATCAACCAGCCGGTAGCCTCTGCTGACAAAATCTTCTCTAATTATTTCGGTTTCCACCTGGTTGACTTTGCAGCCCAGCGTGTGAAAAGCAACTGATTTCATAATTCTATTCCTTTATCCCAGTTCTCCATATTCGTATAGGACGATGCTGGCAGCCACCAGACCAGCGGTTTCGGTTCTTAATATCCCCGGTCCTAATCCCGCTATAAAAACATTTTGCTCCCTTGCGAGTTCGACTTCCTTTGGCGAAAAGCCTCCTTCCGGTCCTACCATCATCAAGATTTCCCGTTCCCTAAAACTTTGGTGTTGCTCCTTCAAAAGATGTCCCAGCCGCAAATATTCCTCATGCTCATAGAGCATGATAACCGGATTATCTCCCCTGCCATGTAGTATGGCAGGAAAATTACTTATGGTCTGGATTTCCGGAATTGTATTACGGCGGCACTGTTTGCAGGCCTCCCGGGCGATCAACTGCCACCTTTGTAATTTTTTGGCGGCTTTATCGCCAGTCAGGCGCACCACGCTATGTTCCGAACACATCGGTATAATGCGTTTAACCCCTATTTCCACCGCCTTTTGAATAATCGTATCCATTTTATCGCCCTTGGGCAGTCCCTGAACCAGCGTGAGTCTTACTCCCGGCCCTTGCAGACTTGCCAGTTCAGCTTCTATTTCCGCATTCCAGATCTCATTTTCTTTGCCCAGCAGCTTCACCTGGTATTCTTTGCCCTGGCCGTCAAAGACCAGTATCGAATCCCCGGCTTTGAGACGCAATACCTTTTCGATATGCCTGGCCTGAACTGCATCAATCTGTACGAATTGTCCACTTATACTCTCCGGTGCAATAAAAAAGCGGTGCATCAACACACCCCCATAGGAATTTTGAATTCTGAATTATAAACTTAAATTTAGCAGTTGACCAGTTAGTACAGCAAAGAAACGATTACTTTGCAATTCTGCATTGCTATGATAACTAGCGTATTTGTCATTGCAAGGAGCGTAAGCGACGCGGCAATTACCGGGGAAGATTGCCGCGTCGCTGCGCTCCTCGCAATGACAAGCACACTAGTTTCAACACAATTTAATCATTCCTGAAGGGAATTAATATAAGTGGCCCCCGTAGGGGGCAACACACCGCTGCAAAGAGCGGCTCCTCGTTTAAGCATCAAAAAGCGAAGCATTTTTAACATACTGCTGCATCGAGGCAGCGTCTCGTTATAATTTCTTCGCGGCTACCCCTATCCAATCCACATCAGTCAGCATTTGCTCGATCTCAAAGCCATGCTCTTCAAGCTGTTTTTTCACACCTGGCCAGCGGCTGTCTACAATACCAGAACCGAACAGATAAGTTCCTGGAGCCAGAACCTTGGCGGCTTCAGGAATAAGCAGACTAACCACCTCAGCCGTAATATTGGCCAAAATCATATCCGGCCGCTGCTGCCCAATTTCTTCTACAATATCGCCAGTCTGCGCTTGAATTACGTCTTTCAGACCGTTCAGAGCTATATTCTCCCGGGCAATTTTCACCGCCAGTTCATCAACATCCATGGCAAATACCCGAACTGCTCCCAGCTTAGCCGCCGCTATGGAAAGGATTCCCGAGCCACAGCCGGCATCCACAATACTTTCCCCGCCCTTGACATACTGGTCAACAAACTTCATGCAAAAGCGGGTAGATGCATGGATACCAGTGCCAAAGGCCATGCCCGGGTCAATATCTATAATTACTTCACCATCTTTAGCCTGGTATTCTTCCCATGAAGGTTTTATAACCAGGCGTTCACCTATCTTGAAAGTATGATAGTATTTTTTCCAGGAGTTTTCCCAGTCTTCATCCCTGACCTCATCAATAAATACCCGGCATTCAACCTTGAAGTTGTCCTTGACCATATCTAGAGAGGAACGCAGTTCCTCAAGGACTTGTCGTTCTTCAGGAAAATATGCTTTTACCACCACAAATTCATGATCTAAAAAATCAGGTGAAACCGATTCCGGATTCCACCCGTCCTTGTTGATATACTTGCGTGCAGCCTGAGGATCTTCGATAATAACCCCGCCGGAGCCCAGGCGGTGAAAGATGCCGGCAATAGCTTCCACACATACACCTTCGGTTAGTACACTAATTTCTTTCCATTTCATATACGATACTCCTTCTAGCCCATGGCATCTTTAAACTTTTCAAATATACCCTTTTTGCTTTGCTTTTCATCACCCTCATCGGCAAACTGCTGGAGCAGTTCCTTTTGCTTGCGGCTTAATTTTTTAGGTATTTTCACCTTGACTATTATCTTCAGATCGCCCATGCGATGACTGTGCAGGTGGGGAATGCCCTTGCCTTTAACCGTTATTACATCACCCGGCTGCACCCCTTCGGGTATGACCAGATTATGCACCGCACCTCCCAGTAAGGGTATTTCAACCTCAGCTCCCAGTGTAGCCTGGACCATATCTATCTCCAGATTGCCGATCAGAGTGGTTCCTTCCCGCTTAAAATTGGGATGGGGTCTAACCATTATGCTGATATACAAATCTCCGGGTGAACCGCCCTTGCTACCCTGTTCACCTTCACCTGAGATGCGGAGCCGCGACCCGCTGTCGATGCCGGCTGGAATACGCACTTCAATCTTGCGCAGCTTGCGTACCTGCCCGCTGCCTTTACAAGCGGAACAGGGTTTTTCTATTATCTTGCCTTCGCCGTGACAACGGCTGCAGGTTCGGCTGCTTTCAAAACGGCCAAAAGGCGTGCTCTGTACGGTGCGCTGCTGCCCGCTGCCCTGGCAGGTGGGGCAGGTTTTGACACTGGACCCCTCTTCAGCCCCGCTGCCATTACACTTGGTGCAGCTTTCCATCCGGGGCAATTCGATATCTTTTTCCATACCAAAAACTGCATCTTCAAAATTAATATCCAGGCGCAACTCGCGATCAGCCCCACGCTGGGGCCCGCTTCTCCGCTGTCCGCCGGATGCATTCCCGAAAATCAAGTCGAAAAGGTCACCGAATCCGCCACCACCCATATTTTCAAAACCGCCAAAGCCCCCATAACCGCCGGCTCCGCCATTGCGCGTAGGATCAAAGGCATCATGACCATAACGATCATATAATTCTTTTTTCTGGGGATCACTTAAAATCTCATAGGCCTCGCTGATTTCCTTGAACTTCTCACCGGCCTGCGGGTCATCGCGGTTAACATCCGGATGGTACTTGCGGGCCATGCTGCGATAAGCCTTTTTGATTTCATCCGGCGAAGCTTTGGTGTTAATTCCTAAAATTTCATACAAATCGCGCTTAGCGGACATTATTTCCCACCTTCCTAAAACAGGGCATACCCGGAAGCAATAACCTCCGAGTATATTAACTCTCCCCTATTCATTTTACATCCTATTGTGCCTAATTAACATAGTTCACAATTGATAAATAAATGCTTGCAGGATAAAATGCATATAATGGTAAACCGGACATAATCAGTTAAAGACGGGGGTAGTATACCTTGCACCCTTGTATTGCAGGCAAAGTCCAAACTCCCCCTTACACCTCATGCCTTACCCCTTACTAGTATTATTTCTTTTCATCATCAGCAACATGGTAGTCAGCATCAAAGACTTCTTCTCCGCCTCCACCGTCCTGATTGGCTTGATTGGCGGCTTCATACATTTTGCTGGTGAAAGCAAATACTGCTTCCGTCAGTGCTTCCGTTTTCGCTTTAATATCATCAATGTCACTACCTGCTAAGGCCTGCGTAAGTTCTTCCTTGGCCTTTTCGATCAGGCTCCTGGCCTCCTCGTCAATCTTGTCCGCATATTCCTTCAAGGTTTTTTCGGCCTGATATATCATGCTGTCGGCTGCATTACGGGCTTCAATCTCCTCCAGACGCTTCTCATCTTCATCTGCATACATTTCCGCATCCTTGACCATACGCTCGATCTCGTCATCCTTCAACCCACTGGATGAAGTAATAGTTATTTTTTGTTCCTTGCCGCTTGCCATATCCTTGGCGGTAACATGAACAATACCGTTGACATCAATATCAAACTTGACTTCGATTTGTGGAATACCACGCGGTGCAGCCGGTATTCCAGTTAACTGGAATCTGCCCAGGGTAATATTATTGCCGGCCATTTTTCTTTCGCCCTGCAAGACATGAATGTCAACTGAAGTCTGGCTATCTGCGGCCGTGGTAAAGATCTGGCTCTTAGCCGTGGGAATCGTAGTATTGCGTTCTATAATCCGGGTAAATACCCCGCCCAGAGTCTCTATACCCAGAGACAGCGGTGTGACATCCAAGAGTACTACGTCCGTAACCTCTCCGGTTAAAACCCCGGCTTGGATAGCGGCCCCTACCGCCACCACTTCATCGGGATTGATGCCTTTAAAGGGTTCTTTCCCGGTAATATTCTTGACCGCCTCCTGCACCGCCGGGATACGGGTTGAGCCTCCTACCAGGATAATCTTATCTATCTCACTGGCTTTGAGCCCCGAATCCTTGATGGCCTGGCGGGTGGGCCCCATGGTCTTCTCCACCAGTTCCGCAGTCATCTCATTGAACCGCGCCCGGGTCAGGGTTCTTTCCAAATGCAGGGGGCCATCTTGGGTAGCAGTAATATATGGTATGTTAATGTCGGTACTCATTACCCCGGAAAGTTCATGTTTTGCCTTTTCCGCCGCCTCTTTCAAACGGTGCAGGGCCATTTTGTCATTGCGCAGGTCAACCCCGTGTTCTTTCTTAAACTCCTGTACCAGCCAGTCGATTATTTTATCATCGAAATCATCGCCGCCCAAACGGTTGTTGCCGCTGGTGGCCTTTACCTCAAACACCCCGTCGCCGATTTCCAGAATGGATACGTCGAAAGTACCACCACCCAGGTCAAATACCAGAATAGTCTGGTTTTCATCCTTATCCAAGCCATAAGCCAGTGCTGCTGCGGTTGGTTCATTTATAATTCTCAATACTTCCAGCCCCGCAATTTTGCCTGCGTCTTTGGTAGCCTGCCGCTGTGAATCGGTAAAATAGGCGGGAACCGTTATAACCGCCTGGGTAATTTTTTCGCCCAGGTAAGCCTCCGCATCAGTTTTCATTTTCTGCAAAATCATGGCCGATATCTCCTGCGGGGTATATTTCTTGCCGTCAATATCCACCTTGTAATCAGTGCCCATCTTCCTCTTGATGGATACTATCGTGCGGTCCGGGTTGGTAATAGCCTGACGCCTTGCCACCCTGCCGACCAGCCTTTCATTACTTTTCGAAAAGCCTACCACCGATGGAGTTAAACGTTCTCCTTCGGCATTGGTAATAACGGCGGGCTCACTGCCTTCCATTATGGCGATTACCGAGTTGGTAGTACCCAGGTCTATTCCTACAACTTTAGCCATTTAAAAAAACACCTCCAAATATTATAATGAGGGTCAGAATATTTTCCCTCTA
>JAQUXM010000103.1:4154-9014 GCA_028692415.1 Syntrophomonadaceae bacterium | reverse complement strand
ATTGCTCTAGCTGTTACTTGCCCTAGCTTGCCACAGGCTTTATAATTATTTACATAGAATGGGAATCTGAATTACCTATGATTAACTATAAGGTGGTAACCAAGGAGGGATGTATAATGTCCATTTTATCCCCTGAATCTTCAACAAACTATACTTATAGTGATTACTTGAAGTGGCCTGAAGAAGAACGCTGGGAAATTATTAATGGCGTGCCTTACCTTATGTCTCCTGCTCCATCGACGGAACATCAGCGCATTTCAACCAGATTAATAGCACAATTGGAGCTATTTGCCGCAGATAAGCCCTGCAGCATTTTCCATGCCCCGTTTGATGTCCGCCTGCCACGCCAGGATGAACCTGATGAGGATGTCAATACTGTAGTTCAACCGGATATTGTAGTGGTCTGTGACCAAAATAAGCTAGACAGCCGTGGCTGTAAGGGCGCACCTGACCTGTTGGTTGAGATTATTTCATTATCCACTGCCAAGAAAGACCTGAATGAAAAATTTAATCTGTACGAGAGAAGCGGGGTTCGAGAATACTGGATAGTATGGCCCAATTTCCAGGCCATCGATATTTACCACCTGAATGAACAAGGCAAGTATGAGAAAATAGCTTCATTTTCTCCCGGTGATACCCTTAGCAGTAAACTTATTCCTGGACTGGATATAAAAGTAGAGAGGGTGTTTGCCAAGTAACTTATTATGTTCAAACCTTAGCTTTTTACGTATGGAAAAAATGTATAGAGGGGGACCAAGTTGTTAATTGGTTTAACTACTTGGTCCCCAATACTATTGATACAATCACCACAGCGGCCAGCAGAATGCGGAAGGCCTGGCCCCGTTGGCAATGCTATAAACTGTAGCTTGCCCTGGCTTACCGTTGGCTTTATAATTATTGGCATGGAATGGGAACAGCCGAATTTAGGCCTGACTCATACACTAATACTTTAATATTTAACGGGAGTAACTCGATGCTTCATCGAAGATATATATTATACTTTTTGCTTATGGTATTTTCCTTTACCCAGCTCCTCCCGGTATATGCAGCAGAAGATGATTCGCCTAAAGTAGAGGGAGCCTATCCGCAGACTGTAGGAAAGGCAGCACTCTTAATGGATGCCTCTTCCGGCCGGATATTATATGAAGTAAATTCCCGGCAGCGCCTCTCTCCTGCCAGTGTCACCAAGATTATGACCGCATTGATAGTTGTAGAAAAGGGTGATCTGGATCTGCAGATTAAGATAAGCCAGACTGCCGTTGATACCCCGGAAAGTTCGATCTGGCTGGAGACGGGTGAAAAGCTGACGCGAGAGCAACTACTTTATGCCTGTATGCTGAAATCGGCCAATGATGCAGCAGTGGCCTTGGCCGAAAGTGTGGCGGGCAGTGAAAAGAATTTTGTGGCGTTAATGAACAGCCGGGCAGCGCAATTGGGCATGAAGGATACGCATTTCTGCAATCCGCATGGACTGGAAAACAGTGCACATTATACGACTGCTTATGACCTGGCACTGGTGAGCCGGGAGGCTTTGAAACATAAGATCTTTCGCCAGGTGGTGTCCACTAAAACCAAGACCATCCCCTGGGCGGATAATGATTACGATAGGCTGCTTATCAATCAAAACCGTCTGCTCTACAGGTATGACGATGCGGTGGGAATCAAAACCGGGTACACCAAACAGGCTGGCAACTGCGTGGTTGGTGCCGCCCAAAAAGGCGATTTGCTGCTGATTGCGGTGGCCATGAATTCACCGTCGGTGTATCAGGACCTTGCGCAAATGCTGGACTATGGTTTTGCCAATTTTCATAAGGAGACTATAAAAAAGAGCAAAGATTTATCAGTTGTGATCCCGGTAGAAAATGGACAAGAAAAAAACGTTCAAGCCAGACCAAAGGATGATCTAAACGTGGCGGTTACGGCCAATGAGGAAGCTCAACTCGCTTACCGGGTCTATCCTCAGAGCCAGGTTACGGCCCCGGTTGCCAAAGGGCAGATTCTGGGAAGCTGCAGAATATATGTGGCCGGGCACGAAATAGGGCAGATGGATATGCTGGCCAGCACCTCAGTGGCTGCCAAACCACCTTTCCTCACCCGCTTTAAAGTAGTCTGTATTACCGTGCTTAAGATCATTGCGGCTGTGCTAATTATCTTTAGCGGCCTGTACTTGATAAGACTTAGAAACATCAGGAAACAACGGCATAAAAGATTTTATAAGCTTTAACCACGCTATGTTTGCTTCGCATTCCAAGCAATCACCAGTGCAGAAACCTAAATAAGAACGAGGACAGAGTTGTTTGCTGGGATAACAACTTTGCCCCCTGGTCTTATAATATTTTACTTTATTCCATTATTCGGCTTTGATTAATTCCTCATCCCTGGCTATGGGCTGGCTGATATCCAGGTGCCCGGCCAGTGAATCCTGCTTTTCACCTGTGATAAGTATCTGCACCTGCTTAATCTCCGGTAATTCCGTAAGCGAGTTTACTATGGAAAAAATGGTCATAGTCTCACCTGTACTGCCTCCCCAGTGTTCAGTCTTGATTTCTTCCGAAAAATCACAATAAGCGATGTTATCCTTAATCTTTACCGAAAGCAACCTGGTGCTGGCCGGTATGGTCGTCCCAAACTTTAAGTTTTGCGGACCGGCAATCAATCCTTTTACGACGGCTTCGGCAAGGGAATCATCTTTCTGCATGGTCACCTTGCGCGGTTCCGGCACCAGGTATTCGGCTTGCGCATCTGCAAAATACAAAACTACTTCTGAGGTGGTTATTTCTGGTTTGGGGTCGTTTTTTACCTCGGGTGCCGGCTGCTGGGAAGGGGAGCAGGCACTGGTCAGCAGCAGTGCCAGTATAAGACCGGAAAGAAAACAGAGCTTGATCAGCTTGCTATTCACGAGGATTCATCCTTTCTTTTCTAAGCTTTACTATAACATACATCAAACTAAGAATAATTATTGCACAAAACAGCTAATTTGTTGCAGAGAAACTGGTTTATGATCACTTTATTTACAACAGGTATAAATGTTTCCGGCTCCAGGAAGAATTTATTAAACGGACTCAAGTGAGACTGGGATTAAGGCTAAGTCCAAAACTTTGAGAGGGGGCGCCGGAATGGATAAGCTGGCACAACATCTGGCTCGTTGCTTGATCAGCAGATTGGATGAAGTTGAAACGGAGAGCGGGATGGAAAAATGGGCTGGAATTGCTGATCCAGAGCTCAGGGAAGAGGCCATGCGCTTACATGAAAAGATTCGTGGTTTAAAAGCTATACTTGGGCAGATAAACTTCTTGTAGAATTGTAGAAAAAAAGGGGTATTTGGCTATACTCCCCCGAATTGGTATAATTACAGCATAAGGGGGAGATGAGAGATGTTTGATTTGATTTGTGGACTGCAAACTTTTATGGATTCTATAGAGGGTTCGGGGATTGATTTTATTCACAATTTATCACGAGACATGTTTCTCAATGTAGGAGTAGAATACAGGAACAGCGATCGTTTCTGGGAAAGAGTCGAATCACGCCGGGCTATAAGCCTCAAGGATAAAAAGGCGGAAAGATTTTCGGCCGAAAATCTACATAAGGATATTGATATAGCTGCTCATTTTGGAAGCAGCACCCCTGCCACTGATCAATACCTGCTTCATTTTGCCCCGGGTTGGGATAAGAATCGCCACTCCATTCCAGTAGTTCTGGTTCATGGGGCCGGGCTGGATGCTACTTCCTACACCGACTTGTATGCCATGGGTTTTCAGGGACTGCAGCAGCAACTGGTTGAAATGGGCTACCGGGTTTTTGCCGTAACCTTCTCGCACCTGCATGGAGATAATTTTTACCAGGCGGAACAGCTTGCGGATGCCCTGGTTCGAATCAAAGAAATCACCAAAGCGCCGCAGGTGGATATCATTGCCCATAGCAAAGGGGGGTTGGCGACGCGACTGTATCTGGCTGGCAAGAGCAGTACTTCTTACCGGGGGGATGTAAGGCGATATATCATGCTGGGGGTTCCTAATATGGGGCTGGATTACCCGTTTCGTAATCCTTTGCTGAATTATCTGGTTTATACTTCAGGTTCCAACGGAGTCATGGCCTGGGATAAGATTCTTTCAATGGGTACGCTGGTTAACACCAGCGACCGGGCCATATACAGTGACGGATGTTTCCCCGGCCAGGCGCAGATGCTTTACCGCTGGGATGATGAATACCCTCTGGATCTAATGCAGCAGGATTGGTGGACCACGTATTTTGGAGGTTTCGGTTTTGTAAGCCACTCGCGCGGTATCGATGCTGCCATCAAAGATGGCGATTCTTTAATCGCAAAAATGGATAAATGGGGTATTGCTCCTGATATTGAGTTTTCCATTCTGTCGGGCAACAACTCCAAGTTCAACACCTTCCCGGGTGAAAGCAGCGGTCCCAGTGATGGGGTAGTATTTGTGGCAAGTGCGCTTCATTCTGATGGCTTGCAGAATGCTGGTGCCAAATTACGTGATAAATCAGTCCTTAAAGTTAATCATATGGAGTTGCTTTTTGCCCGCAGAGTAGGCCGCTGGCTGGATGCACAACTACGGGATTAAAAACTCAGGCGAATGAGCGAGCTTGAGTTGACAGGCCAGGAAAGCTTTGTTAATATCAAATTGTAAAATGCCCAAAGCTGAATAGGCTTGGAAACACGAAAGTGTGTCTAGGGTTCCGCATGTGGCCTTGAACATGGCTGGTCCGAGTGACACAGGTGCAAAAAGCACTACACCGTATAGGGATAAAAGCCCAGGCGGATAGGTTTCGGTTACGAAATCCTGTTCACCCGGGCTTCTTTATTTCTATGGCAAGAATATGCAAAAAGGGGTGTGTCCCCTT
>JAQUXM010000103.1:0-4054 GCA_028692415.1 Syntrophomonadaceae bacterium | reverse complement strand
TTATGAAAGAAGCCGGGGATATTCTGCAGGAATTTGGGATTGCTTATGAGTATACGATATGTTCCGCGCACCGTCTGCCTGCTCAAACCGCTGAATATGCCAGCAACGCGAGGGATAGAGGAATAGAGGTAATAATCGCCGGGGCCGGAGGAGCAGCGCATTTGCCGGGGGTAATAGCCGCTTATACGGTTTTGCCGGTAATCGGCGTTCCCATCAAGAGCAGTAGCCTTTCGGGGGTAGATTCACTGTATTCGATAGTACAGATGCCCCGTGGCATACCTGTGGCCACGGTTGCCATCAACGGCAGCGCCAATGCAGCTTTGCTGGCTGTACAGATGCTGGCGCTTAAAGCTGAAAACCTATATGCAGCACTAATGGCCTATCGCCAAAAAATGGCGTCTGATGTCCTGGCCAAAGACGAGAAGCTCAAAGCAATTGGGGCTGATACTTATCTGGATAAATAGGTGAGGGGTGAGGTGTCAGGGGGAAGGAGTAGAACAGCTAATTAGATTGTACTTGGCCCCGCAATCATTACTGCTGATTTCTAAGGATGTATCAATAGTATAGATATTTCTGATCCTATTGGTATTATGCGATTTAGTTGAGTGGAATGATTATACTAAAGTGTTTTATTTCACTCTCTATAAACGATGATAAACTGCTATTATTAGCTAATTTATTAAAGGAGAGTATTTTAAATGATCGAAAGATATACTTTGCCTGAGATGGGCAAGATCTGGTCGGAAGACAACAAACTGAACAACTGGCTGCAAATTGAGGTGGCTGCCTGTGAAGCTTGGGCTGAACTGGGCAAAATACCGGCGGCGGCAGTAAAGGTTATCAAGGAACGCGCGGCTTTTAACTGCAAACGCATCGCCGAAATCGAAGCCCAGGTCCACCACGATGTAATTGCTTTTTTAACGAGTGTTGCGGAGCATGTGGGGGACGATTCCAAATACATTCATTATGGGATGACCTCTTCCGACATTTTAGATACCGGGCTGGCCATGCAGATG
Source organism: Syntrophomonadaceae bacterium (assembly GCA_028692415.1). Classification (GTDB taxonomy): domain Bacteria; phylum Bacillota; class Syntrophomonadia; order Syntrophomonadales; family Syntrophomonadaceae; genus JAQUBU01. The sequence continues at coordinate 3,038 of JAQUXM010000103.1, read as the reverse complement.
CGGGATGCCAGCGCTATAATTCTTGGCAAACTGGAAAGACTAAAAGCGGTTGCAGCCGATAAAGCCCGGCAATACAAATACACCTTAAATATTGGACGCACCCATGGAGTTCATGGCGAGCCGACCACTTTCGGCTTGAAAATGGCCCTGTGGTATACCGAACTGGAAAGAGACATCAAGCGTTTGGAAGAGGCGCAGGAAGTAGCGGCCTATGGGGCCATATCCGGGCCGGTCGGCAATTTTGCCCTCCTCGACCCGAGGGTGGAAGAATATGTTTGCAGCAAACTGGGGCTGAAGCCCTGTCCGGTATCCACCCAAATAATCCAGCGGGATCGTCATGCCCAGTTTATGACCACCCTGGCGGTGATAGCCAGTTCCCTGGAAAAGATGGCAACTGAAATTCGGAATTTACAGCGCACCGAGATCCTGGAAGTCGAAGAACCATTCCAAAAAGGGCAAAAAGGCTCATCAGCCATGCCTCATAAACGCAATCCGATGATGAGCGAACGGGTGGCCGGTCTTTCCCGGGTGATCAGGGGCAATGCGATGGCTGCTCTAGAGAATGTAGCGCTCTGGCATGAGCGGGATCTCACCCACTCATCAGTCGAGCGGGTTATTATTCCCGATAGCTGCATATTGCTGGATTATGTTCTGGAGAAATTCATCGCCATTGTACAAGGCCTGGTAGTTTACCCGGACAATATGATGTTTAATTTGAATAAAACCAAAGGCCTGGCCTTTTCCCAACAGCTAATGCTGGCTCTGATAGGCAAAGGCCTGCTGCGCGAAGATGCCTATCAACTAGTACAGCGCAATGCGATGCAGAGTTGGGGCGAAAGGCTTGATTTTCAGGAACTGGTGGCTCAAGATGAGGATATTACCAGGCATCTGTCGATAGAGGAGATTGATCAGATTTTTGACCTTTCCATATATACTGCAAATGTTGATTACATTTTCAAACGCTGCGGCCTGGAATAATAGGGACTGAAACGGAGGGATTATAGTGGTACAACGGGGCGAGTTTCTATATGAGGGGAAAGCCAAACAGATTTTTGCAACCGATGATCCAGCTAATGTTTTAATGATCTATAAGGACGATGCAACCGCTTTTGATGGTACCAAGAAAGGGACTATAAAGAATAAGGGGATTGTGAACAACCGGGTATCCTGCCTGCTGTTCAAGTACCTTGAGAAACATGGGGTTGAAACTCATCTGCTGACCCAGATCGATGATCGCAATGTACTGGTAAAAAAACTCCAAATTATACCGGTTGAAGTGGTGATACGCAATGTAGTGGCGGGCAGCCTGGCTCAGCGACTGGGACAAGACGAAGGGACGGCATTGGCAGGACCCATCATTGAACTTTATTATAAAAACGATGATTTGCATGATCCCATGATTAATGAATACCATGCCCGGGTTATGGGCTGGGCTAATGATGAACAATTGCGTCAGATCCAAATGCAAGCATTGAAGATAAATGAACTATTGCAGGCTTTCTTTGACCGGATTGGCATCATTCTGGTAGATTTCAAACTGGAATTCGGAGTTTATGAAAACCGCGTCCTGCTGGGGGATGAGATTTCGCCCGATACCTGTCGGCTTTGGGATAAGACCAGCCTGGAAAAACTGGATAAAGACCGTTTTCGCCGGGATCTGGGCAAGGAAGAGGAAGCTTATCAGGAGGTCGTAAGAAGAATCGAAGCGGAACTGAAATAGAAGAGGAGTCTGCGAGCCGGGCGGTAGTAGGCTTGAAAGCAGATAAGCTTAAAGAATTGCAAACTATTGCGCAAGGATTTGCTGTTGAAACCAGGGTCCTGGGCAAAGTGTCGAAGCAGGATATGATTTGGCATGTGAATAAGCGGGAAGTTTTTCGCCTGGCAGTTCAAGAAACTGCTTCGATTTTGGGAGGAGGGAATCGAATGCTTTATGAAATAGAAGAGGGGCAGTGCTTATCCGGTTCACAGGATGATAGAGCTTATGGCGAATATGAGTGGGAGGATAAGTTGAAGGAGGAGTGCGGGGTTTTCGGGATATTTAAGAATGATCCCGATGATGAATGTGAAGCCGCCCACACGGCCTTTTATGGTCTCTATGCGCTACAGCACCGGGGACAGGAGAGTGCAGGCATTGCAGTATCCGACGGGCATAAAATCCAACTGCAAAAGGGAATGGGGCTGGTAACCCAGGTCATCCAGGCGGAACACCTAAAAAATCTTAAGGGTAATATAGCCATAGCCCATGTGCGTTACTCCACCACCGGAGGGAGCAGTCTGGTTAATGCCCAACCCCTGGTTTTTCACTACTTGAATGGGATGGTAGGATTGGCGCACAACGGTAACCTGGTAAATACCGTCGAATTACGCAAACGTCTGGCTACTTATGGTTCGGTTTTTCAAACTACCACCGACACCGAAGTAGTAGCCAATCTTTTAGCCAGGTATTCCCAGGATGTAATGGAGGATGCGCTGGCCAAATGCATGATTGACATGAAAGGTGCTTTCGCTTTGGTTATCATGACGGAAGACCGTCTGGTTGGGGTGCGGGACCAAATGGGGATAAGGCCGCTATGTCTTGGCGACCTTAACGGAGATTATGTGCTGGCCTCCGAATCAGCCGCCCTGGATACGGTCGGGGCGCGTTTCGTGCGCGATGTCAATCCAGGTGAAATTGTAGTTATTGACAAGAGCGGGTTGCGCTCACTGCAGGTAATAAATTCACCGCGCAACGCACACTGTATTTTCGAATATATCTATTTTGCCCGCCCGGACAGCACCCTTGACGGCATAAATGTTTACCAGGCCAGACGGGAGATGGGCCGGCAGCTGGCCCGGGAATGTAATACCCGGGCCGACATGGTTATATCGGTGCCGGATTCCGGTACGCCAGCCGCGCTGGGCTATGCCGAGGAAGCAGGCTTGCCTTTTGAAGAGGGATTGATGAAAAACCGTTATGTGGGCCGAACCTTTATTCAGCCCACCCAAAAGGTCAGGGAACTGGGGGTGCGCTTAAAACTTAATGCGGTTGAGGAAGTAGT
>JAQUXM010000102.1:5539-9024 GCA_028692415.1 Syntrophomonadaceae bacterium | reverse complement strand
TATTGCTTTATTTGGATTTACCGGCAGCAGATTTCAAGTTTACGGGGAGAGCTGTGCCTTTTAGAGCCATCACCGCATAGGCAGTGGTGATAACCGGTGAAGCAGCAGTCTTGGGTATCCAGTTGAAGTAACCGCTTTGGCTTTGCAGGCTCAGAAGATGAGTTACTGCATTCTTGCCTTTAACGGACCATTTTTCAGCCTTCGGGTTTTCTCCACAGGCCAGCAGGCCTTGTATAACCCAGCTATCCGTACTGGCATTGGATTTATTGCCGTACAAGCTGCTGGAACTAAAGCCGCCATCCTCTTTCTGACAGGTTTTCAGGTAGCTCAATGCTTTGCTTATGCTCGCTGATTTACTGGGGTTTTCCCCAAGGAGTACCAGCACCTGCAAGGCCACTGCCGTATCATCGGCATCGCTGGCCAGACCCTCGCACCAGCCGAAACCGCCATCCTTGTTTTGCACCTTGAGCAGCCAGTCCCGGGCTTTCGCTTTATTGGTAATTTCCTGGCCTGCTGAATACAAGGCTATTACCGACCACATATGCGTATTGATAAAACTTTTTTCCCCTTTGGAAAGCTGACCATACTGCCCGCTGCTCTGTTGGCAGGAAGCAATTTTTTGTATCAAATCCTGGTTTTGATATTTACCGGCCGCTTTGACGGCCTTCAAACCCAAAAGGGTACGGGCATAGTCACAACTACCGGTCAATGGCTGCTTGCAGCTTTGCAAATAATTCAGGGCCGTGTTGCCAGCCGGTGCCCATTCTTTGGCTTTGATATCCTCGCCGCTCGCCGCCAGGGCCATCAGCACCCAGCTGGTTACGGCATTGCTGCTCACACCGCCCTTGGCAGAGGGGAACCCCCCATCGCTATTCTGCACACTATGCAGGTAAAGCAACGCCCGGTCAACGCTCTCCGGGTTTGGTGCATTGGCGGTATTGGCTATGCCAATCCCAGGGATTGTGAAAATCAGCATCAAGGCTAGCAGCAAGACCATTCTTAGTTTGTTTTTCACACGACTTCCTCCTTTATGGCTGTTAATTGACTTAGAACTTCTTTCCCTTCATCTACATTTAAAACCCCATCAACCATATTGCGGAACAACTTGCACATTTGCGGTGCATAAAAGGTCGATTGCGGCAGTACTTCGTGCTTGCTGCCTTTCGTTATAACCGTACCGCCAAACAGTAATACTACATCACGGGCATATTGTGCAACAAATTCCACATCATGCGTAACCAGCATAATGGCAGTTCCCTCTTGGTTAAGCTGCCACAGCAGCTCTCCCAGTTCTTCCTGCATCTGATAATCAAGCCCGCGGGTTGGTTCATCCAGGAGCATCAGCCCGGGCTTACCCAAAAGAATCGAAGCAATAGCCACCCGCTGAGCTTCACCGGCACTCAAGTCACGGGGATTGCTGGCTAAAAAGGAATTCAATCTCAGCTTGTTAATTATAAGCTCTTTATAACCATCATCGGGCAGATTTCGGTTTTTCATCGTAAAGGATAATTCTTCGCTCACACTGGACAAAAATAAAAAATCCTTGCAGTCCTGCGGTAAATACCCAATATTTTCGGCCAGTTCTTCCAGTGACATCTTGCTGCTGTCCCTTTCCCATACTTGAATCTGGCCTCGGCTGGCTCTTAATAAACCATTAATATTCTTTAGCAAGGTGCTTTTCCCAGCTCCATTTTCACCCATAACGGCTACAAAATCGCCTGCCTTAATTTTTAATTCCAGGTTTTTTATTACCTCCTGCCCATTTGGGTAAGTAAACCATAGGCCTTGGATATCAACCAGCAGCTGATTATTCTCTGCTCCTGTAACAGATTTAGCCAGGCTCGGACTCTGCTTATTGGCAACAACCGGAAGAGAAATATCCCTTTGTAGCGTCTGCCGGCCTTGCTTGACGCTCACCGGCAATTCCTTGTACCCTGCAGCGGCAAATAATCTTGGTACAGGAGGTAAAAAAACCGCCGGCATCTTTAACGGCCAGTGATTAAACCCGGTTTCGTCAACCCTATAATCAGTGCGGATCTCTCCCTGCTCCATGAAAAGAATCCGGTCAGCCAGGTGACAGCAGCGCTCCAGGCGCTGTTCGATTAAAATTATAGTTAAGCCATGGTCCTCATTCAAGCGCCGGACGACGCTCAGGAATTCTTCAGCGGCAATGGGATCCAACTGCGAGGTTGGTTCATCCAGCAGCAGGATTTCGGGCTGCATGGCCAGAACTGAAGCCAGGGCAATCTTCTGCTTTTCCCCCCCGGACAATTCAGGAATGAAACGCTGCAGGTACGGAGTCAAGCCCATCGCAGCACTTACTTCCATCAGCCTTCTCTGCATCAGGCGGTTGTCCAGGCCCAGGTTCTCCAGGCCAAAGACCAGCTCTTGTTCCACGCTCATCATGATTAACTGGCTCTCCGGATTCTGAAAAACCATGCCAACTTTCTGCAGCAACTCCCGCCGCTCTATTTGCCTGATGTCAGCACCATCGATTTGTATCCGGCCAGTGCTGCGGCCGCCGTAGAATCCCGGCGCCAAACCTGATATGCTGCGCAGCAAGCTCGATTTTCCACTACCGGATTCTCCGGCAATAATCACGAACTGGCCTTCGGGTATTTCGAGATTTATTTGCTTGAGAGCAGGTATGCTACTCTCCGGATAGCAGTAGCTTAAATCTTCGATCTCAAGCTTGGAAATAGCATCCACCCCCAGTTAAGTACAGCGGGAAACATCAGGCTCACGCTGATAATAATGGCCGCCATAATCTCATTTGCATTGAACTTCTCCAAAACCGGGTAATAGGTATAAGCCGACCATCCCTTCAAGTACGTCCATACTCCCAGCAAAAATCCCCCCGTTGATATAAAAAGAATAATATAATCGCGGGGATGCCATAATTCTTGATGATAATAGCTACGCGGCCCGCTCCCATAAGCTCTGGCATACATGGACTCGGAAATCTGCAAGGAGCGTTCCAGGCTGGACATCAAAAGAATGCTGACAATCGGCAGCAAGCTTTTTACCCGCTCCCCCAATTTGCCGCTGTAAAGCCTGGCTCCCCGGCAGCGCTGCACTTCGCTGATTCTTTGCCAATCCTTGATCATCAGCGGAAACAGGCGGGTGGAAAGGGTTATAGCCAGTACTGCTTTGCTGTCCAAACCGCCCCATAAGCGCAGGGCTTTATCGGGATTAACAACATAAGTATAGAGGCAGAATACGCCGATTATGACCAGCAGGCGCACGCTCATCCCCAAGCCGTAAGCCAGGGATTCCAGGCTTATGCTCAGTACTCCCACCATTGGCAGGGATGGACTGTGGTATAAGACAGTTGAACCATTGTGGGCAAACAGCGCATTAATAAGCATTATCAGCAATATTACGGAAAGGCTGAATTTCATATACTGCTTCCACTCATTCCAGGTTCCAGCCGCCTTAATAACACTGACCACCGCCAGCAGCAAGCCCAGGAGAAAAATCGGTGC
>JAQUXM010000102.1:0-5439 GCA_028692415.1 Syntrophomonadaceae bacterium | reverse complement strand
CTGTGATAATCCCACCATACTGAACCGGCATCTTTTAAATTATAGTCCAATACCCCGACATCACAGGCTATACCATTAACATAATAAAACCAATCCTGCCTGTCTTTACCTCCTTCTCCACTATTGCTGGCCAAACCGTTAATGACATTGATAAAGCTTCCGCCATAAGCGGTTTCAACCTGCAAATGCGCCTGCATAACATCCAGGATAGTAGCATCTTCTTTATAAGGCACCCTTTGCGCGAATATGGTTTGCGCCCCAAAGTCTCTGGTAACCAGAAGGTCAACTGCCTGTTTTTTAACTTGGCTTGCTTGCTCCTCTTTACTTGCATTCGGAGAACTGTCCGGATGATTACGGAGCAAGGAATATCCACCGCAGCCAGCAGCCAGGAACATGAGCAGCAAGATTATCGAAACACTGCTTAGTATTTTCTTAATAAAATCTCTCCCTGTCACCGGAATTGTCTCACCTCAAATCCAAATACTTGAATATAAGCAAAGCAGCTTCAGCTCTGCTCACCGGACTTTCCCCTTTAAATTCTTCACCTTCCCAGACTGCCATCAGTTCATAGCATTTTAGATATTTTACGCCATTCAAGGCCCAGGCCGGGATTTTCTCTTGATCCTTGTAGCTTAATGCGGTTGTGGCAACATTATCGTCTGCATTTCCCTTTAATTTATTGATAATCGAAGCAATCTCATAACGGCTTATCTTCTGACCGGGTCGAAAGGTATTATCCGGATAACCGGCCAGGATATCATTATTGCTGGCAATACCTACGGCTCTGGCAAACCAATCTGATTTCTTAACATCTTTATAGAAGGTTTGCTGCTCTTGCTCGAGACCCAGAGCTTGCACCACAAGCTGTACGAATTCCGCCCGGTTGATATGTTTTTGCGGTTCAAATCCCTGACCGGTGCCTTTTACTATCCCCTGCCCGGCCAGGATTTCAATAGCATCCTTATACTCTGCCAGTTTTTCATCCACATCCTCGAAACTGATTCTGGATGGCATTTCAATTAAAGCAAACTCCGTAAAGTGCTCCACCTGAAACACTGCCAACCCCGCTTTCAAGTCTATAACACCAGGTACTGCGATCCATTCACCTTTGTTTTCGTCATACCACGCCGGAGTCAGGTTTTTAATATCCATATCCTCAGTAATGGCTACCTTAAGACTGACGGTTACTGGTTCTGCAAACATCGTGCCGCTGGGGCCAAATTCATATACCGGTGAAGCCAATTTAACCACATATGGCTGGCTTTGCAAAGCAGGGGTCAGTTCCTGCACCGAAAGCTTCTTGGTCTCGTTTAAAGCATTGGCCGGAATATATAAAACAACCTCTTGTATGGTATCATATATAATCGCCTCGGCTGTCCCGGCTTCCTTGTCCTGCAATGTTACTTTATTGGCATCCAGCTCCTTTTGCAAGGCTTGAACCTGCGCCGGGACCATTCTCTGCTCAAGGTTTTTTAATGAACTGCCTTTCCCTAATTGCTCAAAATCAATCTTATACTCACTTAAACCGGTCTTAATCTCCTGTTCCTTTTGGCTTAGCCCAGTATTTGCCAGGATTGTTGCAGTTCCGGATGGACCCGAGGAACTGGCATCCGTACTATACCACCATAACACACTATCCCCCTGTGCAACTGCGGCATCGCGGGCTGGAACCATTGGTACGGAGTTATTGATTTTATACATCCAGCCGCTCATACCTTCGTTGCGCTGACCGGCAATGACTTCCACCAGGGTATCAAACTGGGTGGAAAAGGCCCAGCTTAAGCTACTGGCATTCAAGGCACCCAGGGCGGTTAACCCGTAAGGGCTGCTGGGAGAAAGCGTAATTTGACCGGGTCCGAACAGGCTGGTATTGTTTTTCCCAAGCACCTGCAAAAAAACACTTATATTATCACCGGCTTGCGAATCTCCTCCCCCTCCGCTGCCCGGGTTGGGATTAACCACAACGATGCTGGCCCCCATTTTTAGATAAGCATCCAGTGCCCAGGTATTGGAACTTACATTTTCATAGCTTTCTGCAGTCTTTAGATAGTCTATGGCAGTTTTTCCACCGGTAATCCAGGTGCCAGGATCTATCCCTAAAAGAATCTGGGTATTAATCGCTTCTGCAGTGTCCATGACCGGGTCATCCCAGTCACTGCCCATAAAGCTTCCGTCGTCCTTTTGCTTGCTCTTTAACCAGTCACAGCCGCTAATGATGGCATTGTTCACTGTCTCTTGCGTCCCCTGGGAATCCAGGTATTTCAGGGCTCTTACCGCTTGCGCAGTGGCCATGAAATCAGGTCCATACTCATCTGCCGGCGGCCAGGCTCCAGACTCTTGTTTGCCCAGTATATAGTTTATGGCTCCAGCCTGATCTATTTTGTCAATGTCCCCGGTGCGGCCCAGCAATTCGAAAGCAGCCATATTACTGAAAGTACTGCTGTCAAAGGCCCCATTGCCGCTGGCAAGCTGCCGGGCCTGCAAAATCCCCAGCAACTGCTGAGCTTTATCGGTCTCACCCAGGCTTTTGGCAGCCAGGTAATCCTGGGCTACCCGCTGAGCTGTTTTTTGCCCGTCCCCAGCCTCCGCCGCTATTGTGGCATCGATTAAATCTGTTACATTGCTTTTAAAGCTGCTTTCCCCATACAGCCAGGTTTCAAGATCGACACCGGCCTGTTTAAGTATGTAGGCATCATAGGACCCAAAATTCCCCCACCCGGCATCAACCACCTTGCCAGCTTGGTAAAGGCTGTGATTCTTTTCCAAGGCCGAGGCAGCCAGTTGATCATAGCTGCTCGGGTTGGGGTCAGCCACAACGATGCTGGCCCCTAATTTAAGATAGGCATCCAGTGCCCAGGTATTGGAACTTACATTTTCATAGCTTTCCGCAGTCTTTAGATAGTCTATGGCAGTTTTTCCACCGGTAATCCAGGTGCCAGGATCTATCCCTAAAAGAATCTGGGTATTAATCGCTTCCGCAGTGTCAATGACCGGGTCATCCCAGTCACTGCCCATAAAGCTTCCGTCATCCTTTTGCTTGCTCTTTAACCAGTCACAGCCGCTGCTTATGGCAGTGCTCACTGTCTCTTGCGTCCCCTGGGAATCCAGGTATTTCAGGGCTCTTACCGCTTGCGCAGTGGCCATCAAATCAGGTCCATACTCATCTGCCGGCGGCCAGGCTCCAGACTCTTGTTTGCCCAGTATATAGTTTATGGCTCCCGCCTGATCTATTTTGTCAATGTCCCCGGCGCGGCCCAGCATCTCGAAAGCAGCCATATTGCTGAAAGTACTGCTGTCAAAGGCCCCATTGCCACTGGCAAGCTGCCGGGCCTGCAAAATCCCCAGCAACTGCTGGGCTTTCTCCGTCTCCCCCAGGCTTTTGGCGGCCAGGTAATCCTGGGCTACCCGCTGAGCTGTTTTTTGCCCGTCCCCAGCCTCCGCCGCTATCGTGGCATCGATTAAATCTATTACACTGCTTTTAAAACTGCTTTCCCCATACAGCCAGCTTTCAAGATCGACACCGGCCTGTTTAAGTATGTAGGCATCATAGGACCCAAAATTCCCCCAGCCAGCGTCAACAGCCTTACCCGCTTGATGTAAGCTGTGATTCTTTTCCAAAGCCGAGGCAGCCAGTTGATCGTAAGGGCTTTCTGCCTGGATTATGCCCGGCATGGCCAGCGACATTAACAAGCTGATTACCAAGGCTATGGTAAAAACCAATGAATTTCCTCTAAGTTTTGTTTTCATGATATAACCCCTCTCTTTATCAACCGTTCCAGCTTCCTTTTTCAGGCAAGAATTTTGCTAAACAAGACTGGGCCATCAGCTAAAATATCTCCGGTATATTAACCAAGGACCCCGCCTCAATAGACGGGGTTGTTTAATCAGATTAAAACAAACTAAAAAACACTCGTCTATAGCGCGTAGACCAATGATGATAGTTAAGCAAGCCCGTTATCCTGACTCAGGATCATCGATTCCCCACGCCTTCCCGGATTAATATCCAGTGACATCATTGTGGGTTCACTTCCCCTTACAGTGGCGCGACCGTCCAGGCTTCCAACCTGGTTCCCGGATTCTTGCCCAATAAACTTCTTTACTTGTTAAATAAGTTTTTTCCTAATTACTCCCCCCTCTATCATTGAATATTATGATTATATCCTAAAATGATTTAAGCATCAAAGATACTGCGGAGCAGTTTCAACACAATTTAATCATTCCCGAAGGGAATCAATATAAGTGGTCCCCGTAGGGGGCAACACACCGCTGCAACGAGGCGGGGTATCAGAACCCGTCGCCTGTTTTGTTTATAGGAACCCGACAGTTTAAAGAAACGGGGGACATCTTTTACGCCTCGTTATACTTCAAAAATTTTTAAACCAGCGTCTGCTATGAGCAGAACAGTTCTGCAAAAAATTGGACTGGACTCCATGTTAATCTCATTTCTTTCCGGCCATTTAATTGGAACCATCCCTGGAGAGTAAAAAAGATCAGAATTTATTGCCGCAAAAAGGACAGAAAGTATATTTAAGCTTGGTTTCCATTTCATGTCCACAATAAGGGCAGAAGGCAAAAGTTGCTTTTTCAGGTTGCTTTTCTGAATTGTCACCTTCGATATAACCCTGCTTTTTTTGATGTTGCTTATTAATCTTTTCTTGCTTATCATCCAGAACTGATGCTTCGACGGACTGAATAGATTGAATATTTTGCTGTAAATACTGCTCTGCTCCGCTATTCGCTTGATCCTCATTTTTCAAAATCCTCTCCAGACGTCCTGGCGTTACAGGGGTTTCAATATAACCATCTACATCTGGATACTGCAGTTTTCCGGGTGGGATTTTACTGCAAGAGGACAGGTAACATTTTATTTCCGGCTTTCTTTCCTTAATTGCTGCTATCAATTTGTCCCCGCTGATTCTATTCATCGTCATATTGGCAATTACAATATCAGGATCGTCGCTTTCGATTAGATTCATAATATTATATTCATCGCTTGTATTTGCTTCATAACCCAGACTGCTGACAATATCTTTCATGATAAGCCTTTCAAACTGGGAATCGTTAATAATCAATACCTTTGTCATGCTTCCCCCCCCCTCTAAAGGAAAACCAGCATTAATGACAACAGCTATGGCATTCGTGGCAATATAATGCATTCATTGTTATGTTCTATATATCTATTCTAAATTCCTTCCGCACAAGGATGATCCTCTGTTTGTATAAATAATTGTATCTTTCTCAATTAAAGCCCTTCAGCATGGATGCTATTCCCCGTTCTCCTGGATTGCAACCATTCAGACAAGATACCTTTAAAAACATTAAACCTGCAAATATATTCAATAAACATATATTAAACCCTCCTTTTCCTTTAAAATCTGGTCAGAATAATTTTTTTGACTCTTGACATTGCCCCAGGGGTAATCCTTAGACTAAAAATGC
>JAQUXM010000010.1:12545-42349 GCA_028692415.1 Syntrophomonadaceae bacterium | reverse complement strand
AACAACCACCTCTTTGGCTACGCCCTTTTCCTTTAATTGAATACCACCCTCAACCGCTACTTCGTCATAAGGGTTGATTATTAAATTGATACCGGCATCTGCAATTTTGCCATCCTTAATTTCAATTTTGGCCTCTGTGTCGAATGTCTGCTTAACACACACTAGAACCTTCAAGTTCATTCCTCCTTTTCATCTAATAGTTTTTTCGGGACCGCCTGAGATAGGATAACGTAAAACTGAAGTTGTAATCTACCACCCCCATGAACGGATATATATCTTGTTGCCTACGGCAATTTTACCGTCAAACTAATATGGTTTTTATACTATAACAAGGCGAAGAGATGTCCCCCGCTTCTTTAAGCGGTCAGGTTCCTATTTACAAAACAGGTAGCGGTGTGTCGAAACTGCTCCGCAGTTTCCTCCGATGCTTAAAAGATACCAAAGTTAACCTTTCGCCATATAAATCGGATTTCCTGCTTTTTTAAAGTGTTGAATAAAGATTTTTATTTTTATTAAATGCATCTTAATCCTTTTGGTAAAAAAAGGTTGCTATAGATTTTAGTCCCACATCCCGGGCTTGAAAAATCTGTTCGGTGCTTCCTATGAACAATACCCCTCCGGTTCGCAACGAGTCAGAAAAACGCTGGTATAATTTAGCCTTGGTTTCTTCGGTAAAATATATTACTACATTTCTGCATAATATAAGATCATATTCTTTAGGGAAAGGGTCTCTTAAAAGATCATGCTGTTGAAATTTTATCATTTTTTTCATTTCATCAGCAATTCGAAAATAGTTGCCCTGGCGATTAAAATATTTACTCTGCCAATCATTAGGAATCCCCTGCATGGCTTTTGCTGTATACAAACCGATACCGGCTTTTTCCAGTACCTCACTATCTATATCCGTGGCCAGGATCTTGTCATTAAGATTAAATCGCCTTTCTTTAAATAACATGGCCAGCGAGTATGGTTCTTCACCTGTGGAACAACCCGCACTCCAAATCTTGATACTCCCCCGCTCCTTTAGCAAAGAAGGGATAATCTGTTTCTCCATAACCTCCCAGTGGTTAATATTGCGGAAAAATTCAGAAACATTGATCGTAATATGCTCGAGAAAGCGCCGGTAAATTTCCTTGTCACGACCTAATATATCTGCAAAAATCTGATAATTGGCTACATTCACGGTGCGCATAAAGCTGTTGATTCTTCTTTCCATTTGCGGACGCTTATACGCAGTAAGATTAATCTTGCTCATTATCTCAAATTTCCTAATAAACCATTCCCAATCGGCAACATTGTCCATCCTATTTTCTCCCCTCTAGGATATCTTATCCAGGACTTTGTCTACCGCAAGCAGCGTGTTCTGAATATCTTCTGTCTGATGTGCAGATGAAACAAAGCAAAGTTCAAACTGGGAAGGCGGGAAATATATCCCTTCCTTTAGCAAGCTCCGGAAGAAATCGGCATATTTCACGGTATCACAACTCAAAACGGATATATAATCAGCTACTTGCTCGCTAGTAAAAAACAGGCAAAACACAGATCCGATATGGTTGAGAGAATACTTAAGATGGTGATCTGCCAGTATCTTCTTAAGACCATTCGTCAAATTGGCAGCTGTTGCTTCCAGTTCATGGTAAAAATTATCTGTTTGAAGAAGCTTCAGACTTGCTATTCCGGCAGCCATCGCCAAGGGATTGCCGGAAAGGGTTCCCGCCTGGTATACATTGCCTTCCGGTGCGATCAGATCCATTATTTCCTGTTTGCCCCCATAAGCTCCAACCGGCAAACCTCCGCCGATTATTTTACCTAGCGTGGTCAGATCAGGCGTAATGCCTGTTATATTCTGATAGCCACCGTAGCAAAAACGGAAACCGCTGATTACTTCATCAAATATCAATAATGCTCCATATTGCTCAGTAATTTCGCGTAAAGCCTTTAGGAAACCGGGCTCAGGAAGGACCAGGCCCATATTCCCCGCCACTGGTTCTACAATTACAGCAGCAACATCGCTGCTCTGGTCAAATATCCTGGCTACTGAGTCTATATCATTGTAATTGGCGACCCGCGTTTGCTGGGCCAGGGCGGCAGGTACACCTGGACTGTTGGGTACGCCTGCAGTCAATAATCCAGATCCTGCTTTAATTAAAAAACTATCGGCATGTCCATGATAACAACCGGCAAATTTGATGATCGCGTTTCGTCCGGTATAGGCCCGGGCCAGCCGTATGGCACTCATGGTTGCTTCCGTACCCGAACTTACCATGCGTACTTTCTCGATAGAAGGAATGGCTTCACAAATCATTTGCGCCAGTTCCACTTCGCCTTTACAGGGAGCACCGTAACTGGTGCCAAGTTCTGCCGCCCGGCATATGGCTGCAACTACCTGGGGATGAGCGTGTCCCATGATTAGTGGTCCCCAGGAGCAAACATAATCTATGAAGCTGTTATCATCAACATCGCAAACCCTTGAACCTTTGGCCTTCTTTATAAATAAAGGGTCCATTCCCACCGCTTTAAAAGCCCTAACTGGACTGTTTACTCCTCCGGGAATGATTTCTCTAGCCATAGTAAAAAGCTCTTTGGACCTTTCCATATTCAACAAAATATATCCCTTCCCAACGCATCAGAATTTGAAAGTATTATCACCGGATTCAGAATATTCTTAACTTAATTAATAGAAGTTTCCCACTTTTCTCAGTTCACAGCTTTCTTACACCTCACGCCTAACCCCTGACACCTTACTATTCAATATATTGCATGCTCTGTTTTTTAAACTCGCGTATACTATTCAGCACTATATAATCTTTTATGCTGGTAGACTTTGAGATATCACCCAGCAAATTAGACAATTCTTCATTACTTTTGACATGGATCATGGCAAATAAATTATAATCGAATTCGGGATGCACTTCCCGCAGGTAACAATGGCTGATTTGTTTATAGCCTGCCATCGTATTCCCCGCCGCTTCTGCTTCCTCAAGCGGCACCTTCCATGCTGTCATGGCATTTACTTTATAACCGGCTTTTTGGTGTCTTAAAACCGCGCCAAATCTTCTGATTAATCCCTTACTCTGGAGATTCTTGATTTTAGTTATAATCTCCTCTTCACTAATTCCTATCTCTTGGGCCAGTTTTTTATAAGGCCGGGATTCCAGATCAATATCTCCTTGGACTATTTTCAGGATTTTCCGGTCAGTATCATCATATTCCATTTGTATCACTCATTTCAAAGGAAACTTTTATCTTAAATACCTTTGTTGCCGGCATACTTATTATCTTGACTCTGCTATCAGATTCCAGCCTGTTTATAATCATCCTGGCCTCGGCCTCCGATGACGCAGTGAGCGTAAACCAGATATTGTACTCATGATCACGCAAATAATTATGCGTTACTCCCCGCTGTTGGTTAATGAGTCCTGCTACTTCTTCAATTCTGTTATCAGCTACCATACAGGTGCATAGGGTTGAATAAAAGCCCATATGTTTGGCATCAAGCACCGCACCTATTCTGCGAATAACCCCTTTATTCTTCATGTATTGGATGCTTTCCAAAATTTCTTGCTCACTGCATTGCAATTTTTCCGCCATAATTCGGTAAGGCTCAATATCAACCGGAAATTCATTCTGCAACAAATCTAATAGGCTCCGTTCCAGGGAACTTAATTTACTCATTGCATTTTACTCCCGGCGGCTGATATAGACACCAGTCATCCTGGGCCATATAGTCCCCGCCGCTATAATAGTAGGCCCGGGCTCTGCAGCCTCCACATTTTTCTCTATAGTCACAAATTCCGCATTTACCTTTATACTCCATCGTCCTAAGTTCCTGCAGGGTCTGGTTCTCCAGCCAGATCCGGTCAAAAGGTTTTTCTTTAACATTCCCCAAAGGAATGTTTAGATAAGCACAGGCCTGTACATCACCTTTAGGACTGATTATACAATAGCTGATGCCGGCCAGGCATCCTCGCGAATATCTGAGCGACAAGCCTTTCTTGTCAGCAATCCTCATGAACTGAGGAGCACAAGTCGGTTTAATTTCAATAGCTATTTTTTTCTGTTTTTCCATCAAGCGGGCAATTGTTTTCTCATATTCTATTACTCTTAACGCTTCTTCCTCTATCTCGGCACCTCGCCCGGTGGGTACCAGGAAGAAGACATGATAGGCCATGGCCCCCAATTCTATGGCGAAATCACATATGCTGTCCAGTTCTTCTACATTCCAATCCATAACCGTAGTATGAATTTGAAAAGGAAATCCAATGTCATGCAGGTTTTTCATCCCCTGTACGGTCAGTTCATAGGCATTTTCCATTTTGCGGAAGGCGTTATTTTTAGCAGGATCCAAGCTATCCAAGCTAATGCCTGCCGCCATAAACCCGGACTCTTTTAACCGGGCCGCCACCTCAGGAGTTATCAGGCTGCCATTGGTTCCCATTACGGCTCGCAGCCCTTGCTCACTGGCATAATGGCCTAATTCATAAATATCTGGACGCATCAGGGGTTCCCCGCCGCTAAAAATCATCAGCTTGAATCCGGCCTTTTTTATCTCGTCAATCATTTTTCGCGCTTCACTGGTGGAAAGTTCATCAGAAAGCTTGCTGCCGGCATCCCGATAACAATGATCGCAAAACATATTGCACTGGTTGGTAGTATTCCAGGATAGCATCTTCATCTAATCTTCCTCCATAAAAAACTTAGGAACTCATGTAAATTCTTCTGTGAAAAACTTTAAAATCTACCTAATCCCCCATAACAGCAAAGCATAAAGGCAAGCTCCTATGAAAATCTCACTGGGTAGTACGTGAGTTTCTACCCCTAACTCCTCACTTTGCTAAAGGATTTTCGCCACATCGCGAGCAAAATAACTTATTATCATATCAGCCCCAGCCCGTTTAATAGAAGTCAGGACTTCCAGCATAACCCTTTCTTCGTCTATCCAACCACAAGCAGCACCCGCCTTGATCATCGAGTACTCGCCGCTCACATTATAAGCAGCCGTAGGATAAGCAAATGTGTCCTTTACTGCTTTTAAAACATCCAGGTAGGGCAGTGCCGGTTTAACCATGACAATATCGGCACCTTCTTCAATATCCAGGGCCACCTCGCGCAGGGCTTCCCGAAGGTTGGCACCGTCCATCTGGTAGCTTTTGCGATCCCCAAACTGTGGAGCGGATTCAGCCGCATCGCGGAATGGTGAATAAAAACTGGAATAGAACTTGGCTGCATAAGCCATGATGGGTATATCCTGATAAGAATTTTCATCCAGGCATTTTCTTATATAGCCTATCCGCCCATCCATCATATCCGAAGGGGCTATAATGTCAGCACCCGCTTGAGCGTGAGAAAGGGCTTCCTTGGCAAGTATTTCCAGGGTCGCGTCATTATCCAGGCTGCCGTTGGGGGCAAAAACCCCGCAATGCCCATGGTCCGTATACTCGCAAAGACAGACATCGGTTACGATCATTATTTCCGGGCAGCTATCCTTGATCATTTTGCTGGCCTGCTGAACCACACCATCAAGCTGATAAGCAGCTGTTCCCACGCTGTCTTTGTGTTCAGGAATACCAAAGAGCAAAACAGCGGGTATATTCATCGCCTTTATTTCTTTAATCTCCTTTTTCAGCTTGTCTACCGAAAACTGAAAAATCCCCGGCATTGACGGAATAGCGATCTTTTTGTTCTTACCATAAACCACAAAAAGCGGATAGATAAAATCATCAATGGAAAGACTGGTTTCTCTTACCATACGGCGTATTGTTTCATTGCTGCGCAGCCTGCGCATCCTGTTTACCGGAAATCCCATGATCTCTACCCCCTGTTAAAATTTTTGTAGTTTGCTTGTTCCCGCAGGGTGAATGCGTAGTTTTTAAACTGTTGAAGATGTGCCAGACATTACCCTTTATTATAATTGGGGTTATTCATTTCGCAGGTGCTTGTTATAAACCTTTAGATGGGGTATTTAATTAATATAATATGATTTCTATTAATCCTATAAAATTCCTTTAATGGATTAGTATTTAAGCATTACTTCCGCCGGGTCTCGGCCTCGGTCAAATAACAGGCCGGGTCTTCGGCCCAAATATCGCCATATACAGCCCGGGCTCTGATGCGGCAGCCGGAGCAAAGGCTCTTGTAATCGCAGGCTCCGCACTTACCGGTTACATGCTTTTCCTTTTCCCTCAACTTGACCAGCAACTCATCATCCGAGGTCCAGATCTGACTGAAAGGTTTTTCACGAATGTTGCCAGCACTATAGTCCTGCCAGAACTGACAGGGATGTACATTGCCCTGCGGGTCAATGTTGGCAAACTTGGTTCCCGCTGAACAACCGCCATGCATCTCCAGCAACTGGACTATTTCTCCCGCCCGCTCCGGCTCGTTTTGACGAATATAGTTAAGCAAATAAATGCCATCTGCATGATTATCGGTAGTCAGTATCTCAACCTCCACCCCTTTGCGGTGCAATTCAAGGGTTTTTCTACTGACCAGCTCCAAAATTCCCCTTTTCTCTGCCGAAGTGGTGTCCATATTGGCCATTTCCGCTCCTCGGCCCGCATAAACCAGGTGATACATGCAGAAACGCGGTATCCCTTCGCGTTCTATGATATCGAAAATCACCGGCAAATCAGCCTGATTATATTTGTTTACCGTAAAACGAATCCCGGTTTTCACACCGTTGCGAAGACAGGCTCTAATACCGTTTATCGCCTCATTAAAAGCTCCTTGATGGTTGCGAAACTCATCATGGGTGGCTGGTGCTCCATCAATGCTTATTCCCACATATTGAAAACCGGCTTTTTTAATCTTTTGGGCAACTTCATCATCAATCAGGGTTCCATTGCTGGATATAACCGGTCGCAAACCACGAGCAGCCGCCAGTGCGCCCAGTTCATAAATATCCTTTCTAATAATAGGTTCACCCCCGGAAAATAGCAAAACCGGGGCTTTCATGGCGGCCAAATCCTCAATCATGGCCTTGGCCTCATCAGTACTTAACTCATCCTTATATTGACGATCTTCGGCCTCAATATAGCAATGTTTGCATCGCAGGTTACAGCGATTGGTCACATTCCATACCACCAAAGGCCGGTTGCGGTCCGAAAACTGCAAAAGCTGAGGCGGCAATTCGCCTTCATGTCCGCTGTATTTTATTACCTCGGAAACCGTTGCGGTCCCACAAAGCAGCTTGGTGCATCCTATCATTTATACTACCTCCATATCTTCATAACCTGTATCCGCCACTATGGCTTTTATCAAACCATCAATTGTATACTCCTTAGCCATGATATCCACATTAAAGCCATGTTCTACAGCAGTCTGCGCAGTAACCGGTCCAATACAAGCGACCTTGAGTTTAGCCTTGAGTCCAGGTACGTTCTCCGCCCCGATTATTTTAACAAAGTTGCTGACCGTTGAGGAACTTGTAAATGTTAGATAATCAAGTTCCCCGTTTTTAATATTATTTAGAGTATCCTGGCTTACCTGGTTGACAGCCGCTGCCCGGTAAAGAAAAATTTCATTGACATGCGCTCCCCAGTTCCGCAAGGTTTCAGGTAATACCGCCCGCGCTCCATGCGCTCGCGGGAGTAGTATCCACTGCCCCGCCTTGATATAGGGGCGTAATTCTTTAATAATGCCCTCGGCGCGGTATTCTTCAGGAAGCACATCAACCCGCAGACCTCTTTTTTCCAATCTTTCCCGGGTAGCAGGACCGATCGCGGCTATGCTTATGCCTTTTAAATCTCTAATATCTTTGGCCTCATTTTGCATCTCCGCAAAAAATATATCGACCGCATTGACACTGGTGAATATTATCCAATTGTATTCCTCAATCTTCTGTAAAGCTTTATATAGAGGACCTAAATTTGCTTCCTTTTCAATGGTAATGGAAGGGAATTCAATTGCCTGAGCCCCCAGATCCCGAATTCGATTAAGCAATTGGCTGGCCTGGGCCCGCGCCCGGGTAACAACTACTCGTTTCCCCCATAAGGGACGTTTTTCCAGCCAATTCAGTTGATCCCGGAGTTTAACCACTTCACCCACTACGATTACTGCCGGGGGTTTAAATGATTGTTCCTTTACCCGGGCTACGATGTTATCCAAAGTACCGGTGAGTACTTCCTGCTGCGGCAGCGTACCCCAGCGAATCAGAGCTACCGGAGTAGAGCCATCCTTGCCCTCCGACATTAAATTCTCACATATATATTCCAGGTTCTCTACACCCATCAAAAAAACCAGGGTACCGATACCATCGGCCAATTCCCGCCACCGGATTGAACTTTCCTGCTTGCCGGGTTTTTCATGCCCGGTAACAATGGCCAGGCTTGAGGTAGCTTCCCGATGCGTTACCGGGATACCGGCATAGGCAGGTACGGCTATTGCAGACGTTATACCAGGTATAACCTCATAATCATACCCATGTTCTCTAAGATATAGAGCTTCTTCACCACCGCGTCCGAACAGGAAAGGGTCGCCTCCTTTTAAGCGAGCCACCTTCTTGCCCTGTGCTGCTTTTTCGAGCAGCAAAGCATTAATACCATCCTGCGAAAGCGCATGTTGAGATGAAGCCTTGCCTACATAAATCATTTCAGCATCGGGATGAGCCAGGGATAGTATCTCTTCACCTACGAGACGGTCATATACAACTACTTCCGCCTGTTCCAAAATCCGTTTGCCCTTAAGCGTAAACAAACCGGAATCTCCTGGCCCCGCTCCAATTAGGTAAACAAAACCTTTTTTATCCATATCAGCCTCCTGCTTGCCTAATATCCTTTAATATCCTGGCAGCTCCACTTTCCAGCATAGTCCTGGCCAGTTGCTGTCCTAATAATTCCGCTTCCAAGCAAGGCCCTTCAATAAAGTCCCGAAATACCTCGCTGCCATCCAGGGCTGCGATTAAGCCCTGCAATTGGATTCTATCACCTTTTATTGAGGCCAGGGAAGCTATGGGAACCTGGCAGCCTCCCTCCAATTCTTTTAGAAAAGACCTTTCAGCCTGGCAGCTTAGATAAGCATCCTCATCGTTAATGGCCTGTAACAGTGAAAATATCAGAGGATCATCCGACCGGGTTTCAATGGCGATGATTCCCTGCCCTACCGCAGGAAGAATGGTTTCGCAGGGCAATATTTCACTGATCGCATTTTCCATACCCAGTCTTTTGACACCTGCATAAGCCAGCACAATTCCGTTCAGATTCTTTTCCTGCATCTTTCTGATCCGGGTTTCCACATTGCCTCGTATTTCCACAAAAATCAGGTCGGGCCGCAGTTTTTTCATCTGCGCTATGCGGCGCAAGCTCGAAGTACCTATCTTCGCCCCCGGGGGCAGGTTCTTAAAGGTAAAACCTCGATGGGATATCAATACATCAGCCGGGTTTTCCCTGGGCAGAACCGCTCCTATACACAGCCCTTTTTCAAGCTGGGTAGGCAGGTCTTTCATACTGTGAACAGCCAGATCTATACGGCTCTCCAAAAGTTCCTTTTCTATTTCCTTAGTAAAAAGCCCCTTGTCTCCAATTTTGGAAAGGGCTACATCAAGTATCTTATCACCAGTAGTCTTAATAATCTGCAGCTCAACTTTGAGATCAGGGTGGCTTTGCCTCAACCTTCCGGCAACATGTTCGGCTTGCCAGAGAGCCAGCTTACTACCTCTGGTTCCCAATCTCAAACTTTTCATATTTTTCATACTCCTTATGGTCTATTTGCAAGGCAAAAAGCTTTTTCACTATCTCGGCATATAAATGCCCCTGGTTACTGGCTGCCATTTCTTTTAGATTTACGATCGGAAAATGCAGGAGCTGGTTGACGATGGAAGTAGCCATGGAACTAATCACCTTTTGTTCCTGCTCGGAGACTAAGCCTAGTCGGTTGCAAGCCCTTTTTATTTCGTCCTGCTTGATTATTTCGCCTTGATTTTTTAAAGCGGCAATAACCGGTATTACATAGAGACTGGCCAGCCATTCATTAAATTTGCTAATCTCCTCGCCTATTATCTGGTCTGCTTCCAAAACTGCTCGCTGTCGTTCTATATAGTTGGCATCCACCACATTTTGCAGCTTGTCAATGTCATAAATGAATACCCCGGGGATGGTTTTCAAACCCGGATCAATATCCCGGGGAACCGCTATATCTATCATAATTATCTTCCGGCCATTCCTGGACTCCAGCACTTCCCGGCTATTATCTGCCCGGATAACATAATGGTTGGCCGCCGTACAACTAATAACAATATCAGCCTGGTTTAATTCCTCGGACAGCTTTTCAAATTTAATAGCCCGGCCATTAAAGCTTTCGGCCATATTAACCGCTTTTTCATAAGAGCGATTGGATACGATAACTGAATTAACCCCATTCAGCATCAGGTACTTGGTAGTTAACTCGCTCATTTCACCGGCACCAATGACCATAACTGTTTTTTCTTGGAGGCTGCCCAGTATATTTTTGGCCAATTCAACCGCTGCATGACTAATGGAAAACTGATGCCGGTCAATATCGGTCACGGTTCTTACTTTCTTCCCCACATAAATCGCTTTTTGAAACAGCGCATTGAGCACCCCATCCGAAGCCCCAATTTCCATGGCCTTATGATGGGCTTCTTTGACCTGCCCAAGTATCTGGGGCTCACCCAAAATCATGGAATCCAACCCGGAAGCCACTCGAAACAGGTGTAAAATGGCATCATAACAATTGGGCTGGTAAAGATAATTCTTGAGCAAATCAGCTTCCATATTGGCGTATGCAGCAAGAAATCCTTCCAGAGCCCGCATGCCTTTTTGAATATCTCGCGCAGCGGCGTAAACCTCAGTACGATTACAGGTAGTTAGAATAACCGATGATTCTATATCCTTGCTTCCTTTTAAATATTGGTAGGCCCTTTCCAAATCGGCTCCGCAAATAGAAAACCGTTCTCGTATTTCCACCGGTGCGGTTCGATGGTTTAAGCCAGCCAGGAGGACATACATTCTTCAATCCGCTCCCTTGCCTTTTCATTTTCTCCTGCTTTCAATAAATTCAAAATATCCGAATTCACCAGATTTTCAAACATCTTTCTCCGCAGTTCGATATCTGGAACGCTGTCCTTGATACGAATCCGCAAATCTCCCAAGATGTCAACAAATTCCCCATATTCGGCTGTAATCACTTCTTCCAGCTCTTCGCGCAGTTTACGCGCAAACAAAGGGCTCTTCCCTTCGGTTGATATAGCAACCACCAGTGAATCGTGCCGGATTATTGATGGAATAAAAAAATCACAGTTAGGCGGGTCATCCACCGCATTAGCCAGGATACCCCGTTGGCGGCATAATTCTACCGCGCGCTGGTTTACCAAGCCGTCATTGGTAGCCACAAAAACCATAAATATGCCTTCCAGATCAAGCTCTTCAAACTCACGAGGCAACCAGACAATCGTACCTTCTTGTGCCCACTGCTTAATCCTTATTTCAACCTGGGGGCTAACCAGTTTAATATTCACTTCATATTCCAGCAGATTCTCAACTTTCCTTTCTGCAACCGGTCCTCCGCCTATTACCAGACAATGCTTGCCGCTCAAATCGAGATAAATTGGAAATAAATGTGCCATATTAATTCCTCATGTACAATTATTAAAAAGAGGTCTGATTTCAGACCTCTCTATTTTACTATTAAGAAAGTATAAGCTTTTCTTAGTAGTACAACTACAACCGCAGTTTGCTTTGCCCGCGAATTCACCCTTCACATCCCTGCGGGGACTACGATGTGCTTTTCAAGCACGCACTAAAGGCTGCTGTGAGCACATGCGCGAACAGTGATCCTCTGTTCCATTCGCCATCAATGCAGCGGCGTGAATCAAGTTTTGATTATTCCTTTTTTTCATTTTTGGGCTCTAATTCCTCAAAGTCGTCCTCTCTAGCCTTTTTAAAATTTTGCAGTGCCTGTCCAATTGATTGTCCTACCTTGGGTAGTTTTCCTGGGCCAACCACTATCAAAACGATGGCCAGGATAAGTATTAACTCCCAAGGTCCAAAGTTGCCAATTAACCCGAACAAATTGTTCCCTCCTTAATTTCCATACCATGTATATTGACGATTTAGCAATCTTTTGCAAACTGATATCTAGTGCTATTATGACAAAAAGCAATTATTTTGTAAAGCATTCGAAACTAGGCTTAACGCCTATTTTGTTACCCTTCATCCTCCAGCTTTTCAGTTTCTTGCTCATCTCCATTCCTGCCTTTACCGGGTTTTACCATTTTAGAAACTATAATGCTCACTTCATAGAGCAGATAAACCGGTCCCGCCATCATCATCTGGGAAATAGGATCAGGACCCGGAGTAAGGGCAGCGGCAGCTATTACTATGATCAACAACGCATATTTGCGATTTTTAGACAGGGTCTCCGGCTTTATTACCCCAAATTTGGTTAAAAAATAAACAACCACCGGCAGTTCAAAAACCAAACCAAAAGGAATAGTAAAAGCGGTTACAAATGAAACATATTGGTCGACTTTAAACATGGTCTCCAGGTTTTCCCCAGCTATATATATAAAGAAATTCAAAACCAGGGGCAGGATTCCGAAATAGGAAAATAAAACCCCGGCAGCAAAAAGAAAAACGCTAACCGGTAGCAAAATATATACATATTTTCTTTCACTGGGATACAAGGCTGGCTTAAAAAATCTCCAGGTGGCCCATACCACCACAGGAAATGCCAGTACAAAACCAGCGTAGAAGGATAAAATCAGTTTTACAAAAAATGCTTCGGTGACTCCAGTTACTATTAATTGCTGGTCCAGCATCCTTAGCGGCAGCGTTATAACCGCCAAGATTTCCTCATTATAAGAAAAACAAAAAACCGCCGCCGCTACTATCGCTACGATGCTAATGATTAAGGATTTGCGTAACTCTTCAAAATGTTCAATTAGGGTCTGTTTGTCTTCCGGTGAGAGATTGCGAAAATTCACGTTTTCCCCTCTATCTTCCTAAAAATCACGCGCCAATATGAAATCAGCCATATTAAAAAGATTCTTTTTAACCGGCACCTCGGGCAGGTATCTCAACTGTTCCTGAGCCTTGCGGGCATAATGCCGGGTTATAAAATAGGCATAATCTATACCATCAGAATCGTTAATTATGTCAATTATCCGATCAGTATGATGGGCACAGGCTTCAGGCGATGCAAGTAATTTTGCCAGTTCTTCGCATTGGGGACTATTTTTGAGGGCGTAAAGAGCCGGCAGAGTTATGACCCCTTGCCTTATGTCACTGCCAGTCGGTTTACCCAGGATTTGCTCATCAGCAATAATGTCCAGGATATCATCCGTAACCTGAAAAGCCATCCCCAAAAAATAACCATAGTTTTTTATTGCCTTGACTGCCTCCGGTGAAGCATTCATGACCATAGCTCCTAACTGGCAGCTTACTGAAATCAGCAAAGCAGTTTTACGTTCAATGCGCCGCAGGTAGTTCTTTAAACCCAACGTTACATTATAGCAGCTTAACATCTGAATTACTTCACCTTCGCAGATTCTCATGCTGGCCTCGGCCAATACGTCCACTATATCACTGCGCTGGTATCTGGCTGCCATAGAAAGGGACCGGGCTAATATATAGTCACCGGCATATATGGATACCCGGTTTCCCCAAGCACTCTTGACGGTTGCCTTACCCCTCCGGGTATCAGAGTTATCGATAACATCGTCATGAACCAGACTGGCCATATGAATCAGCTCAAGCGCTACCGCAATGGGAATCACATCTTCCAAATCCTCGCTGAATAAACGGGCTGACAATAAAGCAAAAGCCGGCCTTAGTCTTTTCCCTCCCGCCTTGATGAGATGCGAAGATGCTTCATTCAACATGGCAATATTACCTTTAATACTCCGGCTGAGCTGTTCTTCAACAACCTTCATTTCTTCAGTAATAGGACTAAAAAAGTTAAAATCAGACATAGTATTCCCCTTAGCTGGATATCGTATTTATTATATAGTTTGCACTAAGCAATTCCAACTATAAATATTATCATTTCTGCTCGTAGCGTTTAAAAATATCATGCGAAATATGCATGGCATCCAGTACCTTGCCTACTACAAAGGCCACCATATCGTCAATATTTTGGGGTTGATGATAAAAAGCGGGCATCGCCGGAATGATATGGACCCCCATTTCTGAAAGCGTCAGCATGTTTTTCAAATGAATAGAGCTAAGCGGGGTCTCCCTCGGAACCATAATAAAAGGACGTTTTTCCTTCAAAACAACATCTGCAGCCCTTTCCAGCAAATTTCTCGAACTGCCGTTAGCTACAGCAGAAACCGTCGCCATGGTGCAAGGCATAATGATCATCCCATCGGTCAGGAAGGAGCCACTGGCTATAGAACTGGCAA
The DNA here is from genome assembly GCA_028692415.1 of Syntrophomonadaceae bacterium. Classification (GTDB taxonomy): domain Bacteria; phylum Bacillota; class Syntrophomonadia; order Syntrophomonadales; family Syntrophomonadaceae; genus JAQUBU01. Next base: position 27,990 of record JAQUXM010000010.1, on the reverse strand, counting down.
TGGCATCATTAGCATAAAAGAAAAGCTTGCCTTCCGGCAAGTATTTACGCAACGTATCTTCGAGAGAAGCTTCGAAAACCCAGAGGAGTTCCTGTTCCATAACGATGCGCGCGGCGGTGCTGGTAATTAAATGAACCTCAAACCCCCGGTTCAGCAATTCACCGACCAGTCTCACCCCATAAATTACCCCGCTGGCACCAGTAAAAGCAACAATATACTTGGGCAATTATATCCCTCCGTAAAAATTTTGAGTTAAGTACATTTTCCTTATTCTTAGTGGAAAATATCCAGCAAAGTCATGATAAATACGATCAATCCGACATATCGATTTATTTTAAAGGAAGCCAGGTTAACCCGGCTAAGATCCCCGGGCCTGACAATCCAGTGTTCATAGATCAATACCAGCAATACTATCATAACCCCTGAATAATACCAGCAACCTAATTTTAAAACAATACCATTGAGGATTAAGAAAACCAGCGTAAAAAAGTGAAATGCCGCTGAAAACACCAGTGCTCCCTTCTCCCCAAACCGGGCGGGGATGGAGTACAGGTGATTGGCCCGGTCAAATTCTATATCCTGGCAGGCATACATGGTATCAAAACCACCAATCCAAAAGGCTACGGCCCAACCCAATAAAAATGGCTCCCAGTCAAAACTTCCCGTAATAGCCATCCAGCCCCCGACTGGTCCAATCCCAATGGCAATACCCAGAATCAGATGACACCACCAGGTAAAACGCTTGGTATATGAATACAGCCAGAGCACTATTACCGCCAGGGGAGCCAGCTTCAGGCAGAGCGGGTTGAGCTGGGCTGCCGCATAAAAAAGCAAGACAAAAAATACAAATACCAGTATCCAAACTCGTGACACTGAGAGCCGGCCTGATGCTAAAACCCAGTTGGAGGTACGAGGATTGGCCCGGTCCAGCCTGCGGTCAATTAGACGATTAAGGCATAGAGCGGCCGTCCGGGCACTAATCATAGCCACCGTTATCCAGACTAGCTGCCGGGCTGTTGGTAAGCCTGGAAGGGCCAAAAAGGCACCCAGATACGCAAAAGGCAATCCAAACAGGGTATGTCCGAAATCAACCATATTCAGAAATTCGCTAAGTTTAGTCAATCCCGTAGTCACTCCACTTTTTGTTAACCAGTTCAATAATATCGCGAGTCATCGCAATATCTTTGGGCCATTCACGAGTATGGCCTTCATCAGGCCACTTTTTGGTGGCATCAAAACCCATCTTGGATCCAAACAAAGGCAACGGAGCTGAGTGATCCAAAACATCCAGCGGACCTTCAACGATCATGGTATCACGCCGGGGGTCGACATTGTTGAATACTTTCCACATTACCTCAGAAACATTTTGCACATTAACATCTTCATCAACCACTACAATGAATTTGGCAAACATCATTTGTCCCATACCCCAAAGCGAACTCATAATTTTCCGTGCATGACCGGGAAAGGATTTCTTGATGGAAAGCAGCACACAATTATGAAAAACTCCCTCCATCGGCAGGTGCATGTCCACAACCTCAGGTAATTGAAATTGCAGCAACGGGAGAAAAATACGCTCCGTAGCCAGTGCCATATAACAGTCCTCCTGCGGAGGTTTGCCCACTATAGTAGCTGGATAAATGGCATTCTTTTTACGAGTGATACACTTAACATGAAATACCGGATATTCATCAGCCAGGGAATAATAACCGGTATGATCGCCAAACGGTCCTTCTATTCTGCGCTCTACCGGGTCAACATAGCCTTCAATAATAATTTCCGCATCAGCCGGGACTTCCATGTCAATAGTTTTGCACTTTACCAGGTCTACCGGCTTTTTCCGAATGAAACCCGCAAATATCAATTCATCAATATCTTTGGGTAAAGGTGCTGTACCTGCATAGGTAATAGCAGGATCTCCGCCCAAAGCTACGGCGACTTCGGTTACCTTGCCCAGCTTGCAGTTTTTGCGATAATTCTGGGCACCATCGTGATGCATATGCCAGTGCATTCCGGTGGTCTTTTCATCATAAACCTGCAGGCGATACATGCCTACGTTTCGTTTCCCGCTTTCGGGGTCCTTGGTATATACCTGGGGTAAAGTTATAAAACGGCCGGCATCCTCAGGCCAGCACTTCAATATCGGCAAATCAAACAGGGAAGGCGACATTTCTACAACTTCCTGGCAGGTACCGCTTTTCACCACACGGGGCATAAAAGATGAGACTTGAGCCAGTTTGGGCAAAACTTTAACCTTATCGAGCAACGACTTGGGCATATTGTCCGCTATATCCAGAAATGAAATTATTTCGCCCGCCAAATCATCAAGCTGCTCCACTTGTAAACTCATAGCCATGCGTTGGACACTGCCAAAGGCATTGATAAGTACCGGCAGTTCAGAACCTTTTACATTTTCAAACAACAAAGCCGGGCCATAAGCTTTGCTTACTCTATCAGTAATTTCAGATATTTCCAGTACGGAATCAACTTCCGTGCTAATTCTTTTTAACTCCCCAGCCTGTTCCAAGACCTGTATAAATTCCTGTAAATCCCTGTAGGCCATATTCTCCCCCCAGTCAAATACTCAAACAACAAGACAGCCCTACCGGAATCAAATCAGGGATTATCAGAATACCTAAAACCGGCTGGCTGTCCAAAAAACCTATACCACGGCAAATCCATTTATATTATATAACAGACCATGTAATTTGCTTATTACTTTCTCCAGGGTACTATTGCTGGGATTTTTTTGCTGCTTTATCACTTTAAAGATTTGTTCAGTTCTATGGACATAATCATGCAACTCTTGATTAAGAAAATCAAAAGCTAGAAGTTCTATCGACATACCCAGGGCCAGACCCATTTGCCGGTACCTTTCCTGATTTTCTTCATTGCTGCCGCTTAATTGTGCAGCAGTTTCAAAAGCTCGCATATACAAAGGACCCCGGGTTTTTTCCACTACCTCCAAATGGTCGATATTATATTTATGTTGCAGAACCATGCCCTCATTAATTTCGGCCATCATATGGGCAAAAACTCCTACCAGGTGGTCAGCTTTGGCTTCCACCAGAAGTTTGAGCATACGCCCAAAAATGTAATCACCAAGCAAAATGCTGAACTGTAATTTTTGATTATGCTCCTGACCCTCATTATCATCTTTAACCAGAGCATGAATGCTATTAGCCAAATACAAGGTCTTAAATATATTAGCCATGGCGATGGAAATCTGACGGTCCAGTCCGTTGAATCTATAGATACCCAGAACTACTAAAGGAAGCATGTTCCAGGTAATATCATCATCAAGCTTTTTTACATAATCACTTATATCTTCCCACCATGGCAAGAGACTATTTTTAAACACTACGTCAAGCTCAAGAATTTCGGTTCTAAAATCCCTGGCAAATATTTGTTTCATCCCAACTTGTCCTCCCAAGCAATACTTATATTTACTCATACCTAGTACATTATACAAAATTTCAGACTTTTTGCCTCGACTTTTTTATATTATTGGAGTATTACACATTCTTCACTAGTTGGCAATGAATAATGTTAACTGTGCAAGAAAACTTAAACATCCCGCACCAGATTCATAAACCCAAGCCGGTTTTTGATATTAAGGAAATATTTTTAAAAATTATTCTATAATTAAGCAGGATTTTTCTCTTTTGAGGGGAAAGAAACTATTAGGCAATTGTTGTCTTTATTTTTCCATCAAAAAAACGTTTTTACACCTGGTTTGTATAAATGGATAAAGGAGGTGAGGGTATAATACGCTTTGCATTTTACAAGATTTTGCAAAGGTAGTTTTCATTGGTAAGTTTGGCATATAGATAGGGTAGGCAGTTTGCAAATTCTGCTGATTAAAGCCCAAAGAAGCCAAATAATTGTTAGCCTAGAAAGATTAAAAAAATAGAAATATTAAGGGGGAAACAAATAATGGCAGAGATTAATGAAGTCGTAATGGTCAGTGCGTGTCGGACACCTATTGGAGATTATGGTGGAACTTTGCAGTCGGTAAGAGCTAACGAATTATCCAAATTGACTGTAGCAGAAGCTCTAAAAAGAGCGGGTATCGAAGCTTCCATGGTAGACGATCTGGCCATGGGCATGTGCCTGCATCATGGCAATGGTTCCTGTCCCGCCCGTATAGTAGCTATTCAATCTGGTATGCCTGACAGCTCAAATGCTATGATGGTCAACCAGAACTGCGCTTCAGCCATGCGTGCTTTGGAAATTGCCGCCCACAATCTGATGCTGGGCAAAACTGAAATCGCGGTAGTAGTTGGAACCGAGAGCATGAGTAATATCCCTTATATCGTTCAGAATGCCAGATGGGGTCACAGAATGGGCGATGGCAAGTTACAGGATGCCATGCTGGCTGACGGTTTGGTATGTCAATTAGCTGGCAATATTCACATGGGTGGAACCGCCGAGAACATCGCGGAAAGATACGGCATAACCAGAGAAGAATGTGACCAGTTAGCACTGCTGAGCCATATTAGAGCAGTTGTAGCCAATGATGAAGGTCGTTTCAAACGCGAAATTCTTCCTGTTTTAACTAAAAAGGGTAAGAAGGAAATCCTGTTTGAAGCTGACGAGCATCCCATTCGGGGAGCCAGCGTAGAGTCTATGGCCAGATTATCACCAGCCTTCAAGAAGGGCGGAGTAGTAACTGCAGCCAATGCCTCCGGTTTGAATGATGCTTCGGCAGCGGCAGTATTAATGACCAAGAAGAAAGCCGACGAACTGGGACTTAAACCATTGATGAAATTGGTTAACATCTGCGCCGCAGGTGTAGATGCCAAGGTTATGGGTCTGGGTCCGGCTGTAGCCATTCCCAAGGTTCTGAAACAGGCCGGAATGAAATATGACCAGGTTGATTACTGGGAGATCAATGAAGCCTTTGCCGCCCAGGTAATTGGCGTAGGCAAGATGATAAAGGAAGAAGCTGGTATTGAACTTAATATCGGTACCCTGGACAAACCCGGCAACATCAATAACAATGGCTCCGGAATTGGTCTGGGTCACCCGGTTGGATGTACCGGACTAAGAATCATTGTCAGCCTCTACTACGAAATGGAAAGACTGGGAGTTACCACCGGCGGAGCTTCCCTCTGCGTAGGCGGCGGTGCTGCTATGGCTTCATTGTGGACCAGAGATATATAGATTAGTTTTTTAAAAAAATTGTTCCCAAGGGCAACAGCCAAGCTGTTGCCCTTTTTATATTACGAAAACGGGACAGGGGGACAGGAACCTTGTCCCGTTTCCAGGTTTATTTTAAGGGACAAGGTTCCTGTCCCCCTGTCCCATTCTATTATTCTTAACCAAATAAATAACAGGCCTTACTTGCTTCGAGTAAAGCCTGTTATTCATCGTTAAATACTTTCCTGCAAATTCTTCGGTCTACTAAAATAGTATCCCTCCTAAATATTTGCCACCAAGCGTTCTTCTGGCTGCTCCATTAAACCCCGTTTTATCTCTGATGCATTAACATAATCAGCACCAAACATTTCCGCCAGATAATTGCAGGCATCCCAGGGATTAACTTTATCTCCACAGGTAAATACATCTACTGCCGCATATCCTAATTCTGGCCAGGTATGAATCGCCAAGTGAGATTCTGAAATTACAACTACTCCACTTACCCCTTGAGGGCTAAATTTGTGAAATACAAATTCTCTAATTTCAGCGCCAGCCTCCAAAGCAGCGTTGATCATGATATCCTCAACTTTTTTAATATCATTCAACACTCCAAATCGACATCCATAAATCTCGGCTAATACATGTCGCCCCAAAGACTGCAATAATGTAGCCTCCCTTCAGTTATTTAATAAAATCCCAAACCTCCTTTTTTGAAAATTTCAAAACATACATGTAGAATTTTAGCACATTTCTGTTACATGTCAACATAACTTGTTTCATTCTTAAATATTCCATACCTCCTCACTTATTCCCTATTTAATTACCAAGCCAAAATCGTATCCCCAATCCTACCGTATAGCATTTTAATGTACACAGCTGGTGCAATACCCACCCTTTGGGCACAGGCAGACAGGCAATCCTTCATTAAATCATCAAAGCAGGATAAGAGATTCTATCCCTTGCACCTCACCCCTCACCCCTTACTCCTAACTCCTTTCTCCTGGTATTTATTTTATTCTAAAGCAGGAATTAATAACCGGGTATAGAATTCCATATGCTATGCAAATAGGGGGTTAATTATCATGAAATGCTATCATACCTTGCTAAAAACAATTTTCTTGTCCTTGCTATTGCTCTTGAGTATGTCTAATATTACTCTGGCAGCAGGCCAACTCGATAAAAAAGCAGTTATCCTAATAATGGACTATTGTGATGTTGCCGACCTGGAACAAGCTAATACTCCTAATCTTGACCGTTTGATGACCAAAAGCGGAACTGCTTTGATTAACATCCGAACCAAAAGCAGGCTGCCCGGTAGTTCCTATATGTCACTGGCGGTTGGCAGCAGGGTAGGAATGATTTCCAATTCCGAATATTCATTTAACAATTCGGAAATAGTTAAGGAAATTCCCAATGTGTTTGCCGATGAAGACTCCAAGCTCAAAGCTGGCGATCTTTACAGACTTTTTACCGGCAAATCCGCAGCTCCCGGCGGGGTTATTAATCTTTACAGTGAACCCTTAAAGAAGTATGCCAGTAAACACTATCCGGTATTCGAAATCGGGCAACTGGGCAAACTCGCCCGTGAATCGAACTTAGCCATTGCGGTTCTGGGAAACTCGGATACAAGCACCCTTATAGACAGAAATATTGTCCTCCTGGCCATGGATGAAAATGGCCGGGTCCCCCAAGGAAATGTAAGTCAAGATGTCTTGGAAAGTGCCCCCCAAAGTTTGGGGGGGGTTCGCAGCAACCATCAGGCATTAATGGCAGATATGAATTCACTGCTGCCCAGCACAGATATTCTGATTATGGATATGGGAGATACCAGCCGGGTAGAAAAAAGCCGGGAAAACTGTTCGGAAGAATTGCTCCTGATGCACCGCCGGAAGGCCATAGAACAGAATGACCGCTTGTTAGGTAAAATTATGGCTGCAATAGATATGCACCAGACCCTGCTGCTGCTTTTAACCCCTAATCCCAATAAAGATATGACCTTGCAAGGTAATTTTGCTTTGACCCCTATAATAATGTACAATCCTGAAGATGGGCCAGGGCTGCTCACTTCTTCCACTACCCGGCGTACCGGCGTGGTCAACAGTTCCGATTTCTTGCCTACGGTGATTAATTATTTTGATGAGACCATATTTCCTGCTGGCAGTGGTATGAATATCATCAAAACTGACCGCAACCAGTTGAATCTCCTGGAAGAGCAGGCAACTTTCTATCTCAACCAACGCCTCAGCAGGAATCCGGTTCACTATCTTTATATGCTGCTGGGTCTACTCGCTATACTTGCCAGTATTATGCTCTATACCGGGAAGTATGCCAGGTTAAAAAATTATTATTATATTACTATTTATGCTGCCTTAAGTGTTCCAATAATATTTCTATTTCTTTATCTTGGCAACTATAACTCGCTGCCCCTTACCTTGCTGATTACCCTGGCTGCCTCATTGTTATCAGGCAGTATCATCCATGCAGTTTTCCGACAGCCTGATAATGCCTTGATCTTTTTGTGCGGTATTACCACCATACTTCTAACCATAGATTGTTTCCGCGGTTCCCCCCTCATGCTTTTTTCTCTGCTGGGTTCTGATACTATAGCTGGAGGCAGGTTCTATGGTCTGGGCAATGATTTTTCCGGGGTATACCTGGCTGCCGCTCTGGTCTCCACCTGCCTCCTCCTGGCTCGCAGCCAAATGCGCCCCGCCGCCAAGGCCTTGGCTGGTCTTATCCCACTATCGATTGTAAGTATCGCCATTGGCTCACCCAGCTATGGAGCTGATGTGGGCGGGTTGGTAACCACCCTGGTGACAACCGGGGTATTCTTACTCTTTTACCTGGAGAAAAAGCTGCACCTCAAGCAATTGCTCTTAATTGGCGGGGTTGCTGTTCTGCTGGTAATTCTGGTAGCAACCATGGACAGCCTTTTCAGTTCCAATCCTTCGCATGCCGGCAAAACCATGATTTTACTGTTCAACGGCGGATTTGCCGCATTTTGGGCAATAATACGCACCAAGGTTGGTATCGTAGGCAGTACCATTTATCATTCAAGCTGGAGTATCGTTTTACTGCTTTGCATAATGGTTATGCTGTTTTTCTGGTTTAAAGACCAACTGCGTATTTTGCAAATGGCCGAAGAACAACCTGAGCTCAACAAGCTCGCCAAGCTGCTGCTCATAATGATCACTACTTTGTTTGCAGTAAATGATACGGGGGTTATCGCCGCAGCTCTGGCCACCCTTTACTTGCTAAGCTGCGTAGGGATGTTGCGAATTCCGGTCGGAAACCCACACTTGGCAAAAGGCAAGCAATAGGTCGTTTTTTTAGGAGGTGCAGTTAATAATGCGAAAATTGGCAACTTCATTAATCATGGCCTGCCTGTTATTTCTGGCTTGCCCTGCATCTTCCCTGGCTACCCAAGCCGCCTCACCGGAGCATCAGGTAGTCATCCTGATGATAGACAAACTGCGCATCGATGATCTTAGCCCTCAAAATACCCCATTTCTCTGGTCTCTTAAAGACCGGGGGGGGATAGGTTTGCTGAACACGCTTACTGGTGGTGACCGGACCACTAAAAATGGGTGTGCAACCATTTCCGCAGGCAAACTGGCGGTGGGCAGCAACAAAGCTGACCAGAACTTTATGGCTGCTGAACTTGTTAACGGTGAAAAAGCAAAGGATCTCTTTACCCGCAATACCGGCTTAAATCCCCATATGGATAACGTTCTGGTCAGCAGTATTGCAGTCATTAAAAAAAACAACGAAGCCTTGAATTTGGGCATCGCTGGGCAACTGGGTGATGAACTGCATGCGGCAGGATACCGCACCGCAGTAATCGGCAATTCCGACCGGCCCGACTATCCTTCGCGTCCGGGCAGTATTGTGCTTATGGATAGCAATGGCATCGTAGATCATGGATTTATCGACAATTCAGCAGTTATACTTAATCATCGCCAGGCTTTGCCTGCCCAAAGCAATTATACACAAATGCTTAACGCATACCAGAGGCTTAAGACGAATGAGGTTGTTCTATTCGAGTTTGGTGATTTGAGCCGTTTGGAAGCCATGTATAGTCTTTTTGGCAAAACTCGTTACCAACAGGAACGCAGCCTTATTTTAGGTCAAATCGACAATTGTATAGGTAAAATAACCAGCAACTTGCCTGCTCAAAGCTGCATCTATATGATTAGTCCCAGTCCTTCGCGAAATTCATTTGTACCGAGTGCCCTCATGACCCCGTTGATAATAGTCAAACCAGGTTTTGCTGGAACCCTCACCAGTCATTCCACTCGCCATGAAGGTGTAGTCTTAAGCATCAACCTAAAAAATTCAATATTGAACTGTCTGGACCAGCACCGGCCGGAAAGCATATTTGCCACCGCCAACCCTGATAGCTACCAGGTTCTCAAAAAATTAAACCAGCGTGAAGTATTCAGTTATGTAAACCAGAGCTGGTTGTTAACCATCATTATCGGCTTAAGCTTCTTGATCCTCTTGTTGGCAATAGTGCAGGTTATTCGCAGGCGAGTGGGACTAGTCAGCAGTTTGATGCTTTTATTTAGCCTGGCTTTACCTTTAAGCCTGCTGTTAATTGGATTTTTCGACGTCTTTGAGCGCAAACAATTTATATTGCTCTTTCTTGCTATTAATACAGGAGTGGCGATTTTAAGCGGGCTGCTGGGCAAATTTTTCAAAATCAGTCCACTCCTGCCAGTCCTGGCAACAACCATAATAATAATAGCCGTGGACTTGCTCTTCAATAATACCCTGCTCAGCAACTCAATTATGAGTTACCGGGTTATAAGTGGGGCTCGCTATTACGGATTGGGAAATGAATACATGGGGGTTTTGATCGGGGCCGGCATCAGCCTGGCAACTTTGATAAGAAATCGCAAGGAACGAATGGGCCAGCATTTTACCGCCATTCTCTTCATCGCAATTACTTTTCTAATCGCCTATCCTCGCTTTGGAATCGATGTCGGCGGTGCCATTACCGCCTGTATAGGTCTGGGATACACTTACTTTATTTTTAAACCCCATAGTACGAAAATTAGTCTTAAAAGAATCTTTTTCCTGTTCTTATCTGCTATCGCTTTGGTCACAGCTATGGTTATTATAGACCTTAAACAGCCAGCCGAACTCCAATCGCACCTGGGCAAAAGCATATCATTGATTCACAGTGGCGGCCTAAATGAAGTATTCCATATAATCCTGCGTAAGATTCATATGCAATTGCGGGTAATGAGCTATTCCGGTTTGGGATGGATTCTGCTGCTGGGTATGGGGGCTGCCCTGTCTTTTATGCTAAAACCCAAGTATTATATACTGCAGCTTAAAAATCAGGCACCCATTATTTATAAGGGCTTGCTGGGACTTCTGCTCTCTGCTATTGTAGCTATTCTATTCAATGATTCGGGAATTACCTCGGCCGCCAATCTTTTTTTATACTTCCTGGTTATGCTTTTTTCTACCTGGAAACTTAATGTTGCTGCAATTCAGAAGCACTGATCAATGCTTGAACTTGCACCTCGATACCTATATAATGGGATAAGCTTGTTTTATTTTTATAAACTGATTAGGAGATATTTACTTATGCCAAAAGACAAGAAAACAATTCTTACTGGTGACAGGCCGACCGGCAATTTGCATCTTGGTCATTATGTTGGTAGCCTGGCTAACCGGGTAAAACTCCAGCAAGAATATGAAAGCTATATAATTATAGCTGATGTCCAGGCTTTGACTACCCATTGGGAGAAGGATGAGAACCTGTCCCGCGATGTGTATCAAATCGTTTCCGACTACCTGGCCGTAGGCATCGACCCGGAAATATCAACCATCTTTGTCCAGAGCATGATACCGGAAATCCATGAATTAACCATGTACTATTCTCTTTTCACCACAGTGAATGTGCTGCGCCACAATCCTACGATCAAGACGGAAGCAGCCCAGCATGGTATGAATGATATGACCTATGGATTCCTGGGCTATCCAGTCAGCCAGGCAGCTGATATTACCATTTTCAAGGCTGATCTGGTCCCGGTGGGTGAGGATCAGATTCCGCATATTGAACTGGCCCGCAAGATAGTCCGGCGCTTTAACGACCTTTACCAGCCAGTCTTGGTGGAACCACAGGTACTGCTTGGAGATGTGCCCCGCCTGGTAGGAATGGACGGCAAGGAAAAGATGAGCAAAAGTTTGAACAATGCCATATTCCTGGCTGATGATGCCCAGCAGGTAAAGGAAAAAGTAGGCAATGCCGTAACCGACCCGGCCCGCATCCGAAAAAGCGATCCGGGACATCCGGAAATCTGCACCGTATATGCGTATCACCAGGTATTCAACCTCAATGAACTGGAAGAGATCGAACAGGCCTGTCGTCAAGGGAAAATTGGTTGTGTCGAATGTAAAAAGAGAATGGCCGGGAAAATTAATGAACTGCTCGATCCCATGCGGGAGAGAAGGCAAAAGTACCTGGATAAACCGGAATTACTGCGAGACATTCTTATGGAAGGCACTAAAAAGGCTCACCGCGCAGCCAAGGAAACCATGCTCGAAGTTCGCACCGCCATGAAAATCAACTATTTTTAACCATCCCCAAAAGTATTCTAATTAAAAAAAGACTATTTCGCCGGCACGTTTTGAACAAGCTCGTTTAAAACAGGCCGGCTATGGTTGACCAGACACTATATCACACTGCTTAAACACCAACCGCTTTTCTATAAACAACTACCAGTATCATAATAATCAATATTACCAGACAGATAATCATGTTTCGGGGCCGGTTCCGCTCCATTTTGGCCCACTTTGCTTCATTTTCCTGTCGTTCTTTGATTTGTCTTTTTGTATGCCGTCTTCCCATTATTCAGCCACTCCTATACCAAGTTAGTAGTATATTTTTGATTTTACTGCTTGTGAAGACAATAATAAACAGTTAATCTTATACTAACAAAAATAAGGAGTGGTGGCTTTAATTATGGAAATGACAAAATTCAACTTGCAATTTGTCAAGCAGGAGAAACATCTTCTGCTGCCCAATATCAGTTCAATAATTCTGGTGCAAAATCTTTATGATATTCTATTTCAGTATGCTATTACCGAAGAAAAGGAACAAAAACTAAAGAACTTTATAAGTATTCTGGAGACCCATATAAAGAGCAAATCTAGGGCCCCCTTTTCACTGCCGGTAAATGAGCTGGAGTTTTTAGAAGAGGGTCTGGAAGAACTGAAGCTATTAAATTGGATGGAGGTACCGGTGGCCAAATTTGAACTGCAAGTAAGCTATATTGAAGGTGAACCGGAAGAGCAATTATCATCAGTACTGGATTATTTGGGGAGTATTATGACTTTCAAATCGGAAAAGGACAGCAACTATATTCATGTATATCCTGACACTCTGGTATATTAGAACCAGCTTAAGGGGTCAGCAAATATTAAAAAAATAAGGGAGGTATTATCTATGGAACTGAAGGGCAGCAGAACCGAACAAAACCTATGGGCGGCATTTGCCGGCGAATCCCAGGCTAGAAACAAGTATACTTATTTTGCCAGCCAGGCCGATAAGGAAGGCTTCAAGCAAATGGCCGCAATTTTCCTGGAAACCGCCGATAATGAAAAGGAACACGCCAAAGTCCTGTTTAAATTCCTGATGGGGGGAGCAGTTCCCTCAACGGAAGAAAACCTCTTGGCGGCAGCGGAAGGTGAAAATGAGGAACATACCAGCATGTATCCGGAATTTGAAAGAATTGCCCGTGAGGAAGGGTTTGATAAGATAGCTGATGTTTTAAAGGAAATTGCCGAAGTGGAAGAAGAACACGAAAAACGCTATCGCAAACTGCTGGCTAACCTGAAAGATAAAAGCGTTTTCAAGAAGGAAGAATCTATTAAATGGAAATGCCGCAATTGCGGTTATGTCCACGAAGGCCCGGAAGCTCCAGAGGAATGTCCGGCTTGCGCCCATCCGCAGAGCTATTATGAAGTAATGGCTGAAAACTACTAATAGTACCGACCACATTTATATTTACATGTCGTATTTAATTGAAGTTAAACTAGGTTAAGCTGACAGAATAATACAAAAGGTGAAGATCAAGGTATGCCAAAAGCCCGCGATTGAGTCGTTACAAGGTATGGTGACGGATCTTCTGCTTCGCAGAAGGTCAGGTCAGCGTAGAGTCCTTCGAACCAGCGGGTTTTTGGCACTTCCAATGGGGTATAAGTATAAACCGAGCTTCCGCCTTCACTCCAGCTTGGCACAAGCTCGGTCTTATAAAAATAACCCAGCGATTCGCTCCATCAACTGCGAGCATCGCAAGCATCAGTACTGCCCTTTTTCTTCGGCCTGTCTAGTAGGCCAGCAAGGCTTCACGCAGGATCTTGGCGCCCAATATGGAGGTATTATCCCCTTGCTCATAGGGCGGAGAAATCTCCACCATATCAAAACCTACGATATTAAGCTCTTTAAACGCATGAAGCATTCGCAATAAATCACGCGATGATACCCCGCCAGCTTCCGGGGTGCCGGTTCCGGGCGCAAAGGCCGGGTCTAAAACATCGATATCCAGTGTAATATATACCGGCTTGCCAAACGCCCTTTCCTTTGCCTCGGCCATAACATCCAGGAATTGATCCAGATAAAGAAAAGTGTTCGCTCGGCCAAAAGCAATTTCTTCCCGGGTAGCCGAGCGTATTCCCAGTTGAATCAGTCTCCTGCGGCCCAGTTCATCTACCACATGCCGCATCACGGTAGCATGGGAAAGCGTCTCGCCCAGATAATCCTCACGCAAATCAGCGTGAGCATCCATCTGAATCACCATCAAATCAGGGTAAAAGCTATGATAGGCTTTAATCAAAGGCAGTGATACCAGATGTTCGCCTCCTATGGAAAATAGCTTTTTGCCCTCCGCAATTAATTCCCGGCTTACTTCCTCAACCCTTCGCAAGCTTTCCTTTATGTTCCCAAAGGGAATGATGATATCTCCTGCATCGTAAAAATTGATCTCGTCCAGAGATTGGTCCTGGTAGATGCTGTATTCTTCCACCCCCTCCGAAACTTCGCGGATGCGGTAGGGAGCTAAACGAGTTCCCGGACGGAAACTGGTGGTTGAATCCATGGGGATGCCCAAAATAACCCGGTCACAAATACTAATATCCATGGAGCTGCCCATAAATCGTGCCTTCTGCTCTAATAGTTCTTTTATTCCGCTTTTCATATTCTATTCACCCGGTTCAATAATCTTCTTAACGAAGTTCGGTAAAGCAAATGCCGCTTTATGAACCTCCGGGCTGTAGTACTTCCAGTCCAGCTTCGGGGTGTTTTTTATTGTCTCAGGATCATGAACCTTGGAGCCTACGGTGAAGCTCCATAGGCCACTGGGATAAGTAGGTACATTGGCCAGATATAGCTTGGTCAGCGGAAATACTTGTTTGATGCCGCCGAAAGCCATATCTATTACATTCTTATTCAAAAATGGCGATTCGCTCTGCACCACCAGCATGCCATCCTCTTTTAATGCATCATAAACGCTTTGATAGAAACTGCTTGCAAATAGCTGTATAGCCGGTCCCACCGGGTCGGTAGAATCAACCACGATTATATCGAAATGATTGCGGTGGTTTTTGACATACTCTATCCCATCCGCAATTACTACTTCCGCTTTAGGCTGTTCAAAAGAGCACGATAATGAAGGGAAAAAATCCCGGGCAGCAGCGACTACACGATCATCAATTTCCACCAGCGTTGCCTTGGAGACGGATGGATGCTTGATAACCTCCCGCAGGGTTCCGCCATCTCCCCCGCCGATTATCAGCACATGCTGGGGATTGGGATGGGAATTAAGTGCAACCTGGGTTATCATTTCATGATATACAAATTCATCTATTTCAGTGGTCTGGATAGCTCCATCCAGGATTAGCATATTGCCATATTCTTCAGTTGCCACCACACATAATTCTTGATATTCCGTTGTTTCGCTGCGCAAAGTCTCCTTCACTTTGCATGATAGTTTCAGTGCCGGGGTTTGAAATTCAGCTACCCATAGATCCATATAAAACTCCTCCTTATGTGTAATTAAGGCAGAGGGGCAATTCACAAATTGCCCCTGCTGTATTGATCTAAATATTTAAGCATCGGAAGAAACTGCGGAGCAGTTTCTTCCGCACCGCTGCGACGAGACCGGGAATTAGAATCCGCCGCCGGTTTTGTCAATAAGAACCCGACCGCTATAAAGAAGCAAGGAAGATCTTATCGCCTCGCTATACGCCTGTAAATCACCCAATACCAAAGTTTTAAGTCTATACTAAT
>JAQUXM010000010.1:0-12445 GCA_028692415.1 Syntrophomonadaceae bacterium | reverse complement strand
GCGAGCTATCTTATATGTCATTGCGAGCGCAGCGAAGCAATCTATCCATCGCCAAGACATTTTAGATTGCTTCGCTACCGCTCGCAATCTTCATGGGTATTTAACCCGCCATGATAAATGAAAAGCGTTAGAGCATTTTTCATTTACGCGGCAATGACCAGGGAAGATTGCCGCGTCGCTTACGCTCCTCGCAATGACAAATACGCGAGTTTTCATAGCAATGACAAAGGAGAAGCGTTGCCTCAGCAATGACAATTTAGTTGTGTCGCATAAAATATGTCAACTACGAAAGTTGAGTTAATTACTCACCCTAATAACAGGACTGGCGGCATAACCTACACCCTAAGAGTATACAGATGTGACTCACGGACTAATAATATACCAACAGAAACAAATAACAAATAACTATAAATGTATCGTTAGAGAAAAGAAGTAATATGTTAGGTGTAATTAATATCCACCCCTTACCCCTAACGCCTCACTCCTTACTTTCCCGGCTAAATATCCAGAGCTTTTATAAAGTCCAGGAATTTATCAACTGATTTGCGCCGTACCTTTTGCCGGGGAAAAATTATATACAATGACCTTCGAGATTTATCATCATTAAGTTTCAGACTCTTTATTTTGCGCTGCGGGTCAATTCTTTTAATAGCCCAGCTGGATACTATGGAAATCCCCATACCGGATTCAACCGATGCAAGTACTGCTTCAGTACTGCCTGCTTCCATATTAACATTCAGATCTTCTTTTCTTACGTCTTTACTCATAAGCAGATCTTCTACCGCTTTTCTGGTTCCTGAACCCTTTTCCCGGAATATCCATCTCTCGTTCAGCAAGTCTTCCAGGCTTAGTTCGGATAAGCCGGCAAGTCTATGGTCTTCGTGAACAATCACCAATAATTCATCTTCTACCCAGGGAAAGCCCTCAACCTTGCGATTGTTAATCCAGCCTCCCACAAAACCAATATCCAATTCTCGCTCCGCCACTTTATTAAATATTTTTTCGGTATCTGCAATATCAAGACAGATATTCATAAAAGGATAACTGTCTTTAAATTTTTTAATTAGCTCAGGAATGATATACTGACCGGGTATAGTGCTGGCACCCAGGCTTAAGCTTCCTTTTTTGCCTTCCCCGGCCTCTTCCATGGCTTTTTCGGTTTTTTCCAGTATTTTTATTATTTCCCGGGCATATTGATACAGTATTTCGCCGGCTTCCGTAGGCTTTAACTTGCGTCCTGAGCGCTCCAATAGAAGAACCCCGTATATTTCCTCCAGAGCTTGAATCTGCTTGGTTATGGCTGGCTGGGAAAAGCCAAATTCTTCAGCCGTGCGGGAAAGATTCTGAGTTTCAACCACCCTGATATAGGTTTTAAATAGATTAAAATTCATGCCCATCACCACCCCCTGTCCATTTATCTGAGGAACCCTTCCAAAATAGTATTAATTGCTTCTTGCTCGCTTAATCCCAGGGACATTAGTTTAATGAGTTGTTCCCCGGCTATCTTTCCAATAGCTGCCTCATGGGTTAAAATTGCTTCAGCATTCTCTGCCACCAGTTGGGGAACCGCACGGATTTTAGCCCCATCCATAATAATGGCATCACACTCTACATGACCACTGCACTCATTTTCCCCGTATAACGCAGCCTTAAAAACCTGGGTGGAATTATCCTGCGCTACCGAACGGGATAAAATCTGAGCTACACCTCCCCCGCCCTCAATATGAACCTCTATATCCGATTCAGCTATTTGGCTGTCGTGAGTTAATAATCTTTCTACTACTTTCAGATTACCCTTTTCTTTAATGTAAGCCACCGTGGATCTTAGTGTATCATCAACCCCTTTGATCTGGGACATTTCCATTTCCGCTGTTGCACCACTTTCCACTCTAATGATGGTAGTCGGGTTGAGTATCCTTTTCCCTTTCCCGCTGCCTTCCCCATAGTGTTTTTCTATATACTTCATTCGCGCGCCTTTTTTTACAATTACTTCATGAATCCCATCATGGCTGGAATCGGCATGGCTGTCATTGTGGATCCCACAACCAGCGATGATTGTAACATCAGCATCTTCGCCAACAATAAATTTATTGTAAACCTTATCTTTAAACCCCGATTGCGTTAAGATTACCGGCACATGGACGGTTTCATTCTTGGTGCCCGCTTTGATATCAACAATGAGTCCGCCATTCTCCGGATTGGTGGTAATACTGATATTAGGGGATGACTGGCGTAAAACAGCTTGTCCATCCCGCCGAATATTTAGCGCCCCCTGGGGCAGATTTTTTATATCGGCGATTGCCTGAAGCAAGGTCATATCTAATTGATCAAATTTCATAAACGATTTCTCCTCTGCACTGCTCTTTCATCTTGCATTCAACATCTTCTCTGATTAAAGGCCATATTTCTTCGGGAGTTCCTTTCGCCTTGATTAAGCCATCTTCTACTACAATAATTTCATCACAGATGTGCAGTACATTCTCATTATGAGTGATAATAATCGCCGTTAAATCATCGTTGCCTTTAAACTTGCTGATAATAATGCCAATCAGCTTCTGTATAGTCCACAAATCCACCCCGGCTTCCGGCTCATCAAAAATACTGACACTTGCATCCCTGCCTAATACCTGGGCAATCTCGACTCGCTTGATCTCTCCACCACTTAGCCCCGGCCCCACATCCCGGTCCAGATAATCCTCCGGGCATAGACCTACATCGCGAAGACTGGCTCGGAGACTGATATTATCTATACCAGGGCAGGCTATCTGCAGTAAATCGCTAACCCTTAAGCCCTTAAAACGAGGTGGTTGCTGAAATGCATAGGCAATCCCTTTGCGAGCCCGTTCACTGACATTTAGATCGCTGATATCCTCGTCATTTAGGTAAATGCTGCCGCAATTATGTTTATAAATGCCCATGATCAATTTGGCAATAGAGGTTTTGCCCCCGCCATTAGGTCCGGTAACCGCATAAAGCTTGCCGGGTTGGAATTCCATACTTATGCCATGTATTATCTCCCGATTTTCCCCATTGTTATCGTTGACCGCCATTGTTATATTTTCCAGCTTTAACATAAGCCTGCCTCCTCATATAGACATGAAGTAATGCTTCTATTCTAGCATAACTCATGGTTATACGTCTAATGCATAAACTATAAAAAAAGAACACCTCCCCTAAGAGGCGTCCTAAATATCTCCATTTATTGATGGAAGCGTTATTTCTGGCGATAATCCTTGATTTCTGCTTTCTTCTTCAAGTCTTCAAGGTAAGCGTTAAAAATAGTGTTTTGCTTCTCATTCTGCAGATTCATCATTATCTGGTTTTTGACTTCCTCAAAGCTCTGCGCACGATCCTCTTGCTTTGCTCCGGCCTTGATAATATGATAACCGAATTCAGTTTTGACCGGCTCACTGGTCATTTCACCCGGCTGCAATTTTAAAGCTGCTGCTTTAAATTCGGCCACAAAACTGGTATCCTGGTTGACTAAGCCTAAATCGCCGCCCTTGTCTTTACTGGAGCAGGTGGAATATTTCTTGGCCAGTGCAGCAAAATCCTGACCTTGCTTAAGCTGCGCTAAAATATCCCGGGCTTCTTTTTCACTGCCCACCAGAATGTGGGATATCTGCATACCTCCAGCTTCCTTAAAAGAAGCCTGGTTAGCCTGGTAATACTTTTGTATTTCTTCCTCGTTAACGTTTACACCCTTGGTCTCGGTTCCCTTAATATTGCCGGCCAGCATCTGCATTTTGAGTTCTTCGCGCAGCTGCTGCTCATCCATTCCATTTGCCTGTAAAAATTGCTTAAATCCATCCGCTCCTGCAGCGGCCTGAGATGCCTTCAGTTTTTCGAACTGTGCGTTCAGATCATCATCGGCAACTGTTATCCCTTTGCTTTTGGCATCCTGCCTTAATAGAGCCTGCAAGATCAGGTTATCGAAGGCAGCGTCGCGTATTTTCTGAACCAGTTCCTGGTCCTTTTGCTCATCGATTTTACTTTGACTCTGTGCCTCATAATTATTTTTCATCATTTGGTAGCGTTCATCCCACTGCACCCGGCTGATTTTTTCCCCGTTAACTTCAGCAATAAGGTCGGTCTTAACCGCTGAGTTGCAGCCAATTATCCCCAGGCCCATGATAATCAGCAAAATCCAGAAAGTTCTCCTTCGCATGCTTATCCTCCTCACAACAAACTAGTAAATATTATAACATAACTGTTGTTCCACTTTAAGTAATTAATAAAAACTCGAACAGCAAAGAGGGAGCTATATGGCTCCCCCTTTTTACATAATATACTTGATAGGTGGTTGGATTTTAATAGTTTTTAGACGATGCCTTGGGCCAGCATGGAATCCGCGACTTTCATGAAGCCGGCGATATTGGCTCCTGCTACCAGATTATCTTCAAAACCATACTCTTTGGCGGCAGCACTGGCGTTCTTGTATATGTTCACCATGATGTCCTTCAATTTAGCATCGACTTCTTCAAAAGTCCAGGAGTATCTCATGCTGTTTTGCGACATTTCCAGAGCTGAGGTTGCTACACCGCCAGCATTGGCAGCTTTACCAGGAGCAAACAAAACCTTGTTGGCCTGGAATACTTTAACTGCTTCCGGAGTAGAAGGCATATTCGCACCTTCGGCTACGGCAAAGCAACCATTGGCTACCAGGGCTTTGGCATCCTCTTCATCGAGTTCGTTCTGGGTAGCGCAAGGTAATGCAATATCACACTTGATCTTCCAAATGCCTTTGCCTTCAAAGTATTCCGCAGTCGGATGCTCTTTGACATAGTCCTTGATTCTGCCTCTTTCCACTTCTTTAATCCGCTTTACCGTATCGAGTTTAATACCGTCTTTATCATAGATATAACCGTTGGAATCATTTAACGCGACAACTTTGCCACCAAGTTGCTGCACTTTTTCGGTCGCATAGATGGCTACATTACCTGATCCGGAAATAACCACGGTCGCATCTTGGAAAGTTTTTCCTTTGGCTTGAATCATTTCATCGGTTAGATATACCAGCCCATAACCGGTAGCTTCGGTTCTAGCCAAACTGCCGCCCCAGTTAAGACCCTTGCCGGTCAGAACACCTTCATAGAGCTGGGTGATCCGCTTGTACTGCCCATACATAAAGCCAATTTCACGCCCGCCGACACCGATATCACCAGCGGGAACATCGATATCAGCACCGATATGCCGGTACAATTCGGTCATGAAACTCTGGCAAAATCTCATAACTTCAGCATCTGATTTGCCCTTGGGATCAAAATCGGACCCACCCTTGGCTCCGCCGATGGGCAGACCGGTGAGAGAGTTTTTAAAAATCTGTTCGAAGCCCAGGAACTTGATGATACCCGGATATACGGTCGGGTGCAGTCTCAGTCCGCCTTTATAAGGTCCAATGGCACTGTTAAACTGAATACGCATACCGCGATTAACCTGTACTTTACCATTGTCATCAACCCAAGGCACCCGGAAAAGAATCTGTCTTTCCGGTTCTACGATGCGCTCCAGGATTCCCGCTTTCTGATATTCGGGATGTTTTTCGAATACGGGTTCCAGTGATTCCAGAACTTCCTGAACCGCTTGGTGAAATTCGGGTTCATTAGGATTTCTTTTAATTACAGTCTCCATTACTTCCTGTACGTATGACATTCTTTCTTCCTCCTTTGGAATTTTTGTTTGTCATGTAAATAACTAAACCAATTATAGGTTTTCAACAGGCATTGTAAATAGATTTTCATCAGATATATTGTATTCAATTTGAAAGCATTTAAATACGAAAAGGATGAGTTACTTTTTACCTGCAACTCATCCCCACGATTTTCAGATTTAAGCATCGCAAGAAACTGCAGAGCAGTTTCTTGCGTACCGCTGCAACGAGACACGGGTGATTAGGGTCCGCCGCCTGTTTTGTTAATTGGAACCCGACCACTTAACGGAGGATATCTTTTGGCTCGTTATATTCCTATTTCAAACCCTCGCTCCTCATCTTTTCCTCAAACTTGCGGCTGGCATAATCCGCTTGGGGAAGGTTTATAAAAAGCAAATTGGCATCTCTATCTGATACGGGTGATTTTTCTTCACTCACCCTGGTCGTTTCCGGCCGTATATCAACTTTTCCTTGGCTGGCGGCTATACTTGCCTTAAGCTGCTGGATAAGGGTAAGGTTGGAACTGCCAGGCAGTTCTTGTTTTACAGCTTCATTACGCAATATCTTGCCATCGAAACTCAAAAAAGAACCATCCCCTTCCAAGGAATTGGCTAGCGGCAGTACTACATCAGCTATTGCAGCAGTAGGAGTCATAAAGGGAGTTAATACTACCAGCAATTCACAATTGCCCAGATCCTCCTTGCTCAATATGCCTGCTCCCAGAGGGTCTTCACCCAATATCATAAGCGCTTTTATCTTGCCACTTTTTATTTCTTCACCAAGCTGGGCTTGACTCTTGGTAAAACCTGCTGCCAAGATTCCTGCACTATTGCCCCCTGGATATACCAGCAATAATCTTGCTTGGGAAGATATGGATGGGCTGGACTCCGATAGCAGTTCAGCCACCATTTCCAGAGCGGCGTTACTTAGGCTGTAGCCATCAAGCAGAATCATGGTTTGGGCAGACTGAGCATAGAGTGCTGCCACTTCTTTTATTTGTCTTAAGCTTCCAGATACTTCTTCTTTGCCTGGTTCTTGGGCATTTTTATAAACAGCCTGGAGCAATTGTGCTATTATACCAATATTATTCTGCTCCGGTATTATTCTAATACTGGCCAGATCATCCGCCAGCGTAGCTTGCGGGCTGATGACTACCAGTTTTGCGCCGGCACGTACTGCTTTACGAGCTCTCACCGCAGCTATCTGTGCTTTATCAAATGAGCCTATCATCAATATCAAATCACTGCGGTCAAGATCTGCCCACTCTCCAAGCAAATCTTTATTATTCAGGATTTTGCTTACGTTTGGTCCAGGCTCGAAACAAAAACTGCTCATTTTATCTGTGCCCAGAACTTCAGCGATTTGTGCAGCACCCTGGGCTTCCTCATTGTCTAAAGACGGGCTGGCGAATATTGCCAATGCTGAACATCCATAATGCTGTCTAATATTCGCAAGCGAGTTGCTCGCTGCCTTTATAGCTTGCTCGAGCGATACACACTCCATACCAGACCCATCTCTTAACAGAGCCTCCTTGACTCGTTCACTTTCCAAGGCTTCCCAGCCAAAACGGCCCCGGTAACATAGCAACTCACCCTCATCCGGTTCAACCTTAACTACCATATCACCGCGGCTTTTTACCAACTGCCCGCAGCCCAGTGAACATTGCGAGCAATGCGTATGCGTTTCCCGAAGCAGCATCGGTACATTTTTTTGCAGTGAATTACGTTCAGTCAAAGCTCCCGTAGGACATAAGGCAATACACTGCCCGCAAGATATACAATCACTCTCTTTAAGAGCTACCCCCAATTCAGGCTGAATGACTGTCTCAAAACCCCGGTTTACCAGTCCCAGTGCGGTTGTCCCCATGATCTCATCGCATACCCTGACACATAATCCGCAAAGTATGCATTTATCCATGTCCCGCACTATGAAGGGATGCTCTTCGGCCGGGAGTTGCGGGTGTTTGGCCCCGCTTAACCGCTGGGGTTCCACATTATATTCCCCGGCATATTTGATCAGCTTGCATTCAAAATAGTCAGCGCAACCGCATTCCAAACAGCGCCTGGCCTCCCTTATCGCCTCTTCTTCCGTCAATAGATAGCTAACCGGGCCAAAGTTGCGGCGGCGCATATCGGCATCAACATGCTTGATATTTATCCGGGGACTCTTTTCATAGCCGGCAAAATCACTGGCACTGGGCTCTTTTTCCAGCAGGAAGCTGGAAGCCGCTGCTATGCCATCACCCCGCAAGTATTTAATCATGGCCTCAGCAGCAGACCGTCCCTGGGCAATAGCTTCGATGGCTATGCCCGGACCGCTGACCCCGTCTCCCCCGGCAAACACCCCTTTGGTACTGGTCATAAAAGAGTTATTCCCGGCATCAATGGTGCCCCAGCGGCTGAGTTGAAGATTTTCAAAACCGGCTGGATTAACCTGCTGTCCTATGGCTGCCAAAACAGTATCCAGCGCAATTATTTCCTCCTGGCCGGTAGGTACGGGCTTCCTGCGTCCGGATGAATCAGCTTCCCCCAGCTCCATCTTCTGCATTCGGATGGCAGCCACCCGTCCGTCATCACTAATAATCTCTTCGGGAGCCAGCAGGAATTTAAAAATTACCCCTTCTTCCTCAGCTTCCCGTATTTCAATCTCCTCGGCTGGCATTTCGGCACGGGTACGCCGGTATAGTACCATAACTTGCTGGGCTCCCAACCTGACGGCGGTTCGGGCAGCATCCATGGCCGTATTCCCGCCGCCGATCACCGCCACCCTTTGTCCGAGGGCAACGGGTTGTCTCAAGGCTACATCACGCAGAAATTCAATCCCTCCGATGACTCCGTTGCTATCCTCACCAGTACAGCCGATACGTGAAGATACCCAGGCTCCTATCCCCAGAAAAACTGCATCGTAATCGTGAACCAAATTATCCAGATCAATATCCTGCCCGATCCGGCAGTTAAAAATA
The DNA here is from genome assembly GCA_028692415.1 of Syntrophomonadaceae bacterium. Taxonomy (GTDB): domain Bacteria; phylum Bacillota; class Syntrophomonadia; order Syntrophomonadales; family Syntrophomonadaceae; genus JAQUBU01. The sequence continues at coordinate 3,833 of JAQUXM010000010.1, read as the reverse complement.
AACTCCACTCCCAGGCGGTGAATCAGTTCTATCTCCTGGTCCAATAATTCCTTGGGCAGCCGGTACTGGGGTATGCCATAACGCAGCATCCCCCCTGCTTGCGGCATAGCATCAAAGACCCTTACTTGATGTCCTTCCCGGGCTAGAAAATAAGCCACGGTCAAACCGGCCGGACCTGCGCCCACTACCGCTACTTTTTGGCCGGAAGCTGGTTTTACCTCCGGCATATAAGTTTCATCGCTGTTTAAATCCCGAAAGCCCACAAATGCTTTCAAAGCCGCAATTGATACGGGTTCATCCACCAATTGGCGGCGACATGCTTCTTCACAGGGGTGGGGACATACCAGCCCTATACTGGCCGGTAAAGGCAAGCGTTCCTTTAACAAGGCTACCGCTTCACGGTACTGTCCGTTAGCAATCAAACCCACATAACCCTGACAATCGGTCCCGGCTGGGCAGGCTTTCAGGCAGGGCGGACGGCAATCCCCGCTATGATCAGACAATATCATTTCCAGGGTCAGTTTGCGCGAACTCCTTATTTTTGCCGTATCAGTTTTTATGAGCATCCCGTCCTGCGCTTCGATGGAACAGGAACGCACCAAATTCTTGCTGCCTTCCACCTCCACTACACATAGCCCACAGGAACCATATGGTTTAACTCTTTCATCATGGCAGAGTGTAGGTATGTCTATGCCATTTGCCCGGGCAATGCTCAATATCGTTTGCCCAGCCTTGGCTTTAACTTCTTTACCATCTATATTCAGACTTATCATCCTCAAGTCACCTCCCTTAATTGACCAGCACCGCAGCAAACTTGCCCGGGCAAACATCGAGACAGGTTCCGCATTTTATACACTTCTCCTGGTCGATATGGTGAACTTCCTTTTTGGCTCCCGTAATGCAATTAACCGGGCATTTGCGGACGCAAATCCCGCAACCTTTACACCTTTCAGCATCAATTGTATAAGTAATAAGATGCTTGCAATGCTTGGCCGGGCAATTTTTATCGTTAATATGGGCTTCATATTCGTCACGGAAATATCTTAGGGTGGTCAGTATGGGATTGGGAGCACCCTGACCCAATCCGCACAAGGAAGCAGATTGGACCTGCAAGGCCATTTCTTCGAGCAATTCGATATCTCCGGCCTTCCCCTCACCCGCACAAATGCTCTCCAATATTTCCAGGAGTCGCTTACTGCCAATCCGGCACTGTACGCATTTACCGCAGGATTCTTTCTGGGTGAAGTCGAGAAAATATCTTGCCATATCCACCATACAGGCTGTCTCATCAAGCACGATCATTCCGCCTGACCCCATAAAAGCACCGGTGCTGGTTATCGACTGATAATCAACCGGGGTGTCCAGTAGATGACCGGGAATACAGCCCCCGGAAGGGCCGCCCATCTGCACCGCCTTAAATTCATGATCATCCTTGATGCCGCCGCCGATGGTAAAAATAATCTCCTTAAGACTCATCCCCATCGGTACCTCAACCAAACCGCCTTTTTTGATCTTGCCGGCCAGCGCAAAAACCTTGGTGCCTTTGCTGGCTTCAGTCCCGATAGCCGCAAAAGCCGAGCCGCCATGCTCTAATATCCAGGCAACATTGGCAAAGGTTTCTACGTTGTTAATACTGGTGGGCTGGCCCCAGTAACCCCGTTGCGAGGGAAATGGGGGCTTTAAGCGCGGCATCCCGCGTTCACCTTCCAGCGAAGCAATCAACGCCGTTTCTTCTCCGCAGACAAAAGCTCCTGCCCCTTGCTTGATTCTTATATCAAAGGAAAAACCAGTATCCATTATATTCTCACCCAGCAAAGCATTTTCCCGGGCTGCCGCAATAGCTGTCTGAAGATTTTTTATCGCCAGGGGATATTCCGCCCGGCAGTAAATGATTCCGTTTGCCGCACCTATTACATAGCCGGCGATTATCATTCCCTCCAAAACCGAATGCGGATCACTTTCCAGAACGCTCCGGTCCATAAAGGCCCCAGGGTCTCCCTCATCCGCATTGCATACCACATACTTAGGCTGGCTTTCTTCCATGCGGGTAGAGTTCCATTTGAACCAGGTCGGGAATCCGGCTCCGCCCCGTCCCCGCAAACCCGATATTTTTATTTCCGCCAAAACTTCGTCCGGGCTCATACTTTTCAAGGCCTTGGCCAGCGCCTTGTAACCTCCTTGACGACGATAGTCATCCAGGGACTCCGGGTCAATCACCCCGCAATTACGCAGGACGATGCGCAGCTGGGGCTTAATATAATCGTTTGGCTGCTGGCTGCTGGATACCAGGTACTTTTCCAGACTTCCTTGTCCACTCAAATGCCAGTCTATTATTTCCTGGGCTTTTTCGGGAGTAACCCCTCCATAGGTGTATACCCGTTCATCATCTTCAAGTATATCCAGCAATGGCTCATGATGGCACATGCCTATGCAACCGGTTTTTTGAATTTCAACCCCCGGGGCTAGATTTGCTTGCTCGGCCTGCAGGAATTCCCAAACCTTGAGTCCTCCTGCGGCTATTCCACAGCTGCCCAAACCAACGCGAATTTTCTTCATATTTTTTCACCAGCCTTCAGATGCTCCGCAGCGTAAATATCGCGAATAATCCTGGTCGCTTTTTCACTGTTCAGCGGTCCATAAGCCTGGCCGTTTATCATCATAACCGGAGCCAGGCTGCAGCATCCCAAACAAGCTGCACTATCCAATGTAAACAACCCATCATCCGTTGTTTCGCCCGGCTTGATTTTTAATTCTTCGGCCAGCGCAGTCTCAATTCGTTCCGAGCCATTTACATGACAGGCGGTTCCCTGGCAAAGCAGAATCAGATATTTGCCCACCGGTTTCAAGCGAAACTGGGTATAAAAAGTTGCCGTTCCATATACCTGGGCCGGCTTGAGCCCCATTTTAAGTGAGATTTCTTTTAAGACCGGCATCGGCAGGTAGCCATAAATATCCTGAACCTTTTGCAGCACAGTTATCAGGCTTCCCTTTTCTCCACGGTGATGATTGATAACCTCATCCATCAACCGCAAGTCAATATCCGTATGAGTACCCTGATTGGTTTCCGTCTTTTTATTCTGACAGCAGCAATTCACGTATCATACCCCTTTCCCTGCTATACATATTATTATTAATCCCCTGAACATCCAATGGGCCAAATATTGCAAAAGAAAACACCTTTTATTCTTAAGCCTTTTAGCACTTTTGTAAATAGATTGTGCAAATAATATTGTATACAAATAAATACCGGAGCAGGCACGGCAATATAATCTGCCCCCTGCTCCGGCTGATACCCGAAGTTAAATTATCTGGTTCCGCCAAAAAAGTTATGGTTTAGAGTGAAAGATCATAAACTATCTGAATTCACTTTCAATGGCTTTTTGAATAATTTCCTGGATGTCGTTAAACATCTGGATGAATACCCCCTCGGCCTTAAGAAATTCCCCCAATCCCTTTATTTGATTCGTTTTGGCATATTCGAGGCTGATTTCTTGAACCTCTTCCGGTTTTATTTCCTCCCCCAGCATCTGGCGACGGTTCATTTCCATCTGCCGCTGGCGCAGATTAATTATTTTTTCTTTTAGTTCAGGCTTTTCTTCCAATTGCTGCTTGGCCGCAAGATAATTGGTGAACATTTCGCTGGCTTTAATTGCATCGGCCAGTTCATGAGCTTTGTTGTAAGGATTACCATTATGAGGCATTGATTCCACTCCTTTATTTTTATTCTCCACCCGAATTTAAACGGGCTATCATTTCAATTTCACATGCTGCATTCAAAGGCAGGCTGTTTACCCCCACTGCAGCGCGAGCATGTCTGCCCTTTTCCAGTAGAA
>JAQUXM010000101.1:6090-9106 GCA_028692415.1 Syntrophomonadaceae bacterium | reverse complement strand
TAACCTTAGTCTGATAAAAGAAATGAGAACCATCAATAGTTACTGATTCAACGTTTGAGCCCAGTCTGTCTAAATGATTTGTTTGGTATTCTGCTCCTACTTTTTTCAGCGATTGTGAGGATATGAGTTTCAATATTGGAATATCCTCCGGGAAAGCTAACGCACTTACCTCATTGATATTGTCAAGCATACGGTAGGACTGATCGATTATAGTATCGTTGAGAACATGATAAGTAAACAATTTATAATCACTGATTTCTTTTTCGGTGTATCCATTTTCGACTTTTTGAGCCGGGGGCATCAATCCAACTGCAAGGCGTGTTATTCCACAAGCTTGCTGTAACTTGCCTAATGCGTATACCAATTTGGGCGGATTTTTAGCTTCTGTTTTTGCAGTTGATGTTGTGTCCAGCATGATGATTGCAGATACTTCTTCAGGATATTTGGCGGCATAGTATTCACTGTAGATGCCGGACGCGGAGTGAGGCATCAAGACATAAGGAGCCTTGAAGCCAGCCAAAGACAATGCGGTTCTGATTTCTTCCATATAGTTTTCATTGGTCCGTGGTGTATCTGTCTGATCGCTGAAACCAATACCGAAATATTCAATGCAAACAACAGTATATTCCTTGGAAAGCTCTCTCATCAGCGGGCCAAAGTCCGCGCTCGGCAAGGGTACCCCAAAACCCGGCAACAACACCAAGGTTTTCTCGCCGGTGCCCATAGAATACACATGCATTTCTTCTCCGTTTACTTTCACCATCTGTCCATAAGCTGAGACAGCTTCAAGCTCATTGGCAAAAAATATTTTGTTAACTGCAAATCCGATTATATTAAGACCAATAATGATTCCTAAGATAATTGCAACAACAGTCATTACCTTCCTACCCCTTTTCATTTTGATTTTGCCCATTTTGCTCACTCCTTATCTGTGGGTGCGGAAATCACAGAAATATCTCGGGCTTTTCTTCCGTTTGCAAATTCAAGGTTGTATTTTATGAAAAGCGCACGCAATTCCGATAGAAATTGGTCGAACTCATTATCATCCATCATCAATATGGTATTGCTTAAAAAAATCTTGTCCTTGGCGGGGTCAGAATTTTCGTCGTTGAAATAGTTGTGAAACTTTGCATATCTGTTCATCAAAAAACCCAATGCATTTTGTGAAGCATTTTCAAATGTGTTTTGCTTGGACATTTCCTCTATATTCAGGGCAAGGGTTCTTTCCAGGCTCCCCCTGATTCTTTTTTCAGATACCACTGATAAAATGTGGTTGTCCAATAGAATATTGATATGACGGTACATGGTGGTCCGCGGAACATCACTAATTTTTTCACAAAGCTCGGTTGCAGTCGTGTTTCCTCTGATGGCAAGCTCTTGTATAATTCTTATCCGGACAGGATTTAACATAACCTCAATTATTTCTTTCATGCTACTTCACCTCCATTGATTCCAAATATAATTATAATACCAAAAATGGGATTGATCAAGCAAATTGCTTAGATACCATTCTGAATCTGTCATAAAACTATATTTGCCCTATACAGCCTGCCGGAGATTATAACATGAGAATTTAGAATATTGCGGAGGGATACCAGCGGTGCATTAATCAGCAAACAGGCTTCATCACAATTAATGAGATGGTGCAGGTCGTGCTTTTGACAATTATCGTGGATTTTCATAATACCACCCACCCCTTTTGAGTTTATATTTACCTCTTATTACATTTTGTGGTTTTGATGACTGCCCGTCATCAGGGGTATACTTCCGCCAAAAGGTGGGCATTTGTATTAATCACAAAATTGTGTGGCATTATGTACAAATTTTGGTGTATTATTAATATAAATATTTTACATAATGATAAAATTAAGTTTTATAAAACGGAACTGTAGTTGGCACAGCAGTATTTCTGCTTTTTGCCATAATGCCGTTATTGGTACCGGTCCGGGTTATGCCAGGTTGGTGCTAAAATTAACTGGGAGTGATAAAAACAGTGGAAATTTTTCAGGTGGTAAGGGATTATGAAGAACAAATTCTTAAAGACTGGTACGCATGTCTAATTTCATATAACACTGAAAGATATTCAAACTTGAGTTTTGAAGAATTTGAACCTCGCATGAGAAATATTTTTAATAGCTTGGCAAATTGTGAGCAAGGCAAACTTACTACAGAAGGTAAAAACTTTATATATAGCCTGGCCCAGGAACGGATGTCCCAGGATTATAATTTCTGGGAATTATTAACCGTATTTCGTACTTTGCGTCAGACTATTAGCAAAATTATGGAACCGATTATTTTTGCCAATGATTTTTCCCAATATGAAAAAGTGACCAGACTTTTCGAAGAAGCCTATCAAAGGCTGTCAGAAGGTTATCTGGATTATCAAATATCCGTTATTGAAGCCTTGCATAAAAACTTGTTGGAGCTTTCTACTCCGGTTATACCCGTAGAGGATAATATCCTGGTTATGCCGTTGATTGGTACTATTGATACATTTCGGGCTGACCAGATAATGGAATCTATTCTGCAGGAGGTTACAAGCCACCAGGCAGAAGTAGTGATTATTGACATTACCGGAGTACCGGTGGTGGATACTGCGGTTGCCAACCACTTATTACGTACTGTCCGGGCTATTAAGCTGATAGGTGGAAAATGTGTTTTGGTAGGGGTCAGGCCGGAAATTGCTCAAACTATTGTAAGACTTAATCTGTCTTTTACTGACCTGGATACTGCAAGTACCCTTAATAAGGGGTTGGATCTGGCACATAAAATGTTGAACAAATAGAAGGTGTTATTAATGGATCTTCCTATTCTACAGGTGGGCAGGATTTTAATTGTATCTATGCAAACTGATATGGATGATGAACTGGTGTTAAGATTGCAGGATAAACTTTTAAATAAAATTCAAGTTAGTGGGGCTTCGGGAGTAGCTTTTGACCTTTCCGGGGTGGAAATTATGGATAGTTTCATGTGCCGTATATTGAATGATATTTCGCGAATGGCCTATTTAATGGGT
>JAQUXM010000101.1:0-5990 GCA_028692415.1 Syntrophomonadaceae bacterium | reverse complement strand
TTTTAATCAAGGGAGATAGAATGATGGAATGTATGGAATGTAATGAAAAAACTATTATAAGTACCGAGGCAGATATAGTGGTAGCCCGTCAAAAAGCCCGTGAACTTGCCAGGGAACTGGGGTTTAGTGCAACCGACCAGGCCAAAATAGCAACGGCGGTTTCTGAACTGGCCCGGAATATTGTGGTTTATGCCCAAAAGGGTGAAATTGTCTGCAGAATATTGATAAATGGTCAGCGCAAGGGAATTGAAATTGTGGCCCGAGACCAGGGCCCGGGAATTGCAAATATAGAACTGGCTTTAACTGACGGGATTTCCACCTCTAATGGATTGGGTATAGGATTACCGGGTGCCAGGAGGTTGATGGGGGAATTGCATGTCGAATCAGCTTCCGGTCAGGGAACCAGCATAATGACAAGAAAATGGTTGAATTAGAAACTGGTATATGGCAACGAACTGCTCCGAAAGAAACTGTTTGTGGAGACAGCTATCTGGTTGGGGAGGAAAACCGTGTATTCACTATTGCGGTAGTTGATGGTTTGGGACATGGACCAGCGGCCCGTCAAGCTGCAGATACTGCTGTTGGAGCTTTGCAAAACAACCAGAATTCATTGCAACGGATAATTCCGGAAATACACCGGCAACTGATGGGGACCAGGGGGGCTGTTCTAAGTATTGCCCGCTTTGATCTGGATTCCGGAATAATAAAGTTTGCAGGGGTAGGCAATATATATACTTATGTTATTTTTCAGGGCCGGGTAAAAACATTAATGTCAGTGGACGGTTTTTTGGGTGGCCGATTTCCATCTATTCGGGAATATGATTTGGATCTTGAAGAACTAGAACAATTGATAATGGTTTCCGATGGAATAGCTGCTATCCCCGGAAGAGATTTATTAAAGATTAGCTGGCAAAAAGCAGAGGATATGGCTCGAACTATCGGCGAAAAATGGAGCCTTCACAGAGATGATGCGACCGTTGTAGTAGTAAAGAAAAAGGGGTCTTAAGGGCGATGGGGTCATCTTTAATGCAAGAATATTATAATAACCTGAGGGCGTACCTGAGTGACCCATGCGAGGGCAATCTCTACCGGGCATCCCTGTTTAGTTCATCGATGGTGGAAAACGGGATTGGGCCGGATGAGATTGTTGAATTACATTCACGGGTACTAAAGGATATTATTAATGGACAGTCAGCGCTTGCTTTGATGAATTCTACCATGCAGTCATTTACCTTTTTGTTGGAGATAATGATAACTTACGGCTTAATTCATAAAGAATATCTGGATACCCGGGATGCCCAAATTAATCAACTCAAGGCTAATATTGAAACAATCGAAAAATTAAATTGTGATTTAGATTACCGGGCTAATCAGGCAGAATCAATAACCGCCATAGCTAATATCTTAACTTCGGAAAATGAAAGTATTCCCCAGGCGATAATGGAAACCTCGGCAATACTTAATAATATTTTTCCCGGATGTGTTTTCTATTATATTGAAAATAATGAGGGGAATAACCTCTCGTTTGTTTTCCAAAACCGGCAGGAACAAATATTGCCACTTGCAATATTGGATACGGCAAAGGATCTGCTGCAAAGTTGCGAACAGGGTAGAATTATTCGGGAAAATGATCAGCATATCAATATTTATATACCGATTAAAACCAAAAGAATAAATGTTATTCTAGGCTTGCAGTATTCATCAGAGTCAACTTTTTCGGATGCCAATTTCTACTTAATATTAAGGGACCTCTTCCAAAGTTTCCTGGAAAAAATATACCTGATAGAGGAGTTAAAAACCCATTCTATTCAAGATAGCATGACCGGGCTCTACAATCACCGGTTTTTTATGGATTTCCTTCTCAGACAGGTGAAGCTGGGCAAAAGATCAGGCCAGACTTTTTCTTTAATATTGATTGATGTTGACAATTTCAAGGTTATTAATGACAATTTCGGTCACCTGGCAGGAGATACGATGTTGAAAAAAATTGCTGCCGTATTAAAGGAATGTGCCCGTTCCACTGATATTACCTGTCGTTACGGAGGAGATGAATTTGCCGTAATACTTCCCGATACTTCAGAAGAACAGACTGTACAACTAGCCCACAGGATTTCCCGAGCAGTAAGGACTATTCATTCTTATGACAAGAGTGTGACTATAAGTATTGGAACCGCTGAATATTCCGGGGAAGATAACCCTACAGACTTAATCCGCCGAACCGATCAAGCATTATACCAGGCTAAACAAATGGGTAAAAATCGGGTTGTTAATATCTCAGTGGGTTAAACCAACCCGGGTATAAATATGGGTTTTGACGCGGTTGGCTCGCCTCCCCCATACAAATCCACAACCACTTTACATGACGTAAAGTGGTTTTTTCGTAGTACAAACAGAATGGGCGTCATTTTTAAGGGGAAAGTCCCAAACGGGGGTTGGCGAGTGCTTACTGCTTGTAGACTCAGATCGGGATTACTGAACAACAGATTGATCCTAATTGGGTTTACGAACATACAAATAATTGCCAAGATAATTAGAGATTTATGCACGAACTTGGGAATTGGATTTCCAATAGCTCTATGAAGTCTAAAAAGTACTCAGTACTAAGCATGGGTGTTTTTTCATAGATTTATGTAGAAACACTAGTTTACGATGTTCAGGAGGCTTATGGAGACATTTGTACATAAATCGATTCTTATATTTTTTACAGCCCTAGGAATTATTTTAGGGTCATCGTTGCTGGGTTCGCTTGCAGCGATTTTGGTAAGGGAGCCCCCTATCGGCACCATGCTTAAATTGGCTCAGGAAATAAAAATATGGGCAATTGTAGCAGCTATTGGGGGGACTTTTTCGACCTTCGAAATTTTTCAATCCGGTCTTTTTCAAGGAGAGCTCAGGCCTGTTGTTAAACAGCTTATATATATCTTATGTGCTCTGGCTGGAACTCAAGCCGGCTATTACCTGCTTCTTATTATTTCAGAGGAAGGAAAATGAGGCGTTTATTGTTTTGGCCGGCTGTTTTTATACTGGGGGCACTAACTGGTATGGCTCTTACCAGCGTTTTAATAGGAAACCGAATTGATACTCTGTATTTAGAAAATAAATTCTTGCAAGACAATTTGTTGGCAGCCGATAAACAAATAAAAAAGCTGCAGGAATTGAATAGTCCAGTAAAAAGAAGGGTTATTAGTAACATTACCACACATGTAGAATTTGATCAGGAAATAGATTATACCAATTTCGAAAAAGATTCTATAGAATTGCATGTGGAAAAGAATGTTCGTGCGTGGCTTGATATAGTATTGGGTCAGGGTGTAGATGATGTTAACTACCTGCTTATTCCAAAGATAATTGACAATCGGGAGATTGAATTTGAGAATAGAAAAATCCGCCTAAAAGTAAATCTGGTGGTGATTTCTGAAAAAGTTAATGTTTATATAAAAGTGATACCTATGAATTATATGAAATACAGTGGGAATTAGAGAATGAAAAAGGATTATAAAAATAGTATAGAACCTACAATTAATAAAAATACTATTAACGAATTATAAACAAATATCAGTAAAGGAGGAAAACCGTATGGCAGGCAAGGAAAAAGACAGTAAAAAAGGTCAAGCTGTAAAAAGAGAAAAAAATAATCAGTGTCCAGTTAAAGATGGTGATAACTGCAAAGTACCAGGCGTTTTTAGTGATTCCGAGCCAATCGGCGGCGGTGGCTAAAATGACAAGGGATGACAAGAGAACAGTCCCCTTGTCATCCTCGTTTTAAAGCGCCTGAATAAGTTTTTCCAAGGCCTTGGTGATGTCTTGCGAAGCGAGCTGCATTTCCTTAATACGTTTATTGGCTTCCTGCTTATTGCCGGTATTATTAAAGTTTACTGCCTCTCTGGCCAGCAAATGTACTTTCTCGTGGGCCTTTTCAACCAAGCGATGATAAACATCATTGGTTTGCTCATTTTTTATGGTGCTGACCCAGCGGGCCAGACGACACTGGAGATGAGTGGGCACACTGGCCGGGTCCGAATAAAGATCGTGTTCCACTATGTATTGGTATTTGCTTACGAACCCGTGGTGGTCGTCAATAACCTGTTTCAATACTACTTCATCCGGCAGGATATAATGACTGATTACATCGCGGAAATCTTCGGAAATTTCGTTGGTTTGACCTGATACGTTCAGGATGCCGGAAAAATTCCCGGTCTGCTGCTTAACATCCTCGACTACTTGATCAAGAACGGTGATAAGTGATGACATATTTTCACTGACCGAACTGACAACTGCGGAAATTTCCTGGGAAGATGCACTCTGTTCTTCCATGGCGGCGGTAATATCCATTACTGCATCCTGGATTTGCATAATCTGGTCGATGATCTGGTCCATGCTCTGGATTACCTTGATGGTTGTATGGTTTTCCTCTTCTATGGCTGAACTCATGGAATCAATTTCAACCGTGAAACTGCGGATATTTTCCTGCACCTCGCTTATCAAGCCGCTGATCTGACGGGTATAACCGGCTGTTTCCTCGGCCAATTTGCGAATTTCTTCGGCCACCACCGCGAATCCGCGGCCCTGCTCACCGGCCCGGGCGGATTCTATCGCAGCGTTCAGGGCCAGCAAGTTGGTTTGCCCGGAAACATTCATTATGGTTGAGGTGATTTCTCCGATATCCCGAGACATTAATTCCAGTTGCTGGGCTTTCTCAACGGTGGTCTGCCCTCGTTCAGTCAAAAGCCTGCCCATTTCCTCAAACTTTTGCATTTCTTCCCGCCCCTGCTGGGCTGATTCTGATAACTTAAGGTAAGTGGTCTCCAGGTTTTGGGCTTGTTCGGCCACCATTGTGGAAGCTCCTGCTATTTCCTCGACACCGGTATCGGCCTGTTCCAAGTTCTGCCCCGCCTCCTTGAGTTTTGTACCTACCTGATGCAACTTTTCGGCACTGTTTTCAAGTTTTATTACCGCCGAAGTCGCAATATCGTTAAGAAAATATGAATTATTGGTAAGTCTGGCACTGCTGGTGAAGAGCGAGTACATTACATGACGGAAACGATCCAGCAGGCTTGCAAAGCTGTGAGCCAGTACTCCTATCTCATCTTGTGCGTTTAAATTGACCTCTTCAGTAAGATCGCCTTCTTCAACCCGCAGCATAGTATTTCGTAAAGGAAGCAAATGACGTAAAGCTCGATGCAAAACCAGATACGCAACACCGGACAGCAAGACCAGTGAAACCAAAACTACCAGCAGGGATCTAGTCTGAGCCTTTTTTTCAGCCGCAACGAACTTATCGCGGGGTATTTCCCCCTGGACATACGCGATGGTCTGTCCATCAATGTCGTTTATCGGCACCAAACAAAGAATCAAATTCCCGTCATTGGTTCTTCGGTTTACAATCTTCCCCTGCATCAGTTCTTTCAGATCAGCTGCTTCTAAAGAAACCTGGGGAGCAGACTTCTTCCAGAGCAAAGCAGTCTTATTATTCTGCAAAGAAGAAATTGAGTACTCACCTTGCCTTAAATCAAGCAAGGCTTCGCCCACCGACTCTTCCAGGGAGATACCTACCTCGAAGAATCCCAATAGGCTGTTTTCCTCCAGCAGTGGAGTCAAGCAACGGATACCGAACCCGGTGGCACCCTGCTCAACAGCCATTACTTGCTGTTTGGAATTTATACCTGTAGCTACAGCCTTGCGAGTGGTCATGTTATCGCCATACTGTTCAGGCTTCTGCGCGCGCAGCAACATTGTTCCCTCGGGAGTTAAAAAATTCAACTGTGAAATGTGATGGGTCTGGGTCCATTGTTTAAAAATGGGTATGGCTAGACTTTCAAGCTGCTGCCGGTTTTGATTTTGTAATGCGGCATTGATTTCAGCATTAGCGGCTAACGAATCGGCCAGTACCTGGGCTTTTTTCTGGGCATTTTTTATGCATGAGCTTACTGCGTCTGAAGTCTGGGCAATGTACTCCTGCTCATAATCGTTGATTAGCATTTCTTGCAACA
>JAQUXM010000100.1 GCA_028692415.1 Syntrophomonadaceae bacterium | reverse complement strand
CGATATTGTTTTCATAACAATGACATATAGGATAACTCGCGATGTTCATCAATATGGGATTTCAAAAACCATTCCTGCCCTCCCTTATCTTCTTCTCGCTTTATTTAAAAATCAGGAATTGTAAATATACGCACTTTATCATAGAATTAATATAAATATGGGGAAGGAGGACTTATGATGGAAGAAGGTAAAATCAAAAAAGGAAACTTTTTCTTTCTGGTCTTCCTGATAGCCGCCGCTGTTGTAATCGGTTCTACGGTCGGCTTGATCAGTAATGTTAATTATATTGTTCATGAAACCGAAATGCTTAAAGAAAACTCCAGCACTAGTAATGTAGAAGAAGAACCTGTTGCAGAGACTGAGCCTGAGACTCCAGAAACTACAAGCCAAACAGATAGTACTGCCAATCTCGAAAGCAGCGTCCCAGCTTCCCAACCATCCAACCCGACTGCCAATCCTGATCAACTTGATATCGGGGATGAGGAAAGACAATTGTTAAGGGAAATGCTTTATAGCCTGGGGATGAAGGAGACTGATAATTTTAATGATTTTGTCCGCAGTTTTCAATTTAAAAACAGCCTCAATGCCACCGGAAATATCGATTATGCTACCCTGAATGCCATTATTCAGCAAAGCACCATGCAGCAAGTCAGCAAGAGTATGAATGAAGGCATCAATAGTTAGGTTTGCGACAAGTGGGTGATCAATAACAATGTCTTTGAATCTTGAATTTAACTCCGCTGAACTTTTTTTTTACCCTCTCCTTGAAAGTATTAACGATGGCATTCTTATAACCGACCCAATTAATATTGTTTTTATAAATAAAGCCGCAGCCGGCATTCTTGGCGTAAAACCTGACGATGTTTTGGGAAAAAATGCCGAAAGCTTTATTCCGGTCCTGAATCCAAATCTCTTATTGCATGATCAGGAAAAACTAATAAAAAGCGTGGTATACATTAATCATTCAGAAATAATGCTGACCAGAGGATTAATCACTTTTAAACCCGCTTCCCTTGCTTGCTTTATAATCCTGCAAAAAAGGGATCATTTTGTGGACGAGCATATGCATTTGTTTCTCGATTATATGGAAAACACCATGCTGAAAGGTCGTCGCCAGCCGGAGCATGAATTACTTGATGATCATAAAGGGACCGCCCGTTATTGCTTTAACAGCATTGTCGGCAATAACCAGTCCCTAGTTCAACAAAAAGATTTGGCTTCCAAAGCCGCGCGCACTGTTTCAACGGTATTGATTACCGGTGAAAGCGGAACCGGCAAAGAAATGTTCGCCCATGCCATTCACAATCTCAGTCCCCGGCGCCAGGGACCTTTTATTAAAGTTAATTCGGCCGCCGTGCCGGAACCCCTCTTGGAATCGGAGCTTTTCGGTTATGCTGAGGGTGCCTTTACTGGAGCCTTGAAAGAAGGGAAACCGGGCAAGTTCGAGCTGGCTGAACAGGGAACTATATTTCTGGATGAAATTGCTGATATGTCCCCGGCCATGCAAGCCAAACTCTTGCGCGTGCTGCAGGAAAGAGAGGTTGAACGGGTCGGGGGTGTGAACACCACCAAAGTCAATGTACGGGTAATAGCTGCTACCAACCAAGACCTGCCCCAATTGGTAACTCAAAACAAGTTCCGCGAGGACCTCTTCTATCGCTTAAATGTGATTGTTTTAAACCTCTGCCCGCTGCGGGAGCGAACCGATGATATAACGCAATTGAGCAACGCGATCTTGCTCCGTTTAAATAAAAAACTGGATACCCGTGTAGAAAGCATCAGCAACGAAGTATTACAACATTTTGCCCTCTATAACTGGCCCGGCAATGTTCGGGAACTGGAGAACACCATTGAACGAGCGATTAACATTTGCGACGGTAATATTATCTATGCTTCCCATCTTCCCGATCATATTGTCTCCAATAAAACGAAACCTAACTTGGTGAAATCATCACATACCCTTGAGAAAATTCTGGAGCAACATGAAAAAGAGGTCATCAGCAACACCCTTCAGAGCTGCGGCGGAAACAAAAGCCAGACCGCAAAAACTCTGGATATCCACCGTTCTGTTCTATACCGCAAAATGAATAAGTATAATATTAATATTTAAAGGATAATTCGTTAGTGGTGAAGAATAAGGATATAGAATCCATGATTCATGAATTATCTTCACAGGTATTCGTGGGGTAAGTACAGGATGATAATTCCGCATTAAGCCAGTATACATATGTCTCTATTTAGGACAGTGTTGTTTTTTAGAGACAACAGGTATTCCCGTTCCCACCCTCTAACATCATTTATTGTGTCGCTATTTAGGTACACATTGGGCTTTATCGGGAATAATCTATACCTCGAAATATCTTTATAAACCAATAGATTCGTTGCTAATATGCAGGTTTTGATAGCACGGTTCGCGAATTGGTATGATAATTGCATAGTTAGAGAGATAGCTTAGTTTATTCATAAATTATTATAGCTATCATAGTTTAATGAGAACATAGGGAGGTGATAAAGCAAGGTACGATATATTAGATAGACTAGAATCGAATTACTTAGAGATTAAAGAAAAAATATAAGGGGGTTACTTATTAATGGGATTCAATAATGTTGCTTTATTAGGCGCAGGAACTATGGGACAGGGTATTGCTTGGGCTGTCGCAGCCGCTGGCAAAAATGTTATTCTCTATGATATTGACATCAAATTCGTTGACAAAGCTATCGCAACCATCAAAAAGGGCCTGTTAAAAGCCGAAGAAAAAGGCAAAGCAGCAGCAGGAACTGCTGATGCGGTAACTGGTCGCATCAAAGGCACCACCAATTTTGATGATCTCGGCGCTGGCGACTTGGTAATTGAGGTTGTTCCCGAAGTAATGAGCCTTAAGAAGGAAATCTACACCAAGCTGGATGCCCTGATGGGACCCGACGTCATCCTGGCTACCAATACCTCTTCACTCTCCATTACTGAAATAGCCGCTATTACCAAGAGAACTGACAAGGTTATAGGAGTACATTTCTTCAATCCAGCCAATGTCATGAAACTTATCGAGGTAATTCCTGCAGTTCAGACTTCCGATGCCACTCTGGAAGCTGTTGTCGATTTTGCCAAAGAAATCGGCAAAGTTCCTGTAAAGGTTAAAGAAGGTCCTGGCTTTGTGGTAAACAGAATACTCCTCCCCGGCATGAACGAAGCTGCTTTCATTCAGTATGAAGGCCTGGCAAGCACTGCCGACATCGACACCGCTATGAAGCTCGGAGCTGGCTGGCCGATGGGTCCGCTTACCCTCTGTGACCTGGTTGGCGTAGATATTGCTCTGGCAGTATGCCAGACTCTGTTTGCCGAGACCGGAGATCCCAAATATCGCCCGGCTCCTCCGCTGAAACAACTGGTTCGTGCTGGCTGGCTGGGAATGAAGACCGGTAAAGGATTCTACGATTACAGCAAATAGACTATTCTCTTAAATAGATAATGACGGGGGCATATTTTAATAATATTGCCCCCCGTTTATCGTAAAGATTGTCCTGACGGCCTTACTAGTAAATATATTTTAAGGAGGAAATAGTAATGGCATTTGAAAATCTCATTCTCGAAAAAGAGGATTATTTAGCGATTCTTTATATCAATCGTCCCAAAGCTCTCAATGCTCTCAATGGCGACACGCTGTTTGAGCTGGAAGCAGCCGTAAAAGACATTAAAGCTGACAACAACATTAAAGTTGTCATCGTAACCGGGGTTGGCGACAAATCATTCGTGGCCGGAGCTGATATCACCTTCATGCTGCCGCTTTCCCCTGCCGAAGGCAGATATTTCTCCGATGTAGGAGAAAAGGTAATGCGGCAGTTTGAATTACTGGAAAAACCGGTTATTGCTGCTATTAACGGATTTGCGCTGGGTGGCGGCTGTGAACTGGCTATGGCCTGTGACATCAGACTGGCTTCCGAAAATGCCGTTTTTGCACAGCCTGAAACCGGGCTGGGCGTTATTCCCGGTTTCGGCGGAACCCAGAGACTGGCTCGTCTGATCGGCGAAGGCCGGGCCAAGGAACTCATCTATACCTGCGATGTTATCAAGGCTGACGAAGCTTATCGCGTTGGTCTGGTTAACCATGTTTATCCTGCCGACCAGTTAATGGATGCAGCCAAAAAGATGGCCGCCAAGATCGCCAAGAAGGCCCCGCTGGCAGTTGGTTACAGCAAATTCACCATTGGCAAGGGCCTGCAGGTGGATATCGATACCGGCATGAGCATTGAATCCGATATGTTCGGTATGTGCTGCGCAACTGAAGACAAATTCGAAGGCATGGGCGCCTTTGTAGAAAAAAGAAAGCCTGCTTTTAAAGGAAAATAAATAGAAGGTAAAAAGAGGCTATCCCAAAGATCCAGCTTAAGATTTAGGGATAGCCTCTTTTTCTATTTTCTCAACTTAGCGGACTCGGGCCAGACCATTATAGATTTGACCGTTGGCAGTATCGATGGTTACCAGCATATCATCTTCCAAGATATCGGTAGCCTTATGCGCTCCTACAACAACCGGAATATTGGCATTTAAGCCCATGATAGCAGCATTGGAGGTCAACCCTCCTTCTTCCGCCACCAGACCGGCTATCTTATCCAGATAAGGTGCCAGACTTCGATCCGCACTGGTGGTAACAACAATTGCGCCGGCTTCGATTTTATGAAAATCCTCGGGATAAATCACAATTTTCACCTTGCCACTGACCGGGTTCCGGCCAATTCCAGTGCCCTGCAAGAGAATATCCCCTACTACCTGGATTCTCAGGAGATTGGTCCCCCCGGGCAAGCCGATGGGAACCCCTGCCGTAAGGACTACCAAATCCCCGTTTTCTATATAGCCCGCCTCCAGCGCAGCCCGCGTTGACTCGCTAAATAATTCGTCAGTTCCTGTAGTCTCAGGTATTAACTTGGGGAATACTCCCCAGACCAGAGCCAACTTGTTTAAAATCCTGGGATGAGTGGTTATCCCTATGATTTTAGCCTGCGGTCGGTATTTGGCCACCATCTTGGGGGTATAACCGGTAACTGTGGGCGTAATAATGGCCGAAGCATTTAAACTGAGCGCGGTGGCACAGGTTGCATAGCTTATCGCATCGGTTACCGAAAGATTACCGCGCAGGCGTTTCTGCCGCAGTATTTCCTGATATGGCAGGACTTCTTCGGCCCTGCTGGCAATCCGCACCATGGTTTTAACCACATCTACCGGATACTTGCCGGCAGCCGTTTCACCCGAAAGCATTATCGCATCTGCCCCGTCAAATATGGCATTGGCCACATCCGAAACCTCAGCCCGGGTTGGGCGGGGATTTACAATCATTGATTCCAGCATCTGGGTGGCAATGATAACCATTTTACCGCTGGGGCTGCACTTTTCAATGATAATCTTCTGCACCAGCGGTACTTCCTCAGCGGCTATTTCTACCCCCAAATCGCCCCGGGCTACCATAATGCCATCCGCAACCTTGATAATATCCTCAAGATTATCTACACCTTGCTGGCTTTCAATTTTGGCGATTATATCAATATCAGCACCGCGATGCTCCAGCATCCGCCGGATTTCCAGGACATCTTCAGCGCTTCTTACAAAAGAGGCGGCAATAAAATCAACTTCCTGCTCGATCCCAAAAGCAATATCCTCATGGTCCTTGTCGCTGAGAAAAGGAAGATTAATTCTCACCCCCGGGACATTTACCCCTTTCTTCTCCCCCAACTCCCCGCCGTTTATTACTCGACATTCTATATCAGTATCATTGCTGGCTTCCACCAGCAAGTTAATCAAGCCGTCAGCCAGCAGAATATGGTGGCCTGGCTCGACTTCCGAAGGCAGGGAAGTATAAGTAATCTGGACAATTTCGTTGTTACCCGGCACCTCACGGGTGGTAAGGATAAACTTCTGACCGCCCTGCAAGTTTATTTTGCCCGCCTGAAGTTTACCGGTCCGAATTTCCGGACCTTTGGTATCAAGCATAATAGCTACAATCTTTCCGGTTTTTTCGGTAGCCTTCCTTATATTTAGAATTCTTGAGCGGTGCTCCTCATGAGTCCCGTGGGAAAAATTAAGCCTCGCCACATTCATGCCCGCCTCAATCATTTCTTGCAGAACAGGTACTTCTTGACTGGCAGGTCCAATGGTACAAATTATTTTGGTTTTTCTCATCTATCCACCTCTTTCTTTAGCAAAAACCAATTATCTTTTGATAAAATATCGTGAAGGACATACTGTAATTCCAAGGTCAGGGGACACACCCGTTGCACGGCAATGTCCCCATACAGTGAAAAGAGATAAAGGCGAGGAAAGTGGCTCAAAAAGTTCCTCAAGATGACTGCACTAGACTTAGAAATATATTGTTTTCCTCAACCAATAGTCCGGGCTTTGAGGGAATATTACAGTATGGATTGAACGAGCCTCACACTAAATTGAGAGTATGCGGGCGATTTCAACCATATCTAAATCCGGCATTCGCCGGGCATTAATAATCTCCTCCAGAGGAATTTTTTGCATCTTATCCCAGTGCCCGGCTACCATAACGTTTCTGCTTCCTTCAGCTATGCAATCCACAGCCGTCCGCCCCATGCAGGAAGCAAGTATTCGATCTACTGCGGTGGGAGTTCCTCCTCTTTGCACATGTCCCAGTATACTTACCCGGGTGTCGCGGCCGGTCCGTTCTTGAACCTGGGCCGCCAATTCCATAACCGGATAGACTCCTTCAGCAACAATGATTATGCTGTGCAGTTTCCCTCTCAGGGTACCCTGGCTGGTTTTCTCGATAAGTTGTTCAAAATCGGTGGGGATTTCGGGTATAAGGATGGATTCAGCTCCTCCGGCAACTCCTGCGGCCAGGGCTATTTCCCCGCAATGCCTGCCCATAACTTCGATAATAAAGATTCTTCCATGGCTGGTGGCGGTATCACGAATGCGGTTAATGGCTTCAAGTGCAGTATTCACTGCTGTATCAAAACCAATTGATTGGGTCATGACAATATCGTTGTCGATGGTGGCCGGTATGCCAATGACATTAACCCCCAGTTTGGAAAACTCATAACCCCCTGTTAAACTACCATTGCCACCTATGACTACTAGATTTCGAATGTCCCGGTCATTTAGCCTCTCCAATGCTTTTTTTCTTCCTTCATTGGTCATAAAGGGTTTGGAACGGGAGGTTTGAAGTATGGTTCCGCCCCGGTGAATAATATCCGCGACCGATCCCCGCGTCATGGGAAGCAGTTTTCCGGCCATTAAGCCTTCGAATCCCTGGTTAACGCCATATACTTCCATGTCACGGTAAAGCGCGGTCCTTACTACCGCACGGATAGCCGCATTCATGCCGGATGCATCGCCGCCGCTGGTTAAGACTGCCACCTTTTCCATGCTGCTTACCTCCTTATGCTTATATGCACCCATACTGATATTCCAGCAATATCCCGGCCGGGCAAGCAGCTTGTTTATTTTCTGCTGTCAATGCCGGTGTATCATGGGTTTTTGTCGTTACTAACCTTTCCGCTGTTTAAAGACCCGTAACGGTGAACAATCTCGGCCTGTCCTCTGATTTTCATGGCTGAAGTATGTTCAGTGAATTGAACCACCATCACTTCACCCTTATCCAGTTTCTCAGTGTGGTGGAATTTGGTGTCTTTACCTCTGGTAAGTCCGATAATTGTTACCCCATTCTCCAGGGCCTTGATTACAATATAGTCTTCTCCTATATAGCTTGCCTCATGCATTAACCTTCGCCTCCCTTTAATGAAAGGGGACACACCCCTTATTTACTTTAATTTACTTCTCAACTGCTTTTATGGTAATACCTTGCAACTTATTAATTCAGCATTTGCTCGGGCAATGTCCCCATTTTGGTGTAATTCTCAAATAAGCCACCCGAAATGTAACCGTACTGAATCCGTTATTAGGAAGACACAGCATCTACAATCGCTTGCAAAATTCTAATCAGGGCAATTCTCCCCTCACGCCTTACTCCTAACCCCTCACTTATTATTCAATTAAACCAGACATTATTTTTGCCATAAATAGCACCCAGTTCGGACTTAAGACTTATCTGGGCAGCGACATTAAAATTCTCCTTAAGCACCACGATCTTGCGGTTAGGTAAATGAAGAAATACTTCTATATCCCCGGGAAACTTCTTAATCACTCTTACAAACTGTTTCTGAATACCATCTTCATTTTTATCATCCGGTATGCGGACATGGAGTTCTCTTAAGAGCCCGGGCAACGGTCCCGCTTTGCGCAGTGCTATCTTGGGCTGTTCATCGCGATTATCATAATAGCCTTCCACAATTATACTGCTGTCCGACTTTATATTTTCCATGTACTTTCGGTAGGCGGAAGGAAAAACCATAACCTCCATACGACCGCTGAGGTCTTCGAGCAAGAACCGGGCATAGTTGTCACCTTTGCGGCTTATTTTTTGCTGCAAATTCACTACCAGTCCAGCCACCCGCACATAAGTTTCCTCATCTCCAGCCTCCATTTCCTCCAGCTGTTTGGTGCTGAGGAATGGCAACAGATGGCGGTACTCATCCAGGGGATTGGCAGAAACAAAGAAGCCCAGTACCTCCTTTTCCCGGTTCATCAGTTCGCGGGCTTCCATCTCTCCTTTCACCCGTACAACCGGTTCTACAACCATGCTGGCCGTATCCCCAAAGAGTGAGAGCTGATTGCTCGATTCGCTCTGTTTGATTTTCGCAGCCAAATCCACACATTCATCTATGATTGAAAGGGCTTGTTTGCGGCTGATGCCCAAAGAATCAAAGCAGCCTGAAGCAATCAGGTTTTCCAGCATGCGCTTGTTGACCTGGCCTAGATCCACCCGCCGGCAAAAGTCGAACAGGGTTTTAAACCCTCCTTGTTTGCGGGCATTGACTATATTGTGAACAGCATTGTAACCCACATTTTTAATAGCACCCAGGCCGAAGCGAATGGCTTGACCGGTCACGGTAAAGTTTTCATAGCTCTCGTTTATATCCGGAGGCAGAATTGCAATCCCCAGCTTATGACATTCCTTTAAATAGGATACCACCTTGTCCTGGTTGTCTATTACGCTGCTCAAGAAAGCACAGATGTATTCCACCGGATAGTGCGCCTTCAAGTATGCGGTCTGAAAGGAAATCATGGCATAGGCCGCAGAATGGCTTTTATTGAAGCCATATCCGGCAAAGCTTTCAATAATATCAAAAATTCTTATGGCAACATCCTGTTCTATCCCGTTGCG
>JAQUXM010000099.1:3785-9468 GCA_028692415.1 Syntrophomonadaceae bacterium | reverse complement strand
TTAAACCTTCGCTTTGATCAAATCATGAATCCTGCTAAATAGACTGCAGTCATAATTATCATGCAGGGATACCTCGATTACATCATGCAATTTTTCAAGCTGCTTAATTATTTGCGCCAGACCATCATCATTTTTAACCAATAAATAAATCTTACTGCTGCTTCCATTGTTAAGCTCTCCGCATAAAATACCATCCAGGTTAAAGGCCCGGCGCGAAAAGAGTCCGGTAATATGACTCATTACTCCAGGATGGTTTTGGACTGCCAACGCAATAATCCGGCTTGATTCGTTATACATTGCATTCACCACCTATCATTTCATCAATAGCACTCCCCGGTGGGACCATGGGATAAACATTTTCAGCATAGTGAATGGGAACATCTATAAGACAGGGACCGGTTTCTGCCAACCAGGTTTCGAAAACGCTCGATAGCTCATAAGCTTTGCTTAAATCGTAGCTGTCAATCCCAAAACCTTGGGCAATAGCAGCAAAATCAGTTTTGCGGTCAAATTTTGAAGCAATATAATTATGATCATAGAATAGCTCCTGTTGCTGCCGTACCAAACCCAGATGCCCGTTGTTAAAAATAACAATGGCAATATTAAGTTGTAATTCCGCCAAAGTAGCCAATTCCTGTATGTTCATGAGAATGGAGCCATCTCCGCTAAAACAGATTATTCGTTGCTCAGGATGAGCAAGAGCAGCGCCAATTGCTGCAGGCAGACCAAATCCCATGGTTCCCATACCCCCCGAGGTTAGCAGGGTACGGGGACGCTGAAACGAATAGGCCTGCGCTACCCACATTTGATGTTGTCCCACATCGGTGGTTATTATAGTGTCCGGGCTTGCGAGTTTGGCTATAGCCCGGATTACATTTATAGGATGAAAAGTATCCTTTGCATCAGGCAGCATAAAGCGATGTTTTTGCCTCATTTCGTTTATATGCTCAATCCATTCCAGGCGCCGGTTACTGCCTACCATGGGGATGAGATTTTTCAATACCAAGCCAATGTCACTGTTAAGAGAGATATCTGCCTTTTTTATCTTGTTGATTTCTGAACGATCAATATCAATGTGAATAATGGTGGCCTGAGGACAGAATTTGCTCAAATTCCCGGTTACCCGGTCATCAAACCGGACTCCCAGAGCTATTATCAAATCAGCTTCATTGATTAAATAGTTGGTGTAACGAGAGCCATGCATACCTAGCATACCCAAGTACAATGGGTCCTGGCAGGGAAAACAACCCAGTCCCATCAAGGTTGATGCTACAGGAATACTGTTCTTACGGGATAATTCAAATAATAAGCTGCTAGCTTCCGATTTTACAACGCCTCCCCCTATATACAATAAAGGGCGACGAGAGCTGTTTATCAAATCTGCTATTTTCTTTAATTTATATAAATCCAGGCTTATTAAATCATGGTTTTCAACCGGTAACGGCCATTGCTTAATTTCAAGTTCATCACATTGAATATCCTTGGGCACATCAATAACCACCGGCCCTGGCCGGTTTGATTCCGCAATTCTGAATGCTTCAGGTATTATATCCATCAGATCCCGGGCTGAATTAACCAGATAGTTATGTTTGCTTATAGGAATGGTCAGGCCATACATATCAACTTCCTGAAAGGCATCAGAACCGATAAGATCTGAGGATACCTGGCCGGTTATGGCGACTATAGGAACCGAATCCAGTTTGGCATCAGCGATGGCGGTAAGCAGGTTGGTGGCTCCGGGACCGGATGTGGCCAGACATACAGCCGCGCGCCCGGTTGACCTGGCTATTCCCTGGGCAATAAATCCGGCCCCTTGTTCATGCCTGGCTAAAACATGCCTGATTTTACTGTGATAAAGCGCGTTATACAGGGGAAGATTAGCACCGCCGGGAATTCCCGTGACTATTCCTACTCCCTGCATTTCCAATAACTTTACAATGATTTCTGCCCCAGAGTATTTCATAAAACTACCCCTCCCCTTTTAATCTTAGTTAATATCCCAGAAAGCAAAAAACCTTCGTCCGTATAGGACGAAGGTTAGACTCCGTGGTACCACCTAGTTTTGTACAAATGTACACGCTTAAATATAGTGCGGGCTTTTACGCCGATACTACTCCCCTTTTAACAGCGGGGCTCCGTTGAAGTCTACTCTCCTTTAGGATTTCGGTTCACAGCTCAGAGGCTACCTTCTATATACCCGTCATGGGGAATTTCCACCGTCATCCCCTCTCTGTGAATCGGGAGTATATATACTCCTCCTCTTCATAGCCTGTTTAAGATATTTTTTTGAATTTGAACATCGGAAGAAACTGCGGAGCAGTTTCAACACAATTTGATCATTCCCGAAGGGAACAAATATAAATAGTCCCCGTAGGGGGCAACATACCGTTGCAATGAGGGGGGGGATTATAACCCGCCGCCTGTTTTGTTAATAGCAACCCGACCGCTTAAAACAGCGGAGGACATCTTTTCGCATCATTATATTTATAGTTATGGGTTTTGTCAAGAATAAAATACTTGGATGTCCTAAGTTGTTCCTAATCTCAATGGCAATTCTGTACATAATTAGGCCGTACGGGTTCAAATTGCTGATTCTTTTTTTTGGTAAACCCCTATTCCTAAAGCCAGGTGGTCCCATAAAATCTTTTTGACTGCTTCAACCTCCCGAGCTTCACAATGTACCATGATCATAAGTTCTCCATCCTTATCACTTCGCCTTGCGCGGGTATGCTTAATTTTGGTAAAAGAAAGATCTAAGATCAAACCTATAAAAAACCCAATGCCTAAGCCTAACAACCCCCATATTATTGGTCCCCAGGCCAGTACAAAGCCATAGATTACTCCCAAAACCATACAGATGCAGCCTAATATTGCTCCCCCATCGAATAGGCTGATACCGTCGGAATGATGTATAGTATCAAATATATTGGGCTTTTTTCCCCGCAGCTCCAGGGGAACTGCTAAGATATGTTCCTTTTTAATACCTATATCTTCCAACCTGGTTATAGCAATTTCAGTATGCAGTGAATAATTAAACGAAGCAAGCAGGTACAAGGCTTATCCTCCTCAAACTGACTATAGGGACATGGGAAATAGTGAACTTTGGTAACTGCGCGTAAAGTATTGAGCTTGTTCCTGATCAAATAGCTTGTTAATCTCTACACTTCTTACATAGGAATCATATATAGAAAAACAATAGAAAGAAGGAAAGTTTAGCAGCCACTGGGGATCAAGTATTGCTTTGGCTTGGGTAAGTTCTCCGGTTGCTACAAATCCCAGGGCAGGTAACATATGTGAAAAATAAATAATGATGCATCCGAAGATCAGCAAAAATAAAGCTTGGATTATGGCAACACAATAAAGATGACCCAAACCCGGCAGCAAAGACGACCAGGCAGCAGCCAGCCAAGGGTTTCGTTTGTCATAACAATTAAACATACCTGCCTCTAAGGCCATCGGCATTAAAGGATCATTTTCATGGTCAGCCAGAACCGACAGCTTGTTAATCTCCAGGGTGATACGATAACTATCCCACACTGCGAAGATCAGAATTGCACAGTAAAGCAGCAAGAGATCAGTATTTAGTACCTGCTTGGCCAGAGCAAATCTGCCGGTAAAGCTGTATATGATGGCCAAATTAATATGAGCGTGAGTATTTATCAGAAATTCTCCAGTGAATAGAAATATGCCTTTAGCTGTACTAAGCAATCTAAAATGGCCGAATCCGGGATAGGCCAGAGACCACCAGGCAACCACCAGCGGATTTCTTAAGTGGAAGACATTAATCGAATAACCTGAGATTTTTGATTTGGGCCTGCGTTCTATTTTATTCGGGGATGTATCCAATCTCTATACACCTTCAATCCAACATGTGCTTACAATAAAGATGTTGAATTACCTTGCCTGCTTCTGTTTCACCAGCAGCAGCCTAAGCAAATAGCGGATCAGGATGCCCAAAGCTATATATAAAGGAAATGAATAAATATGTTTCCACTGGTGCAGCTTATAGATCTTTAGCCACATGAGAAAAGGTTCCCCAACGAAGGCGAAAAACGCTGCGACTATAATCATAATCAAAAGAAAATCTTTCCACTCCTTGGAATACTGATAGATAAACATATAGCTAATGGGCAATACAGAAAAATCTGCGCTGATCAAGCGGGGCCAAAGTGGGATTACTTGATACTCGTAAGACCAGTACCCCAACTCTGTCAATACGGCATCTGAAAATGACGAAATAATAAATACTATTGCTCCCAATAGTGTTATTTCCAATAGACGCTCGCGATCAACATAATGCCACCATATGAACCAGGGAATAATTAATACGGAAACCAGCAAGCACCACTGCCAGGTGAATAAGTCATGATGAAGCCAGCTCTCTATGCGGGCATAAGTAAGCTCCTTTTCCATATCTAAAAGCAACTTCTGGGAGGGAACCATTCCGTAAATAATGCCTGTCATTAAATTTCTCCTATTATTAATTGATATAAATGGAGTAATGATTAACTAAATTATTCATATTGTGGTCATTAGAACGATTTGCTATGCATAGCCAAATGCAATCATAAAAGCGAATTAAATGACTGGAGAGAATTAAGGAAGAAAATATATATGGTTCATATGAGGTAGGTCATGCAATATGTATCGGGAAAAACAGCAACATTCCAGCAGTTCACGGAGTTGAAATACTGGAATGCTGTTGCAAGTACGAATTGCCTATATTATTTCCCCTTAACGTTTTTAATCAGCAGATACATTGATCCCAGCATCATTTCTTCAGGATAGTAAGCCAGCCCTCCTTTTATATAGCGGTCAAAGAGCAGCCTGGCCAGTTCATTTTCGTCCATACCTTCATTCAAGTGGGTTTTTATTAATGCATAGCAGTCCTCAGCAGCCTGGAGGGTTGACTGATAAAATTCTTTAATTTCATCACCTGTGGAAATATCGCCATGAGCAACCCCTAATACTGTGCTGGGATATGATTTAAGCTTGTTCAAGGTAGAGATATAAAGGTCATAGTCCTGAAAGAATACCGGAGAGATAGTATCTTTACTGCTGCGGTATCCGGTTGCATCGGAAACAAACATAACCTGATCGCTTTCGAGGTAAGCCGCAATTGAACATGCGCTATGGCCTTGAGCATCCAGGAATTTAAGACTCAGTCCGGAAGCCAGTTCCAGAATATCCCCTTCCCCTACTGCCCTGTCAACTCCAAGAAAGCCCAGTTCGGAGGTATCCGGTTTCTCCTGGATAAGCCCGTGCTTCAAATACAACTCGGAAGCGATGGCATCGTTGCGGTACAAGTCTTTAACAATCTTTTCTTTGGACAAGAACTTTTGAGCTGCGGCACTGCCCAGCACCTCGGCATCCGGAAATAATTCTTTTAAAATAGGCAGGCCGCAGGCATGATCAAAGTGTGAATGCAAGATAACAATATGTTTTACCACCGGTTTTGGCTCAAGTTCCTGCCATTGCTGTTTAAAAATTGCGGCTCCCGCCCTGGTCCCGCATTCCAGTAATACCGCATCTTCGTTCCCTAGCAGATAAAAGTTGAAGTAGCCGTTGCCCATTACTATCACATTATCACTAAGCCGTTTCATCTATAACCCCTCCTATATCGAATTCTATTTGTTCTTGCTTCTATTCTATATTATTTAAGCTGTTTTTGTCTGGCTGTTAT
>JAQUXM010000099.1:0-3685 GCA_028692415.1 Syntrophomonadaceae bacterium | reverse complement strand
TTCCATCACACCGCTGCAACGAGGTAAAAGATTGGAACCTCCCACCTGTCTGCTTAATAGAGCTCCGACACTTAAAGAAGCGGAGACCTTTTCGCCTCGTTATATCTCCCAACCGGGGATTAAGATATTTCTTGGGAGTAAATTCTTCGTTTGCAACGGATAATATTATCAGGATAGAAAAGGTGGTGCAGATTTGTGCAGGCATGGCGTAATTTTAAGCCAGGAATTTGGAATCAGGAAATTAATGTCAGAGATTTTATTCAGAAGAATTACACCGCTTATGATGGGGATGAATCATTTCTGGCAGCGCCCACCGAAAACACCTGTAAACTATGGTCTAAATGCCAGGAACTATTATCTGCCGAACAAAGAAATAATGGAGTTTTGAAGGTTGATGCGACAACAGCGATTGGTATTAACAGTCATCCTCCCGGATATATAGACCGGAAGCTGGAAATAGTTGTAGGGTTTCAGACTGATGAGGCACTTAAGCGGGGTATTAATGTATACGGTGGGCTAAATACAACGGTAAAGGCCTGTAAAGCTTATGGCTATGAAATGGAAAGCAATCTAAAGGTGTTTTTCAAAACCCACCGGCCTACGCATAATGATGGGGTTTTCGATGTATATACTGATGAAATGAAATTAGCTCGCAGATCGGGCATAATTACCGGTTTGCCGGATTCTTATGGACGGGGACGTATTATCGGTGATTACCGCAGGGTTCCGCTTTATGGCCTGGATTATCTCATTGGCAGCAAGGAAAGCGATATTCTGACGCTTTTCCAAAAACGTATGGATGATAATGATATTCGGCTCCGGGCGGAGCTCAGGCATCAAATTAATGCTTTGCATGAGCTGAAAAAGATGGCTACTGCCTATGGCTTCGATATATCCCGGCCGGCCGAAAATGGACGGGAAGCCGTACAATGGCTGTATTTCGCCTATCTGGGAGCCATCAAGGAACAGAATGGAGCAGCTATGAGTATTGGGCGGATATCCACCTTCTTGGATATCTATTTGGCAAGAGATATCGAGGAAGGAGTGATTTCCGAAAGCCAGGCCCAGGAACTAATCGACCAGCTAGTGATAAAATTACGGCTGGTCAGGCATTTGCGTACCCCGGATTATAATACCCTTTTCGCCGGTGATCCCAATTGGGTTACTGAATCCATTGGCGGGGTTGGAATTGATGGACGTCATATGGTCAGTAAAAACAGTTTCCGGTTTTTACACACCCTCAAAAATCTGGGAGCGGCACCGGAGCCTAATATGACGGTTCTTTGGTCAAGCAAGCTGACGGATTCATTTTTGAGTTATTGTGCCGGCTTATCAATCAAAACCAGTGCCCTGCAGTATGAAAATGATGACCTTATGCGCCAGTATTATGGTGATGATTATGCTATTGCCTGTTGTGTCTCGGCCATGCGGCTGGGCAAAGAGATGCAGTTTTTTGGGGCTCGCTGCAATCTTGCCAAATTGCTGCTTTATGCACTAAATGGAGGCAAGGATGAGATCAGCGGCCAGCAGGTAGGATTGGAAATACCTGTTTACGGCGAAGAAACGTTAGATTTCAAAGAGGTTATGCGTCGTTTGGAGTTGCAAATGGAATGGTTGGCCGAGCTTTACGTAAACACCATGAATGTTATCCACTACATGCATGATCGCTACGCTTACGAAAGAATGGAAATGGCCTTGCATGATAGTAAAGTCCACCACTACATGGCCTTTGGAATAGCTGGGCTATCAGTGATTGCGGATTCCTTAAGTGCTATTAAATATGCGCAGGTAAAGGCTGTAAAAGATGAAAGAGGTATCATAACTGACTTTATAATAAATGGTGAATACCCCAAATTTGGCAATGATGATGATCGGGTTGATCTCGTTGCGGTTGATCTGGTTAAATCATTATGCCTGAAATTGAAGAATACCCCTGCCTATAAAGACGCTGAACATACCCTTTCAGTACTGACAATTACCTCCAATGTGGTTTATGGTAAACATACTGGTACTACTCCTGATGGACGCAAGCTGGGTGAACCTCTGGCCCCAGGTGCCAATCCTTTGCATGGCCGCGAAGAGAAGGGTGCACTCGCTGCCTGCAATTCGGTTGCCAAACTCCCCTATGCTTATGCCCGGGATGGCATCTCCTTCACTTTTTCCACAGTTCCCTCAGCCCTGGGTTACAGCCGGCAAGCACAGGTCAGCAACCTTAAGGCGCTTTTGCAGGGATACTTTATGCAGGAAGCCCATCATATGAATGTTAATGTGGTAAACGTGGAGACGCTCAAGGAAGCGATGGAGCATCCTGAGCAATATCCGGACTTAACCATAAGGGTATCAGGTTATGCGGTGCATTTTATTAAACTAAACCGTGAACAGCAGGAGGAAATCATCATGCGTACATTCTACCAGAGGATGTAGCACCATGATTGGCAATATTCATTCCATCGATACTTTCAGTACCCTTGATGGACCAGGTATAAGAACCGTAATATTCTTGCAGGGCTGTCATCTGCGCTGCCAGTATTGTCATAACCCGGATACCTGGGATTGTAATGCAGCATCCGCCCAGCGTTACGAAAGTACAGAAATAATTAGAATTATTATGAGAAATCTGCCCTACTACCAGGCTTCAGGTGGTGGTGTGACTTTTTCCGGAGGTGAACCCCTGTTGCAAGCTGAGTTTGTAAAGTCGGTATTTTCTGAATGCAAACAAGCCGGTATTCACACAGCTCTGGACACATCACTATATGTTGCCGGCAAGTTCGTAAGCGAAGTACTTTCTTATACAGACCTGTTTCTGGCGGATATTAAGCAGATAAATGCTGAAAAAAGCAAAGTTCTTACGGGTGCAGGCAATAGCATGAATATTAGCAATCTTCACCTGATAAATGAACGGCAGGTTGATATTTGGATTAGATATGTAATCGTACCCGGTCTTACAGATGATGAAGAGGATATAACCGCTTTGGGTGAGTTTATGGCGAAGCTGGATTATGTGAGGAGAGTTGAGTTGCTTCCCTACCACGCGCTGGGCAGTCATAAGTGGCGGTTGCTGGGATTGGAATACAAACTGGGAGATACTATGGTACCGACTGCGGTTCGAATGAAAGAATTGCAAGCAAGGTTGGAGCTTGTTTCCGGAAAACCCGTATTTATCCCCGGAGATTTAGTTTGAATGAGCGCTTGGTATTTTTAAGCTCCGGTACAGTTTTTTGAAGCTGCGGCGCTGCTGAGGTTTTTCAGCATACATCAGGTTGTCCGCCTCCCGGAAAACATCCCTCATTTTGAGTTCGGGCGAGGCTTTCAAAGCATAACCTAAGGATAGGCTTAAAGGATATGGGGGCTTGCTTTGGTTATGTTGAATTAATGCTAGCCGAAGATCTTCTGCGGATGTTTCAAGCTTTTGAATGGTGCAGTTTTTGATTATTACCGTAAATTCATCACCGCCGATCCGGGACACTATTTCATCCCTCTTAAAACAGGTTTTAAGTACTTGAGAACAATGTCTTAACAACTGGTCTCCGGCCTCATGACCATGATTATCGTTTATCAGCTTTAAACCGTCAACATCACAAACGATCAGTCCGACCGCATCCAGACCATCATTATCGATAGCCAGCATCTCTTTCTCAAAATAGAAACGGTTGTAAAGACCGGTCAGATAATCATGCATACTGAT
>JAQUXM010000098.1 GCA_028692415.1 Syntrophomonadaceae bacterium | reverse complement strand
AATACTTGCGGAGATTAATAAAAAAGATCACGAAGTATATCACGGCCATAAAAATTAAAGTATAAACACCCATTAGCACCTGGGAAATATTTATTACATTTGATAACATACTTAGTGCAAATACATACCAGAAAGTAACCCAGAAAGCGCTTGCACCGGATTTGTTTCTAATAAAAGAACTTCTCTCATCAGCTTCACTTTCAATATTGCGATGCATGGCAGGGTTGTTGCGAGCATAAAGCATTATCAATATCCCTCCCAATCCTACCGGGATGAAGCCAATGGCTATACCGGTCATGGCGCCAGTCTCAAAGTCCAGCATATAACCGGCAAATAATGCGATTAAACCGACTGCCAACATGGTATAATAAGCCAGGATTTGTTTCTTTACATAATTATTAACGTTCATATTTATTGTAAACTCCCTTTTCTTACATAATACTGCTGTAGTAATAATAAAAGCCTATGTAGATAAAGACCAGGATAGCCAGGCAACTGCCGAGGAAGTTAAAAGGGTTTACAGTTAGTTGTGGTCCTAA
The DNA here is from genome assembly GCA_028692415.1 of Syntrophomonadaceae bacterium. Lineage (GTDB taxonomy): Bacteria > Bacillota > Syntrophomonadia > Syntrophomonadales > Syntrophomonadaceae > JAQUBU01. Next base: position 9,019 of record JAQUXM010000098.1, on the reverse strand, counting down.
AATGGAACCAATGAGTACAAAAAGAGCACTGAGAACTACACCGGTATAGAGGGTTGCATAAGCACTCTTGCCGGCTATAAAATAAACCCGCTCATCATAGGGATTAAGACCCTTGGACTGAAGCTTTTTTAGCTTCTGGTGCTTTAGATATTTGCCTACCGATGCAGTGATAACACCAGCAGTTAGTCCCGCCCCAAAACCGTGGTTGCCTAAATATATCTGATCAATACCGACTGCCAAAAGAATTATCATAATTCCCCAACTAAGTATGTTCCCGTGTTTATAAGTCATTTAATCTCTCCCTCCTCACAGTATATGAATACTTCCTCAATCGATAATGCAAATGCCCGGGCAAGTTTAAAGGCCAGAAAAATTGAGGGGTTATATTTCCCCTTTTCAAGAGAAATTATGGTTTGCCGGGATACACCTACTCGTGCTGCCAAGTCTTCCTGAGTCATTCCTGCCTCATCCCGAAGTTTGCGCAGGCGATTTTCCAAAAACCTCACCACCTTGTTTGTAAAGCATGCTTTACAATAATTATAAAGCAGATTCCTTCATTGTCAAGTAAACTTTACATAAGGAGCATGTGTTTTTATGGAATTTTTCATGTTGACAGGTATTAATGCAAATATATTTATTACAACTGGTCGTATGCTTGACGGCTGGCTGATTGGAAAACTAATATAAATACTAATAGATACTGGCGAGAAACGAGATAAGAGGTGAACAGTCTGCTCCAGATTTATTATGGTGATGGCAAGGGAAAAACTACGGCCGCCCTCGGCTTGGCCATGAGGGCGGCCGGGCATGGCTTTAAGGTGAGAATAATTCAGTTTATGAAAGGCAATGGCTATAGCGGGGAGCTGGCTTCAGCTTTTAAGCTGGGGATTGAAATGTTCCAGTTCGGCAGGCCCTGTCCGCATGCTGAGCTTATTAAAAACGGCAGTATGCAATGCGATGACTGCGGACAGTGCTGGATCAGCAGCGAGAATATCACCGAGCTTGACCGGAAAAATATCGCTATGGCCTGGCAGTTGACCCAAGAGAGTGTTCAAGGAGGGCAGATAGAAATCTTGATTCTGGATGAAATACTGCATGTGCTGGATATGGAATTAATTGCAAAGGATATACTAATGTCCTGGCTGCAGAAGCTGCCTTCAAATACAGAAATTATTCTCACCGGCAGCAAGGTTTCACCCGAGTTGCTTGCCAGGGCTGATCTGGTTTCCGAGGTTAGGAAAATCAAGCACCCCTTTGAGCAGGATATAAAAGCCCGGCGAGGGATTGAGTACTAGTACTCTGTAACGCCTAAAACTTTCATTCCCGCCGGCCAAATTTCCACAGGGCTTCGTTGTCGTCAATCGAAATACGTCCAGTATTACTCATTCCTCCGCCTTCCCCTGCGAAAATTTTTCTCGGCGGATAACCTAAACTTTTAGACGTTACAGAGTACTAGCAGAAATTGCTTGAATAAAATGCTTGACAAGATGTGCATTAAGATTCGATAATAATAAAGTACAAGTAAAACTGAATATGATGAGATGAGATGAGTTGAGCAGAGGAGAGAATGACGAGATGAGCCGGTGTGAGTTTGCACATACCAGCACATTAAGCCGTGCTGGTTTTTATTTGGACTTTTTTAACTGTTGGCGATGGCCGGGTGGGTCGCAATATTGGAATAGCAGCGGAGTTTAGCAGAGATGAGAGGAGAGATTTTATAATGTTTGATCGTTATTTGAAGACCGTTATGGGAGGAGATTTTCTAAGCACCGAGGAGGCTTATACCATGGCTCGGATGCTTTTGCATGATGATATTCCGGAGATCAAGGCAGCAGCTTTTCTGAGTGCCCTGCGCACCCGTAAAGAACGGGCCGCGGAACTAAATGGCTTTGTGCAGGCCATATATGAAGAAGCCGTAACCATCGACAGCGATTTTGAACTTTTGGATATTGTAGGTACCGGGGGCGATATGCTGGGCACTTTTAATATCTCAACCGCTGCCGCCCTGGTGGTGGCCAGTTGTGGGGTGCCGGTGGCCAAACACGGCAATCGAGCTGCCACCAGCAGTGTGGGTAGTGCTGATGTCTTGGAAGCCCTGGGCGTGAATATACAGCTTAGCCCGGATGAAGCAAGACAACTGCTGGATCATGTCGGAATAACCTTTCTATTCGCCCCCAATTTTCATCCCATTCTCAAGAAGGTTGGACCCTTGCGCAGGCAAATCGGGATTGCCACCATATTTAACTTCCTGGGGCCGCTTTTGAACCCCTGCCCGCTATCCTATCAAGTATTGGGGATAGCCGATGCGAGTTTGCAGGAAGCGTTAGCCGACAGCCTGAGTGAACAGGGACGGCGGAGAGCCCTGGTGGTGCATGGTGCCAGTGGTATGGATGAAATCAGTCCGCATGGTAAAACCAGGGTTTATGATGTGGGCTATGCCGGTAAACAAGTATACGATATTGATCCGGCTGAACTGGGAATTGCCAACATTGCTTTGGAAGATATAAAAGGTGGGGATTCGACAGCCAATGCGCTGATTGTGCATGGGATTCTGGATGGCAAAACCGGACCGTACCGGGATACCGTTTTGCTGAACGCGGCGGCGGCCTTGATGGTGGCCGGGCGCGCCAAAGACCTTGAAGAAGGCATGCAAATCGCCGGTGAGGCAATAGATTCCGGCAAAAGCAAAAACACTTTGTACGCCATGATTAGCTATAGCCGGGACCGGGTGCTGGGATGTTAAATCGTATTGCTGAAGCCAAGAAGACAGAGGTTAATGATTTGCGGAGCTCAATTATTCCCGAGCAAATAAGATTTCGGCGCCAGCAAGAAGACACCATGACCAGTTTCCTTGACAAGCAAGTACATCCTGGCGTAAAGGTAATTGCTGAGATCAAAAAGGCTTCTCCTTCCAAAGGAGTCTTATGCGAAGATTTCAGGCCGCGTGAGCTGGCCCGGGAATATGCCGCTAATGGAGCGGCTGCCATTTCAGTTATTACTGACCGCCAGTTTTTCCAGGGCAGCGGGGAATACCTGACCGCCGTCAAAGAGGAGGTTAAGGTGCCGGTTTTACGCAAGGATTTTATTATTGATGAGATTCAGTTGTACGAAACATTACAGATGGGTGCTGACCTGGTATTATTGATAGCTGCTTTGCACGACTATGGCGGCCTTCTGGAATTGAGTGAGAAAAGCCGGGAACTGGGGCTGGAGGTTCTGCTGGAGATTCATAATAAAGAGGAATTAAAAACCGCTATGGATTTGCCCATTCGTATGCTGGGCATTAATAACCGCAATCTTAAGGATTTTACGGTTGATATAAAAACCAGTTTAAGGCTGGCTGAAGTCATTCCGGATTCATTTGTCAGGGTCAGCGAGAGCGGCATCAGGACTGCTCGGGACATGGTTCTGCTTGAAGAGTACGGCTTTCATGCCGCATTAATTGGCGAGTCCCTGGTTAGCTCCCCGGAGCCGGGAGTTAAATTACGGGAACTGGCGTTTTACCGGGAGTTGATTGATAGTGACCCGTGTTAAAATATGCGGAATCAGAACCCTGGATGAGGCCCGGGCGGCAATCGGTGCAGGAGCCTGGGCAATTGGTGAGGTATTTGCGGCTTCATCCCGAAAGATTGATATCGATAAAGCTGCCGCCCTTAACCGGGAAATTGGCAGGAGTGTTGTGAAAATCGGGGTTTTTGTTGATGAAGCAATAGGAGAGCTGCAATATCTTGCCAGAGCCTGTGAGCTGGATATGGTGCAGCTGCACGGGGAGGAGCCTCCCGAATATCTGGGGGAACTTTTCCTGCCGGCGATCAAGAGCTTTCGGGTTAAGGGTCCGGTAGATCCCGAGGAGTTTAAACGATGGCGGCCCTGGGCTTATCTTTTCGATACCTATAGCAGTTCAATGCCTGGCGGTACGGGAAGTGCCTTTCAATGGGATTGGCTGGATGCGGTCATTGGACGGGAAAAAATTATCCTGGCCGGGGGCTTGAATGAGAATAATGTTGGGATGGCAATTAAAAAGGTCCGCCCGCTGGCAGTTGATGTTTCCAGCGGAGTGGAATACCCGCAGGGCGGGAAAGATCCGGTTTTAATAGAGCGTTTTATCACCAAGGTTAAGGAGGCTGATAGAGATGTATCCAGATCCTAAAGGATATTATGGCAGGTATGGCGGGAGGTTTGTGCCGGAAACGCTTATTCCTGCTCTACAGAAAATAGAGAAAGCTTATGCGGAAATTCAAAATGATCCGGCTTTTAGTCAAGAATTAGCTTATTATATGAAGAATTTTGTGGGCCGGGAAACCCCTTTGTATTTCGCACCGAGTCTAAGCAAAATGACTGGGCAGGCCAGGATCTTTTTAAAGAGGGAAGATCTCAATCATACCGGCTCTCATAAAATCAACAATACCATGGGGCAGGCCTTGCTGGCAAAAAGGATGGGCAAGGTACGTTTGATAGCCGAAACCGGAGCTGGTCAGCATGGGGTGGCCACGGCCACCGCGGCGGCGGTTCTGGGTCTGAAGTGTACAGTTTATATGGGCAGCAAGGATATGGCGCGTCAGAGCTTGAATGTTTTTCGCATGCGGGTTCTGGGGGCCGAGGTCAAAGAAGTCAACAAGGGTAGTCAGACGCTCAAGGACGCCACTAATGAGGCTTTTCGTGATTTTATTCAGAGCTTTGAATACTCGCATATGGTTATTGGTTCAGTAGTGGGACCTCATCCCTATCCCATGATCGTCAGGAATTTTCAATCCATAATCGGGAAGGAACTGCGAATCCAATTCCAGGAGCGGGAAGGCCGGCTGCCTTCACATATTGTTGCTTGTGTAGGCGGGGGCAGCAATGCGATGGGAGTATTTTATCCCTTCCTGCAGGACCCGGTGAGATTAATCGGGGTGGAAGCCGGGGGTATAGATATTATTGACGGACAGCACTGCGCCACCCTGTCGGAAGGCAGTGACGGGATATTGCATGGGGCTTTCAGCCGACTGTTGCAGGATAGTCACGGGCAAATTCTGGATACCCATTCGATATCCGCAGGGCTTGATTACCCAGGAGTGGGTCCGGAGCATGCCTGTCTGCGCGAAGAAAAACGCGTCTCGTATGTGCATGTAAGCGATAAGGAAGCAGTGGATGCCTTTTTAAAACTGAGCGAAATGGAAGGAATCATCCCCGCGCTGGAAAGCGCCCATGCGGTGGCTTATGCCCTGAAAATAGCGGGGGAACTTGATGCTAAAGCAGCACTGGTGATTAATTTGTCTGGACGGGGCGATAAGGATGCCGAAGAGGTAATAAGCTACCTGGGAGGTGAAAATCATGGGAATTAGAGATAACTTGCAAGGGCTAAAGGCCCGGAATGAAATGGCACTGATTGCCTTTATAATGGCTGCGCTTCCTGATGAAAACTTATGCTTGGAATGTATTAAAGCATTGGAACAGGGGGGCTGCGATCTTCTGGAATTGGGAGTGCCTTTTACCGACCCGCTGGCTGACGGTGAAACCATTGAACGCTTGCATCACCGGGGGATTGCCCGGGGCTTAAACCTAAGTCGGGGATTGGAATTTGCCCATAAGGTAAGCGAAGTTTGTCATATGCCCTTAATTATGTTTTCGTATTACAATCCAATCTATAAAATGGGGCTTGATACTTTCATGCAGGAATGTAAGAGTGCCGGAATCGACGGGCTTATTGTCCCGGATTTACCGCTGGATGAGATGCAAGTTTTTGCAGGATTTGATCTTGAGTCTATACCCATGGTGGCACCCAGCAGCAGCGATGAGCGTTTGCAAATGGCGGCAGCCATGGACCCGGCTTTTATCTACTGTGTATCAGTACGCGGGGTAACCGGGGTCAGGTCTTTACCGGAGCATGAAATCCAGGCTTATTTACAGCGGGTAAAATCCTTTACCACAGCACCTTTGGAACTGGGTTTTGGCATTTCCCGGCCCGAGCAATTGCAGGCTTTTCAAGGCTACGCCGACGGGGTTGTGGTGGGCAGCTTCTTTGCCCAGTTGATCGAGGAATATGAAGCGCGGCCGGCTTTGCTGCCTGGAAAGCTGGAACAGGCGGCGGCAGGATTGAAAGCCGCAGCGAAAGCTTAAGGAGGATGTATATGCCTGCATATAAAAAGACAGCACGCCAGGAGCAATTGGGCAATACGCAGATAAGAATTCCGGCCCGAAATGGGGATATAACCATAGGAGCAGGGAATTGTACCATTATTGCCGGACCCTGTTCGGTGGAATCGAGAGACAAGTACCTGGAAGTGGCCATGCTGATCAAGGATATGGGCGTGGATATTTTGCGCGGGGGTGCCTACAAACCCCGAACGTCTCCTTATTCGTTTGCCGGGTTGGAGGAAGAAGGGTTGAAGATACTGGCGGAAGCCCGTGATCTGACCGGTTTGCCCGTAGTTACCGAGGTGATGGACCCGCGCGAGCTGGATAAAGTAACCTATTACTGCGATATGATTCAGATCGGCAGCCGCAACATGCAGAATTTTGCCTTATTAAAGGAAGTGGGAAGAGCCCAAAAACCAGTTGTGCTTAAACGGGGTCTGGCAGCTACGGTTGAAGAATGGCTGCTGGCCTGTGAGTATATACTCAATGCGGGTAATGAAAAGGTCATTCTTTGTGAGCGGGGGATAAGAACCTTTGAAAAGATGATGCGCAATACGGTGGATATTGCAGCGGTTGCGCTGGTAAAGGAACTGTCGCATCTGCCGGTGCTGGTCGATCCCAGTCATGGCACCGGGATAAGATCATTGGTGGCCCCGGTGTCCCGCGCCGCTATAGCCGCCGGGGCGGACGGGTTAATGATCGAAGTGCATCAAAATCCTGATCAGGCCTTATCTGACGGCGAACAATCCCTGACCCCCGAGATGTTTTCCAGTCTGGCCAAGGATATCAGAAAAATTGAGCAGCTAAAAGTAAGCTGAGGGTAAAAGAAAAAAGCATATAAATTAAAGGATATTAATAGTTGTTGCAGTTTCCCGAGTAGAAAGGGAGTCAAGGACAGCATTGAAAAAGGGAACGAAAAACCAATCAAGCTGAAAATGAATTAATGAGTTGAGTGGAGATGAGATGAGATAATGTGTACCATGTCAAGAAACTTGTTGGAATTCAGGTCAGGTAATTACTGCAGTCAGGAAAACCTGCAGCTTAGCCGCCGGGTTGAGGATATAGAAGTGGCTGGAGCCACTGACTATATAATGCAAGGTATTAACAGCCGGAAGGGAGCGCTTTTTTCCAGCAGTTATGATTATCCGGGCCGGTATACCCAGTGGGACATCGGTTTCCTCAATCCTTGTCTGGAATTGCGGTCCCAGGGCAAAACATTTGAAGTTGTTGCTCTCAAGGCCAAGGGACTGGGCCTGCTGGAACTAATTTATAATAAACTTGGTAATTTGCCTGAAATAGCCCGGATAGAGAAAAGTGCTAATATACTCCGCGGACGGATAATTGAGAGCGAAGAAGTATTTGCCGAAGAGTATCGCAGCCGGCAGGCCACTATATTTTCAGTGATTCGTGCCATCAGAGAGATATTTGCATCGGATGATGACCGTTTTCTTGGTCTTTATGGAGCTTTTGGCTATGATCTGGTTTTTCAATTTGAGACTGTCAAGCTAAGCCAGCAGCGCAGCGAACAGGAATATGATCTGGTACTCTATCTGCCGGATGAGTTGACAGTTGTCGACCACCGCCGGGCTCGTGCCTATAATTTGAGCTACACGTTTGGAACCGAGGGGGGTTCAGAAGAAGAACTGGATGCAGTTTTACCAAGCTTGGATTCCGGGCGGGCAGGGAAACCACTGCCGGTTTTGCAAAAAGGCAAATATGCTGAAAAAGTTCGCAAGGCCATTGAATACTTTGCGCGCGGGGATCTTTTTGAGGTAGTGCCGTCCCATACCATATTTGAACCCTGCACATATCCGCCTTCAATGGTGTTTGAAAGACTGAAGGCGATTAATCCCAGTCCCTATGGCTTTATTATCAATCTGGGCCATGAATTCCTGGTTGGGGCTTCACCGGAAATGTATGTGCGGGTAGAGGGCAGTCGGGTGGAGACCTGTCCGATATCGGGAACCATTACGCGTGGCCAGGATGCTATTGAAGATGCCGTGCAGATAAGAAAACTGCTTAATTCATATAAGGACGAAGCGGAACTCACCATGTGCACCGATGTGGATCGCAATGACAAATCCCGGATCTGTATGCCGGGTTCCGTTAAGGTGATTGGCCGCCGGCAGATTGAACTTTATTCCCATCTGATTCACACCGTTGATCATGTGGAGGGCTTGCTGCGTCCGGAATTTGATGCCCTTGATGCTTTTCTGACGCATATGTGGGCGGTTACGGTGACCGGGGCTCCCAAACGTGCTGCTATCAAGTGGCTGGAGGAAAACGAGGACTCGCCGCGGGGATGGTATGGAGGAGCGATTGGCTATTTAAGCTTTAATGGGGATTTGAATACGGGTTTAACTTTGCGAACCATAAGAATCAAAAATGATACAGCTCAAATTCGGGTGGGTGCCACTCTTCTATACGACTCCATTCCCGAAGCGGAAGAGGCTGAAACCATGGTTAAAGCCGCTGCCTTGATCAAAGCTATTCGAAGCTGTGAAGACACGAAACCCTTAAAGGATAAGCCAAATAGTCAGTATTCGGCAGGCCGGAAGGTTTTGCTGGTGGATCATGAAGACTCCTTTGTGCACACCCTGGCCAACTATTTCCGGCAGAGCGGAGCTGATGTCAGGGTTATGCGCGCTCCTTTGGCGCGGCAAGCCCTTTCCGAAGGAGAAGCATTCGATATGCTGGTACTGTCCCCGGGACCCGGAAGACCGGCTGAATTCGAGCTGAGCAAAACCATTGAACTGAGCATCCACCAGGGATTACCGTTATTTGGGGTCTGCCTGGGTTTGCAGGGCATAGTGGAATACTTCGGCGGAAGCCTGGGGCAGCTGGACTATCCTCAGCATGGCAAGTCCTCCAAGGTCAGACTCTGTCAGCCTAGCCCCTT
>JAQUXM010000009.1:32445-44401 GCA_028692415.1 Syntrophomonadaceae bacterium | reverse complement strand
TTAAAGAACTTCTGCCTTTTCATTCGATACCTGACGAACTTGCCTATTCATTGGATATAGCCCAGCTTTTTGCCACGGTAGTAGACACCAAAAGCCCCTTTACCTACCGACATTCGCGCGGGGTGGCGGCGATTGCCGGGTTCATGGGGGAACAATCAGGTTTCTCCCCCGGACATTGTACTTATTTGGAAATAGCCGGATTACTGCATGACCTGGGCAAGCTTGCGGTTCCCAACGAACTGCTGGAGAAACCGGGAAAACTTAGCGTTGCTGAATTTAATATGATGAAACAACATGCCTATTATACTTACTGGCTGCTTAAGCCCATCCCCGAGAATTTCCCCCTGGCCGAATGGGCCGCCTATCATCATGAAAAGCCAAACGGAAAGGGATACCCCTTCACCAAAAAAGCCATGGAATTGGATTTAAGCACCCGTCTGCTCAGCATTGCCGATATATTCGTCGCTTTGCGGGAAGACAGGCCCTACCGGAACAGCATGGGTTGGGAGCAGATTGCCAAAATAATGAATGAACAGGCGCAGCTTGATGGTCTGGATAAGAAGCAGATACCCATTATTCTGGACAACCAAAAGCTTTTAGATCAAAAGTGGGAGGAACTTTCGGAAAGATAGGAAGCAAGACAGCAAGGAGACGAGGTCCTCTACCCGGTTCCCCTGAAAGGCTCAATAAGCTGAGTGACTTATGCATGAATATACAAGCGGAAAATTATCGCATGGGCAACACCTTCCGCTTGTATATTCATGCATCAATCACTCCAAATCCGGACTTTTTCAGGGACCCAATAAATAGCAAGCTCACTACTGATGGGTCTTACTTGTTATTATAATTGCTAAATCTGAACTATATGACTATATTTGATCGCTGGTGTCAGAACGCTTACGAAGACTTTTCCGGTTATATCCATTAACATTTCCATCATTATCAACCTTAATTTCATATAGCCCAAGGATATCCATAGTATTTGGAACAGCCCTTCTTTCCACCACTTCCAGAGTGACTACCGCTCCTTCATTACTCTTGATAAATCCAATTACTCCTTCGATGGTTAAATTGCTGATACTTGCAAACCCTTCCTTGGTTTTTTCAATCAATTCAACTATACTCACCTGATAACCAGCCTCCTCATCTAAACTAATATTGTGGTTATTTCCCGCTGTACAACTCTTTTTTATCAATTTCGATATAATTATCATGCATTTACTACCTTTATTCCAATTCATATCAAGCCAGATTCACCTCTTGACTTTTTGTTTTAATACATTTTTCTACCTTTCCAATCTCTTCAGTGTGTATCCTTATTAATTCATTTGAATGTAATACCAGATTTAAATACTCGGTTTTTTCTCCGGCAATGTTTTTACCACAAACCATACTCATATCCTCTATATCCTCATAGCTCACGCTAAATAGGATTTCCGCAGGCTCCGACCGATATAAAAATACTCTCTTATTAGTTAAATAAAGACTTCCTAAACGCCAGGATTGGTAAATACCCTCACTATACCAGTGAGAAGCGAAGACCTTAAAATAAACCTCTTCTCCTTTATCCAAAGGTACGCTTTTTTTCTTTCTCCTTTCTTCCAGGGCAATTATCCTTTGGGCCTCCTCCCAATCCGACCAGATGCCGTATAGCAGCATAGTGTCTATTCCGGCCAGACATGCTTTTAAGTTTATCCCTATAAGAGGAATTCCTGCTATATGAATTATTAAATCAGCATTTAAAATTAGCCCCTTATCAAGCAATCTATCCAAGAGGTCCACAAGAGTAGCCTTTGTATCACGGGTAGGTTCCACTACTTCGACCCTCCATACATTTCAATTAATCGTTTATCATAAACTACTTTTATTCAGGGCTAAACCAGAAGGGAGTTTTTTAAACTATCTCCGTTGCATTATCAGTAATTGCTGCAGGTTTGGCAACAAAACTGTACGGTGGCCAGGGTCCTGAAAAATGGACCGAAAAACCTGCCCGATTGCTAATCTCTTCCAGGCTCGCTCCTAAAACCGCCACTTTGGATTTCTCAACCAGACAGGAAAGATTTATTATCATTATCTTTTCTTTAGCTGTTTTCTTGTTTTTTTCGATGATTATTTCTTCAGTAAATGGTTTTACATTTCTATAAATATCCTGGAACCAGCTATTAATGAGTGTTTCCAATTCAGTTTTTTTCAAGTTTTCCAGCTTGGTCTTATAGATATATGCTTTTCCCGGTGACTGAGAATTGATGCCTTCTTGCAATTTTCTGATTTTTTCTGATTTTTGCAGAACGGCTTCAAAAAGATTATTATAATCACAGGAGATCTGAATCACATATTCATCCCTAGCTCTGATTTTTTCAATAATTTCCGCAATACTCGGCAGGTCTTGTTTTAACCAGTTTTGTACTACTATCTCAGGACTCTCACTTTCATGCTTGGTTTTAATGATATTGTCAAATCCCAAAGGAATAACTGCTGTAAATTTCTCCTGTGCCAGATCCAGAACCCTTTGATGCTCCATTATCCACCGCTCTACTACCTCGTCATCTTTCGATTGGTAGGGTTCTTCCTGACAATCATGTACAATAGCAGCAAAATTGGAATAGGCTATAGTATATACTCTGGCCCCATCAATACCTATTTCACCCAGATATACATTTCCATTATGCTCGGCAATACCGTATACATATCTTCCCGTTCTTTCAGTTAACTTTTGCGTATCGCAATTTATCACGGTTTTAATCTCCCCTTATTAGATCTCCTGGTCAACATCTTCCCGCCATCTTTCCGGATTAAGCAAGCGATCAATAACATCATCTACGATTTCATCCAAGCCATCACGTACTCCTTGAACTGAGTCTGTTATACCTTGTTCAGCTTTTATTTCTTCAATAGCTATGTCCAATTCCATCAATGCCTGACCCAAAATCTCTATCTCCTCCTCAGAGAGAACCCCACTTTCTATTCTATTAAGTGCTTGATGTTGAAGTGCATCTCTTATTATCTCTACCAGCGCCATAATCAAACCCAGCAATCCATGTTTCAGATTATCTTCTTTTATATCAAGTTCCATAAAAACCTCCCTTCCGGAATAAGGTCTTGCTTATAATGGAATAACCGCTTTTTTATTTAGGGTCTTCTGAGCATGTGCACTAATCCACCCGCACCAGGGACATGATTCATTCATCAGTTCTTCTTTCGCTACCATCTTTTTACATTGAGGACATTCTTCTTTGTCTATTGTTGCTTGTTGCCAAACCTTATTTTCATATTGGGTTCCGCTGGGAAATTCCAAACCGTATTTGGCAGCTGTTTCAAAAGATGCCAGAGCCGCCCTCACTTTTATGCCAAGTAATTCAACCCCGGCTATGGATACAACGATATCAGCATTGATAACCAGCCCTTTATCTAAAATACGGTCAATAACATCAACTAGCGTACCACCTTTGTCTTTATCTCTATTTGGGTACATTTGTATGAACCCCTTTCTTAGATTTCCTCACGGTTTTTAAATTTTCGATTAATATTGCTTCTGAATCTTCATATTCATCTTCACTTATTTGATTATCTTGAAGCTTTAACTGAAGACTACGAAGTCTCTCCAATATTGCTTCTTCATTCATCAATGTTTCCTTTTCTACCTCTTCATTTATGGCCTGCGCTAAAGCTATGGGTATCATGAGAATATCGTGCATTATCATTGGATTTATTGTTCTCCTTTCAGCTCCACTTGCAGGAAATTATATGGAGGCAGAGGACCGATATATTTTATATCAATCTTGTTTTGGTATTTGGCATCCAATGTGAAAAGTTTATCCTGAAATTCATTTTCTCTGTTTTTTTCAACTAAAAATGATGCGTCCAATATATTTGTTATTTCTTTGGACTTATTCATACATGCAGTTACAGCCAGTGACTTTAAATTATTATAAATATCGTAGCTAATCTCATCTTGCCATCTTAACACTACGTCCTCAACCAGCTGGCCAGTCTCTACCAGGAGACTTTGTCTTTCCAATGCCGAAGATACTTCCGCAATCTTATTGGACAAATTTTTATATTTTGGATTACTCTCCAATTCCTTCTTTACTGCTTCTTTATTCCAGTGAACTTTGATCTCTACTTCAATCTTTTCCGAGAGTCTTTCCAATTCCCGCTTAAAACTTAAATAGTTGTCTTCCAAGATTTTTGTAATTCTATCTATACTACTTACAATTACTCCAAAAGACATGGGGAGAAACGTATATTCTTGTAACAGGAATTCTTGTACGCTGGTATGTGCTAAAAGGTTCTTCCTGGTGGGGTCTATTTCTTCTTCCTTCATATGGCTAACCACGGCAGCCAGTTCTTGAAAGTTAATTGTATAGGCCTTTTTATTTTTAACTCCCGTAACATCAAAATATTTCAAGCCGGATTCTTCTATAACGCCATAAACATATAGGTAGTTTTTTCCCATTTATTATTTCTCCTTTTATTGTTTATGTCTTTGGTATTGTAATAGTTCGATAGCACAATTAAAATCTTGCAAGGAGATTCGCAGTCCTTTCTCCCGATTTTGCACAAATTGCCTAATAGCACTCAGGGCAGCTTCCTGGCAGATTAGTTGAATATCCGAACCGCTTAGCATATTAGTCTTTTGCGCCAGAGATTTTAAGTCAACATTATCATCCAGGGGTTTTCGTCTTGTGTGCACTTTAAAGATTATTTCTCTGGTCTCCTCATCCGGCAGCTCAACCTTTAAAATGAAATCAAACCGGCCAGATCTTAGAATAGCTGGATCTATTAAATCCTCCCGGTTTGTCGCCGCCAAAACAACCACACCTTTCAGTTCCTCCAAACCATCCAATTCAGTCAAAAACTGACTAATAACCCTTTCCGTCACCTGGCTGGCCTCATTTTTTCCTCTTTTTGGCACCAGAGAATCGAATTCATCGAAGAATAGGATACAGGGACTAGCCTGTTTTGCTTTTAAAAACAATTCACGTACGGCTCTTTCAGATTCCCCCACGTATTTGGAAACCAATTCCGGTCCTTTAATAGAAATGAAATTAATCTCGCTCTCACGCGCCAATGCCTTAACTATTAGGGTCTTACCTACTCCGGGAGGACCAACCAATAGAATTCCCTTGGGTGGTTTGGTATTCATTTCGGCAAAAAGTTCCGCATATTTTATCGGCCATTGTACCACCTCTATCAGTTTTTCTTTAACTTCTTTTAAGCCTCCCACATCTTCCCAATTAACTTCAGGGATTTCTACGAATACCTCTCTTATACAGGAAGGTTCGATTCCCTTCACTGCTTCCAGAAAATCATCCATCGTTACTTCCAACTTGGTAAGAATCTCATAAGGAATTACTTCTGAATGAAAATCAATCTCGAACATGATTTTTCTCAGGGCATTCATGGCTGCCTCCCGGCATAATGCTTCCAGGTCAGCGCCTACATAACCATGGGTAATTTCGGATATTTTTTGCAGATTAACGTCATTGGCCAGAGGCATGCCACGGGTATGAATATGCAGGATATTTAAACGGCCTTTTTGGTTGGGGGCAACTACATTAATTTCCCGGTCAAAACGACCCGGCCTGCGTAAAGCATTATCCAGGCTATTGGGTATGTTGGTAGCCCCTATGACAACTACCTCTCCCCGTGATTCCAAACCATCCATCAAGGCTAAAAGCTGGGCTACTACCCTGCGTTCTACTTGTTTTTCACTACCCATTTCTTCCCTTTTGGGAGCAATTGCATCAATTTCATCAATAAAAAGAATTGACGGAGCATTCGTCTTTGCTTCTTCAAAAAACGCCCTTAAGCGGGCCTCACTCTCTCCATAATATTTACCCATAATCTCGGGACCGCTGATACTGATAAAATGGGCCGAAGTTTCATTGGCTATGGCCCTGGCAATCAATGTTTTACCGCATCCAGGCGGGCCATATAAAAGGACTCCTTTAGGAGGATCGATTCCCAAGCGGTGAAATATCATCGGGTATTTTAAAGGCAATTCCACCATTTCCCGTAATCGGGCAAGTTCTTTATTTAAACCGCCAATGTCCTCATAGGATACTTGTTGCCGCTTTCCAAGCTCACCTTCCTCCACAATTTCAATTTTGGTTGCGGAATTAACAATTACTGCTCCCTTGGGGACGGTGGAAATTACGGTAAAATCCTGACTACGGGTTCCAAACAGGTTAACCCTTATGGTATCTCCTTCTAATAATGGCAATCCCTCTATGAGGGATCTGATATAACTGCTGTCTTGATCACTACTCGATAATTTAATCGGGATTAAAGGGTTTAATGTTGCTTTATTGGCTGCAGTATAATTTGTTTTGCTTACTGTTACTTTATCATCCAAGGAAACCTGGGCATTTCTTCGTATCAAACCGTCAATTTGAAGAATACCCTTACCTCTGTCTTCAGCATAAGCAGGCATGGCTTTAGCCACTGTTTTGCCTTTTCCCATTATTTCGATTATATCTCCGACTCCAGCACCTATTATTTCCAAGTTCTTGGGGTCCAAACGAGCAATACCTCGCCCTACATCACGTGGCTTGGTTTCCGCAACACGTAAAATCATAATCCGTTTCGCTCCTGATCTTTTTGTAAAATTATCTCTAACACTCCATTGTTATAAGATGTTTTCATTGAGGAGGGAATAACCTTGGAAGGAAGCATGAAGTTTCGAGAATATTGTTTTTCTCGCCCAAGTACAGTTAATTCAAGTCTATTTTCTATGACTTGGATACTGATTTCCTGTTCAGAAACACCGGGAATCTCTGCA
This sequence comes from Syntrophomonadaceae bacterium, assembly GCA_028692415.1. GTDB lineage: Bacteria > Bacillota > Syntrophomonadia > Syntrophomonadales > Syntrophomonadaceae > JAQUBU01. Next base: position 37,617 of record JAQUXM010000009.1, on the reverse strand, counting down.
ATTACAACAACCATGTCATCTTCATCAAATATATCCACCGGTGTTTCTCTTAATTCTTGGGCAAGCGGGGCTTTTTCCGTTCTTGTAAATTTCTCCAACGTATCAAGTTTTGACTTATCAGCCAGAGTCTTAATGCTAATCCCATAAACGCCTTGGATATTTTTAGATAAACCTTTTATTTCTCCTGCCTTCCTGACTTCTTTTTTATTTTCTAATTCCGAAGCCAATTCGACCCATTTTTGCAGTCCTCCCAAACTTATTTTCCCAATCCCAAAATCTATCTCCAATTTATTGTCCTTAGACATTATTCCCTCCCCTTTCTTAATAGGGATTTAGACTTTTTAAACCCTGGTCTAATTATCAATTTTCAGCCTGCTTTATACTTTTTTTACCTGTTTGCTCTATTCGGAATCTTCCTGGATGCACAATTAGTTTGTTTCAATCACATTTTTTACTTGCTCCCGTTCTTCCCTGGGAACATCAGGTAGAATAATGTCCCGGCAAATCTTTTTCATTATTAAATTAGGGTTTTCAGCATGATTGATTTTGGTCTTAAAAACCTTGGCAGCAATAATACAGGCTCTTATAGTTGGAGAAGTTTTATCAGTTTTTACGTCCCTGACCGCTCTTACCAATCTTACAATCTCCTGACAATATGCCAAATCCAGAGCTGATTTTACCTGAGTAATTGCGACCTCAGTATCATAATCAAATGTTCCCAATTCAATCGCCACCATCCGGTCACTGAGTGCATCCTGGGTTCGATAGGTTCCGGCATACTCCTCGGGATTTGAAGTAAAAATGGCTGTAAACTCCGGATGTACTGGAATATATCCTGCTTTTTCCTTTACTTGGGATATCGGAAGGACTTTTTCCTGTAATATGGATAACAAAACATTATTGGTTTCCGGACGTGACCGGTTGAACTCATCATAAATAAGTGTATATCCTTGCTCACAAGCAATAGTCAATTGAGTATCATACCACTTGGGAGTTGCTGTCTCCTCAATCCTTAAAACCGATCGGTTAAAGTTATCCCGTACATATTTAGTATTGAAGCCGTACAGACCCCCAACCAACCCAGAAGCATTTAGAGCTTCATTCCCGGAGATAAAAACTACCGGCTTCCCTAATTTCCAGGCAGTGTGGAAGGCAATAGTGGTTTTGCCTACTCCGCTATAGCCTTGAAAATGTACTGGGAAACCTGCCCTTATATAATCAAGAGCACGTTCAGTTATTTCTTTAATGGAATCTGTTTCTACAAAATCATTCTTTGCTTGCGGAATAAGAAGATTTACATCCATTAATATCCTACATCCTTCCTTTTCAGGGATTTACATAAAACACCCTTTACAAATAGGCTTCTATCTAGGACCATTAGTCCGGTCCAAATCTTTCTGCTGCTTTTTCATATTATTAACAGCCCGGTTATGCTGCAGCTCCAGCCTTAGTTCGGTAAGTTGCCGGTTTTTATTGAAGATTGCAGCCAGTTTTTCCCTGGCCTTATAGTACTTTTTTTCAAATAGAGCTTTAGCCGCATCCTGGCTAGCAAATCTAGCCCTTTCACGGGTTTCATTTTTACTAAATTCCTTTTGGTCTACAATACTAAGGAGGTAATTACGTTCTTCCGGGGAATGAAACAAATTGGTAATGGTTTTTATCTTTTTTACGCCTCGGATCGTTGAACTGTTACGAAGTAGTCCCACCTTTCTATTTTGCATAATGCCTGCCCCCTTTAACGTATTGTTGCGAACCTCTAATTTCGAACTGTTCGGGTTTTTCCATGCGGGGTACATTGTTAGACCTTTTTGACATTCTGATCTTCCTTTATATTAATCAGATCTTTAACCTGCAGCTCTTTGCCTTTATCCAAAAGTTGCTGCAAGTTACACATAATTTCATTCTTTTTATTTCTATAAACCTGGTATTCACCCTCAAAGCTTCTCAATTGACTTAACATTTGAAAAGCTTTTTGTTCATACTCTTTACGAAAGTTTTCCGACAATTGTCTAAGTTCATCAAGATCTGATTCGGGACTAAATCCTGCTAATCCCATTCTTAAGAACTTAACCGATTGTTTTTGCTCATCCAAATAGATTCGAACTTTTTCTACAATTTGAACCTTTTGATACTTAATGTCGGTCTCTTTGGCTTGTATATCAGACAAAATGTTATTCATCAAAACATCAAAATCTTTTTTACGCAAATTGCAATTCTTAGCCAAAACATTTTGCAGATAGCTTAGGACTTTCTTGCGTTCATCCTGACTTTTCTCATCCTCAAATTCATTTATCTTGTCGATAATCATTTTTTCGACTTCAAAAATAGCATTTTCATAAAAATCTATACATTCTAGAATAAAATTCATCATAATTTATTTCTCCTAAAAATTGATTTTAAAATTTGGCAGAATGTGCTTGGTTAAAGGGCATTCTGGCAAATTTTAAATTATTTACCTTATTAAATTAGTATGCTTCCATGCCAATTATTGGCGGGTGGGGCGGGTGGGGCGGGTGGGGAAAGTCTTCCAAAAGACCTACCTCTCTCGCATAATGGAGCCAGGTATCTACACTGGCAATTACCACCCTGGCTTCAACGGTGAGTAATTCCAATCCCAGGATACAAACCCTTACCCATGCATCAAGAACCAAGCCCTTCTCTAAAATTCGATCTATTACCTCAACTAATCCTTGACCTCCCATAGATGTATGAATAGCCATTATTTTTATCTCCTTTCCATGACGTTGACAGAGCAGTTCTTTGAATTGCTTAGGCTCCATCTGCCAATAGCAGATAACTTATATCTCCCCAAAATGAATTTAAATTTGGCAGAATGTGCTTGATTAAAGGGCATTCTGGCAAATTTAGATTATTCCCCAACATGCTTAATATGCTTCCATGCCGTTTACTGGCGGATGGGGCGGGTGGGGCGGGTGGGGAAAGTCTTCCAAAAGACCTACCTCTCTTGCATAATGAAGCCAGGTATCTACACTAGCAACTACCACCCTAGCTTCAATAGTGAGTAATTCCAATCCCAGGATACAAACCCTTACCCATGCATCAAGAACCAAGCCCTTCTCTAAAATTCGATCTATTACCTCGACTAATCCTTGACCTCCCATGGATGTATGAATAGCCATTATTTTCACCTCCTTTCCAAGAGTTTTTAGAACAATTCTATCTTGTTGGTTGGGCATCATCTTACTACTCATTTTTCTGATAATTTAAAATATCAGATAGCTTTAGCTGGTTTGGTATCTATAACCTGCTGTGTACTTTGTTGGCAACTTGCCCAACTTCTACTTTAAGTTATTCAAAAGACACTAAACATGTTACTTATTCATACTGTTAAATTGTAAATCCAGTAACAATAACAAAAGGAGGAGCTGCAGTTGAATGTGTTGGGCTGCTCCTCGACTCAGATTATTATCATTCAGCAAGATACCAGATAAGCATTTGTTTGCAGGCTTAATAGCGACACTAAAAAATGGCCCCTGACCCGGCTTTTAGTCAGAGGCACATAGATTAGGTAAGGTAAAACTGCTAATTCAAGGTTATTCGTTGCTTATATTTGTGTTCAGCCCCACAGGTTAAATATGATAACATTCATCATCCATTAACAACCGATGTATCTTGACTACGCCTGCCGATATTTGTATAAGGGGAATATATAGAAGCTTAATATTTACATCACTCTCTTGAAAAGTATATTCGCCATTATATTTCTGAGGCGGGTGCGGCGGGTAAGGCGGATGCGGCGGCCTATGTCTGTCATGATCTTGCAGCAGCGCATATTCCCCGTAGTTTATCTCCGGAATGTTATTTATACTCCGTTTATCAGATTCCGCAAAAATACTATCCAATCCTTTACTCATTTCATTCATTAGTCTTTTTGATATTTCCTCAGCAAGTTTTTCGGGAGAATCCAGTTCATTTGTTATCTCATCCATACTTGTATACCCTGAGGCTTCAGTAAAATGTTTTATTAGCTGGTTTCCCAACCTGACTTTTACTTCCTCTGGTGCAACTATACTGGATATCACATCATCCACATATTCCAACACTTTTTGGTTTAACATCTTAATCGCTCCTCTCTATTCATATTTAAAAATCTCTAATTCACCTAATACATGATATGTACCCTTCTGGAAAATCGTTCATCTACTGCCTTATTTATTCTAATTGGGGATGATAACGGTGACCCGCGAAATATTAGCAGTTATTATTGATGCATATTTAAAGTCAGATGTGAAGATTGGCTTTGATATCGTTTGATTAAAAAGTTTGAGGAACAGCTCATCTTCAGTTTTATTTCAGAAACTGTCCTGCCAGTTTTGCATAAACTGAAAGAAAGTTCATCTGGGGAAGGAATAGAAGTGTATGAACTATCAGGCCAGTTTTGCCGCCCACCTGTGCCACCGGGGGAAGAGTCCGGCCACCATAAAAAACTATACCCGCGCATTAGCCGGTTTTAAAGATTACTGTACCCGCACCGGAAAGCGCAGTAGTGTTCGCAAGAACCTGCAACCCCAGCAGCTGGAGGGCTATCGGGATTACCTGTTAAAGACCCGGGGGCTGCGCCCCTCCACCGTAAACGGTCGTTTGACTGCCCTGTCAGCCTTTGCCCGCTTCCTCCTGGAACAGGGGCTCTTGGCCTATAATCCCCTGGAACTAGTGGCCCGGGTGAGCAAAGATGGAATATGCATGGCGCGGCATCGGGCCTCCTGTGAGGATGTCCAACAATTGCGGCAGGAAGTCAACCGGGATGTAATGGACCTGCCAGGCCGGATAATCGTTGAACTGCTTTACACCGGACTGACCGTGAGTAGATTGCGTTCCCTGCACTGGAACGGTCAGCCGGCCGGGAACAGCCTGCAAGTAGGGAAACATAAAATCATGCTGCACCCCGAAGCCCGGTTGGCCCTGAAACATTACATGATATTGCGTCCTATTTTGATGGGCGATTATCTCATTGTGGGCGACGGTGAGGAATGGTCTCTCAAACCAAACGCCATTTACGCACTGCTGAAGCGCCTCTCTAGAAAGATACAAACCTCTGTCTCCATCCGCGACCTGCGCCTGGCCCAATTCATGAAAGCTGCCGGTCATGTCTCCCCGGCTTCCGACGTACAGGAGGGAATGGCCGCCTAAGACCAGTCGGCCACAATAGCG
>JAQUXM010000009.1:8723-32345 GCA_028692415.1 Syntrophomonadaceae bacterium | reverse complement strand
CGCCATGACAAGAGAACCGTCCCCTTGTCAGCAATTAAACTTTGAATAATAAGTCAGAATATACCGGGACCGGCCATTGGTCTGCAGGGATTATCGGTTCAGTCTCGTCGATTACTGCACGGGCAGCTTCCATGGCTGCAACAACTTTTTCTCGATAATTCATAGCCGTTTCCAACGGGCTGTCAACAGCGGCAGTGTTTACTGCGTCTTTCAGTGCTGCAAGCTCATTATCCATACTGTCTGCAAGGAGAGTTATCTGTTTTAAACGTGCTTTAGCAGCCTCACTTCCTGTTTTTTCCGATATTTCAGCCAGTTTTAAGGCATACCCCAGCGTTGCGGGCAGCAACTGGCGTTCCATCATATCTATCAATGTCAGAGCCTCGATATTGATCGTTTTTGAGTAGTGATCAAGCAGGATTTCATAACGCGATTCTATTTCCTTCTCAGTGAGCACACCGGTTTGTTCGAACAGGGCTTTGCTCTTTTCTGATTGAAGCTCCTTTATAGAAAGCACCGTGTTCTGAATGTTAGGAAGACCCCGCCGCGCTGCTTCCTCAACCCATTCTGCCGAATAGTTGTTACCATTGAAAACAACCTTTTTATGGGCACCGGCAATTTCTTTCACCAGTTTTTTAGCAACGGGCTCAACATTTTCAGCCTTTTCAAGCACATCGGCAATATCACTAAGTTCTTTCGCAACTATCGTGTTTAAAATGAAGCAAGGTTCTGCAATATTATTGGAAGAACCGCACATGCGGAACTCAAATTTGTTGCCGGTAAAAGCAAATGGAGAAGTTCTGTTTCGGTCAGTGGCGTCTCCGGTAACTACAGGAAGAGAAGAAACGCCGAGGTTTGTTGTTACACGCCCTACATCTATATAAGATGCTCCGCTGACGATAGCTTCAACAACGGCATTGAGCTCTTCACCCAGGAATATGGAAATGATTGCCGGGGGAGCTTCGTTAGCGCCGAGCCTGTGATCATTACCGGCACTGGCGACCGAGAGTCTGAGCAACTCGGCATACTCGTCAACGGCTTTTATAATTGCGGCCAGGAACACTAAGAACTGAATATTCTCAGCGGGTTTCATGGTAGGATCGAGCAGATTTATACCATCATCTGTTGCAATTGACCAGTTGATATGTTTACCGCTTCCATTGATGCCGGCAAAGGGCTTTTCGTGAAGCAAAGCCGCCAGGCCGTGCTTTTTGGAAACCTTTCTCATCAACTCCATAACCAAAAGGTTATGATCCGCTGCTACACTCGCCGGGTCAAAAATGATTGCCAGTTCATGTTGAGCCGGTGCCACTTCATTGTGCTTGGTTTTGGCGGTGATACCCAGCTTCCAAAGTTCTTGGTCAAGCTCGTGCATGAAATCGATAATCTTGCTGCGAAGCCTTCCAAAATATTGATCTTCAAGTTCCTGCCCTTTGGGCGATTTTGCGCCGAAAAGAGTGCGTCCGGTGAGGAGCAGATCAAGGCGCTGATCGCGGAGTTTGCGATTGATCAAGAAATATTCCTGTTCCGGGCCAACCGTGGATATAACCTGTTTTGAACTGTTGTTCCCCAAGGCTTTAAGCACTCGGAGAGCTTGCTTGCTCAAAGCTTCCACACTCCTGAGCAGTGGAGCCTTCTTGTCAAGAATTTCTCCCGTATAAGAAAAGAATGCGGTAGGAATGTAAAGCGTGCCTTCTTTTACAAAAGCGGGCGAAGTACAATCCCATGCGGTATAACCTCTGGCAGTTGCTGTCTCACGCAATCCGCCGGAAGGGAATGAGGATGCGTCGGGTTCACCTTTTATAAGTTCTTTGCCTGAAAACTCCATTACCACCCTGCCGTCACCTGTCGGTGAAATGAAGGCATCATGTTTTTCGGCGGTAATACCGGTCATCGGCTGAAACCAATGGGTAAAATGCGTGGCTCCTTTTTCGATAGCCCACTCTTTCATGGCCGAGGCGACTTCATCCGCAATGGAGGAATCCAGCGGATCACCTGAATCAATTGTTTTTTTCAGTACCTTGTACGCAGCTTTCGATAGTTTACATTTCATTACTGCTTCACTGAAAACATATTCTCCAAATGATTTTTCTGGCGAAAGTGGTTTTAAGTTTTCCATATAATACCTCCTAAAAATAAAAAAAAACAATGGTATTTCCAGACGGAAACACCATTGTTCCAAAAAAAACATATCACTAAATAAATTCCATGTCAATATAAAAGACACAAAGACAAGGGAAGAACTTTAGTGATGAATGATGAAATAACCCACAGCGGACAAAGCCATAATCATATTATTTTCGTTATATGCTTCAATAACTACGTCATCTCTTATTGCGCCACCGGCTTGAACAATGTATTTAACTCCACTCTTAGCCACTATCGGCATTGTCTTAGTTAGTCCAACTCTATATCGAAAATTCTACTGTCGTTGAGGTAGTATTAGATCAGGATTTGGCAGGAAAAAGCAAGCTGGGGGTTCATCCCAATGACAATACGGCTACGGTATGGATTTCTTTTGATGATCTGAAAAAGATAATCGAACATAATGGCAATACGATTCATTTCGCGACTATATGAAAGAAGAGAAAAGAGTCTTACACAATTGGGGTGGAGTTATAACGCCAAAGAATACGGGAGCAGTTGTCTCAAAATGAAAACCATGCTCCAGTTGCTTCTTCTGTTCATGAGGCCTGTGCTCCTATAGATACTTTGGAGACCGCTTATCCTCCCTTCAAAAACTTTTGTTTGGAATTTATAGAAGCCCGTGATATTATAAATATACAATATTATGTATATTTATAATATCGAGGTGGAGTGGCATGCAACTAAGTTGTGAATCTAGTTATATCGGAGACTATTTGTTAGAGTTGGATGTGCTTGATTATAGTCATCCCTTTATCAAGAAAAAGATAGATTATTTATTTACCGGCTCGTTAAGTGAAATTGAAATAGTCAAAATTGCATTTGAATATGTTCGTGATTCTATTGCCCATTCTTTTGATATACAAAGCTCCCATATTACATGTAAAGCCTCCGAGGTTCTCTATTATGAAGAAGGTATTTGTTATGCAAAATCAAACTTGCTTGCGGCCATATTAAGAAGCAAGGGTATTCCGGCAGGTTTTTGCTATCAAAGGCTTACCAGGGGCGATACACCCGATACGGGCTATTGCATTCATGCTTTGAATGCGGTCTATCTTAAAACCCTGGAACGCTGGATAAGATTGGATGCCCGGGGGAATAAAGAGGGTGTCAACGCTCAGTTTTCTATTGATAAAGAGAAGCTGGCATTCCCAATAAGACAGAAATATGATGAAAAAGACTATCCCCTTATATATAAAGAACCGAATGCCAATACAATTATTGCATTGAAGCAGAGTTCAGACAGCCAGATGTTATTTAACAATTTGCCTATCCAATTGTAAGTTTTTCAGTCCTCTAAATGCGGTTCGGGAAGTATTTGAAAATTACGGCCACCAACAACCTAACTGATCAATAAATGATGGCGTGCGAACTGCTTAGGATGCATTGCGTTGAATTAACGGAACCATAAACTTAGGATAAGCATAAATATTTAAGCATCGAAAGAAACTGCGGAACCGTTTCTTCCCCACCGCTGCAACGAAGCGGAGAATTAGAACCCGCCGCCTGTTTTGTTGTTTTGTTAATAAGAACCTGACCACTTATAAAGCGGGGAAGGTCCTACTGCTTCTCTAATTAGAAAGCAAAAGAGCCTTCCCGGTTCTTCAAACCCCGCTTATTTCGGTAGACAACCGCTACCTGCCGAACATTGTTATTTTTGCTTCCATTTTTTATATACGTCGTCTGGGAGAGGCATATAAAAGTCAATAGCTTCTTTGGGATCGGTGATTGGATTAATCGTGCTGTTATCATTGGTTATTCTTTTACTTGCCCCTGTTTTTCCGGCACTTTTCATTAAATATCACCTCCTAATAAGTTTTGTTATTATTTTGCCCGAGTGTTGTTTTTTTTCTCGCCCATTTACTGTAAGGAACACCAACAACTTAAATGTCAAGGGGATGTTTTAAATTAATCGGCAAGAACCCCCAGAAAAGGCAAATAAACCGAGTTTGCTCGGTTTACTTGGAAGATCCTATTTTAGGCCTATTAAGCTTGGTTTTGTTTGGCTGCTTTGAGTACTGCTTTACGGGAAAGGTTGACCCGGCCCTGGCGGTCGATTTCAGTGACTTTTACTTCAATCTTGTCACCTATATCCACTACATCTTTGACCTGGTTTACTCTATCCTCAGCCAGTTGGGAAATATGCACCAGTCCTTCTTTGCCGGAGGTTCCCAAAACTCCTGGAATTATCTCCACAAAGGCTCCGAATTCCATAATTCTCTTGACGGTTCCCATATAGACCTTGCCTACCTCGACTTCAGCCACGATGGATTCAATATAGAAACGGGCTTTCTGGGCGGCTTCCTGGTCGGTAGCCATAATGAACAGGCTGCCATCATCTTCGATATCGATCTTGCAACCGGTTTCATCAACTATCTTGTGAATGGTTTTGCCACCCGGACCAATGACTTCGCGAATCTTATCAGTATCGATCTGCATCCTGAGCATCTGCGGTGCAAACGGGGAAAGCTCTTCATTGGGTTTGTTGATGGCTTCCATCATCTTGCCCATGATAAACATTCTGCCAGCCTTGGCCTGTTTCAACGCTGCTTCTACGATTTCCCGGTTAACACCGGTGATTTTGATGTCCATTTGCAGCGCGGTGACGCCATTCTCAGTGCCAGCCAGCTTGAAATCCATATCACCCAGGGCATCTTCAATGCCTTGAATATCGCTTAAGATGGCAAAACCATTTTCTTCCTTGACCAACCCCATGGCTATGCCTGATACCGGAGCCTTGATCGGCACACCCGCATGCATTAGGGACATGGTGCTGCCGCATACGCTGCCCATCGAACTGGAACCGTTGGATTCCAGTACCTCGGATACCACCCGAATGGTATATGGAAATTCTTCTTCGGACGGAATAACTGCCATTAATGCTCTTTCCGCCAGCATTCCATGACCGATTTCCCTGCGGCCAGGCCCCCGCATGGGTTTGGTCTCTCCGGTGCTGTAGGGCGGGAAGTTGTAATGATGGATGTAGCGTTTGGTTCTTTCAATACCCAGCCCATCCAGCCGCTGTTCTTCACTCAGGGCACCCAGCGTAGTGATTGACAGGACCTGGGTTTGTCCCCGGGTAAATAATGCCGAACCATGGGTACGAGGGAGAAATCCGACTTCGCAAGTAACGGTCCTGATCTCGTCGAGCTTTCTGCCATCCACCCGGTCGCCATCTTCGATGGCCATCTTCCTTACCACGGCCTTAAGGGTTTTATCAAGTATACCGGCCACCTGTTTGCCGGCTTCTGGATAGATCTCAGCAAAGTACTCGCGAATCTCCTTATTGGATTCATCCATCTGGGTTTCGCGGGACTTCTTGTCGGGATTCTTCACGGCTTGCTCAAAAATAGGGGTTGCATATTCCTTAACCGCTTTTTCCATATCGGCATCTACTGCCGGTGGGATAAACTCTACTTTAGGCAGACCCACAGCAGCAATAATGGTTTCCTGGAAAGCCACTATTTTCTTGATTTCCTCATGGGCAAAAAATATCGCATCACGCATGGTTGCTTCCGGCAGTTCCTTGGCTTCGCCTTCCACCATCATGATGGCATCTTTGGTGCCCGCCACTGCCATATGCAAGTCGGTCTTGTGAAACTGCTCTTCAGTAGGATTGATTATCAGTTGCCCATCGACCATACCCACGATTACGGCAGCTACCGGTCCGGCAAAAGGTATGTCCGAAATACCAAGCGCAACTGAGGCTCCAATAATGGCATTTACATCGGGGGTATTATCCTTTTCCACTGATAATACGGTAGCCACTACATGTATCTCGTTTTTCCAGCCTTTGGGGAAAAGCGGTCTTATGGGGCGGTCGGTTAAACGTGCGGAAAGAGTAGCCTGGGCGGTGGCCCTGCCCTCTCTTTTGATGAACCCGCCGGGAATCTTCCCTACTGCATATTGCTTCTCTTCGTAATCAACGGTTAAGGGAAAAAAGTCAATTCCCTCCCGGGGATCTTTAGCGGCAGTTGCGGTCACCAGAACAACTGTATCGCCATATCTCACTAATGCTGCACCATTAGCCTGTTTGGCTACTTGTCCGGTCTCAATTACCAGCGGTCGACCGGCTACTTCGGTTTTAAATCTCTGAACTATCTTCTTTTCCTCCTTTCAAAGGGACTTCGTCAGGCTCAGCCTGCTGTCCTATCATCATTTTTACCTTTTCATTTAAGCTCTATGCTAAAGAAAACCCGGCCTCATGAGAATGAGCTACTGGTGAAGGTGGTCGCCTCCCTGCTTGTTGAAACCGGGTTGCACTTTCCACATAGATAAAGATAAAGAGCGGATTGCCGCTCTTTATCTGCGTAGACCTAAACGAGTTAAGATACTGCGATAACGTTCAAAGTCTTTTTTCTTTAAATAATCCAGTAATGACCGACGTTGTCCAACCATTTTAAGTAATCCTCTTCTGGAATGATGATCTTTATGGTTTATTTTTAGATGCTCGTTTAAATAGTTAATTCTTTCGGTAAGAATAGCTATTTGAACTTCCGGGGAACCGGTATCACTTTCATGAATCTGGTAAGCTTTGATTATCTCTTCTTTACGTTCCAGTGATAATGCCAAGGTTTCACCTCCTCTACTTAATAATCGCCACCGACCAAGATCAGCGTTGGTGAAATCGCGGACCCTAGCCTGAGGTTCTGCACTATTTACAGTACATTATTAATTTTAAACAAATCACCGGCGATAAGCAAGTTAATTTAGCTCAGATATATAGGGACCATCCCCAAATTGCCTCCTACGATAATGATACGATCTGTTTAGCCTGAAGGCGGTCCAGGTTGATTTGCTGCACCAGTTCGTCAATACCATTAAACTTCTGCTCATCCCGAATTTTTTGTATAAAAAACAGCCGCAGCTGCTTCCCATAAATATCCTCTTTAAAATCTAGCAGATGGGCTTCCACAGACACCGGGTATTCCGCGTGGAAAGTAGGTTTGCTGCCGATATTGACCGCCGCTTTATATGTATTGTTCCCTATTACAGCCCGTGCTGCATAAACACCTTTTGCAGGTACATTCAGATCAGCACTGATACCCAAATTTGCAGTGGGAAAACCAATTGTGGAACCGCGGCGTTCCCCTTGAATAACCTGACCTTCGATCATAGGATAATAGCCCAGCATACGACGGGCAAAATCAATATCTCCCCGCTCCAGTGCCTGCCTGACCAGACTGCTTGATACAACTTCTCCATCAACTTCAACCGGCGCTATAATATTTACCTTAAAATTATATTTGCTGCCCAGTTGTTCAAGCAATTGGGGCGTTCCCGCTCCTTTGTGGCCAAATGAGTAATTGAAGCCTACGAAAGCCTCCTGTACCTGCAGGCGCTTCACCAGGATTTTTTCGACAAATTCATCCGGTGACCAACAGGCAATATCCCTGGTAAAAGCATTGTAAATAAGCACATCCAAACCTGCGTCTTGAAACAATTCTGCCTGCCGCTCGGGAGCGGCCAGCATTTTAGGTGCCCGTTCGGGATTCAATACTTTGGCCGGGTGAGGTTCAAATATAAAAGCGGCAGCCCGGCCCTGATTGGCTTTAGCCCGGTTTACCAGTTCAGCAATCAGTTTCTGGTGGCCGCGATGAACTCCGTCAAAATTGCCTAATGCCAGATATAATGGTTTCCCATTACTAATATAATTATCTATCTCCCTGATTATTTCCAATTTAGGCAGCTCCTTGTTAGATATTTGCTATTTAAAAACCCGGACGGGTTTGACAAGCGTTGTTGAACCCTGGGGTTCACTGTTGGCGATGGCCTGCAGTTCTTGTTCCGCTGAATATATTCGCGTTTTACCGGCCGGAAGAAGCCGGTCAAGTATTATGGGATTGCCATGACTTACCGCAATTAACTGTTCAGGGCTAATGAGCAGTGCAGGCATTTTATCCAACGGATAATCAATCGGTAAGATAGCCTCTTCCAATCTTATCCGTCCGCCTAAAATATCATCCAGCCGTATCGCATCTTCAATCTTAAAGGTACCGGCCCGGCTGCGCAGTAAAGCGGATAAAAATGCTCCGGTTCCTAACTTTTCACCAATATCATGACAAAGGGTGCGTATATAGGTTCCTCTTGAACATACTACCCGGAAAGTGATTTGAGGATATTCCAGCTCAAGGTCGCTTTTTATCAGTTCTATCTCTTCTATGCAGGCTTCCCGCTCGGTTCTTTCAACCTTTATCCCCTGCCGGGCCAGATCGTATAACCTTTGGCCTTCGTGGTGAACAGCTGAAAACATTGGCGGTATTTGCTTGATATTACCCTGGTAGGCCAACATTATGCTTTTAAGATTATTAAGATCAACATTAACTTCCGGTCTATAGGAAATCTGCCCCCAGGCATCCTGAGTATCTGAACTCCCGCCCAGAACCATCGTGGCTATATATTCTTTGTTTTCATCTTCAGTATAGGGGATTATTTTGGTAGCTTCACCGATTGCTATCGGCAACACTCCCTGGGCCATCGGATCAAGGGTACCCAGATGACCAAGCTTGGTTTTGCGTGGAAATACCTTTTTCAGCTTTCTAATAACATCAAAGGATATTAAACCCTGGGGTTTGTTTATATTTAGAAAACCATGCAATTTATCCGATCACATCCTTGACACCTTGAATTACCATGGCTTTAACTTCATCCAGCTTGCCCTGCCGGCGTGCGCCAGCAGCCTGTTTATGTCCCCCGCCGTCAAACTTCGCGGCCAGTGCAGCTACATTTACATTGTCTTTGGAACGAAAACCAATTTTCACCTGTCCCGGTTCGGTTTCCCGGAATAAAAGCCCTACTTCCACCCCTGCGATCATGCGCGTATAATTAATGATCCCTTCAGGGAAGAACGCAGTCGCACCAATAGCTGCCAAATCTTCATAAGCCAGGGTAATCGAGGCTATTTTGCCATCTTCGCTCATCTCCATATGCTGCAGGCAAACTCGCAGCAGCATTATCTCCTGCCAGGGTTTCGATTCAAAGAGATTAATCCTGGCTTGATTTACATCAGCACCTTTGGATATTAAGTCAGCAGCTATGCTCATTGATGCAGGTGTCGTATTCCCATTAAGAAAAGAACCGGTATCCATAATAATACCGGCATATAAGGCAGCAGCAATGCCCGGAGTAATTTCCACTTTTAATTCCTGCAGTAGGGTATAGATTATTTCTGCCGTGGCTGCAGCCTGGCTATCAACATAATTAAAATCAGCAAAATGATTGTTACTCTGGTGATGGTCCAGGTTAATTGTAAATCTGGGGCTGCTCAGAACCTTTAAGGCCTGCTGGTCTACCCGTTCCTGATCCGAACAATCAAGGAAAACGGCAATGCCGTTAAAGGCATCCATCTTCTCTGGTAATTCTATCATCTCAAAACCGGGTAAATATCCATATATAGCGGGGATCGGGTGCTGGAGCAACATCCTAACCTCTTTCCCCATAACCTGCAATCCCTGGTATAAAGCCAATAAAGATCCAATACAATCACCATCGGGGATTGCATGTCCTACCAACAAGTAATTATTATGCTCTTCAAGCTGCCTGGCAATTTGTTCTAAACTATTCATCGCCTGTCTTATTTTCTTCTTTTAAGCCTTCCAACAAAGAAGAAATCCTTATTCCGTGTTCAATTGATTTGTCCAGACGCAGTTCAAGCTCCGGTGCATGTCTAATTTGTATTTCCCGGGCCAGTTCCGTCCTTAAATATCCCCTGGCCTTTTGTAAGGCCTTCATCGTTTCTTCCTGTTTTGCTTCATCACCCAGAATACTGATATTAACCCGGGCATGGCTTAAATCATTGGGGACTTCAACCCGGGTAATAGATACACTCGAAAAATCAACCCGAGGATCTTTAATATCTTCCTGGATGATTCGCGATAAAACGCGTTTTATTTCTACTGACATTCGTTCCTGGCGGCGTTTACTCACATTTATCACCTGCTTCTATAGTTCTCGCGGAACCTCCACCATAGTATATGCTTCTATGGTATCTCCTTCTTTGAGATCATTAAAATCTTTAATTCCGATTCCACATTCATAGTTTTCCAAAACTTCTTTGGCATCATCCTTAAAGCGCTTGAGCGATGAGAGCATACCTTCGTATACAATAACCCCGTCCCGTAAAACCCTTACCTTGGCATTCCTCTGGATTGCCCCGTCACTTACATAAGCACCAGCAATTACGCCGATATTGGGTATTTTGAAAAGGGTGCGAACTTCCGCCCGTCCCAAATATTTTTCTTTATACGTGGGATCAAGCAGTCCGGTCATAGCTTTCTTAACATCGTCGATGGCCTCATATATTACCCGGTAAAGTCTAACATCTATATTGTCGTCTTCGGCATATTTTCTCGCTTTGGTATCGGGTCTTACATTGAAACCAATGATTATGGCATTGGACGCCGATGCCAGCATAACATCGGTTTCGGTAATGGCTCCTACTGCCGAGTGAATTACATTTACTTTTACCTCACTGGTACTGAGACGCAAAAGCGATTGCGCCAACGCTTCCACCGAACCCTGTACATCACCCTTGATAATTAAATTGAGTTCTTTAACCACCGCATCCTGAATCTGCTTAAAGAAGTCGTCCAGGGATACCCGGCTGCTCTGGTTCTGTTCTTCAATTTTCTTTTCACTGACTCTAAGATTAATGATCTCCTTGGCGATCTTTTCGTCGCACACCACAACTTTGCCACCGGCTTCAGGAACATCCGACCAGCCCATGATTTCTACGGGCATTGATGGGTAAGCCAGTTCTACTCTGCGGCCGCGATGATCAATCATGGCGCGAACCCGGCACCAGTTGGTACCACAAATTACATAATCCCCTACTCTCAGGGTGCCATTCAAGACCAGAACGGTAGCCACCGCTCCGCGTCCCTTATCCAACTGGCCTTCAACAACTATTCCGGTTGCTTGACGATCCGGGTTGGCTTTAATATCTTTCATTTCGGCAACCAGCAATACCATTTCCAGCAAGTTTTCTATGCCCAGTCCGGTCTTGGCCGATACCGGTACAAATATAGTATCGCCGCCCCACTCTTCGGCAACTATACCATATTCAGTAAGTTGCTGTTTAAGACGTTCTGGATCAGCGGCTGGTTTGTCAATTTTGTTAATGGCCACTAAAAACGGCACTTTTGCTGCTTTGATATGGTTAATGGCTTCAACGGTCTGAGGCATTACCCCATCATCAGCCGCTACTACCAGAATTACTATATCAGTCAGATTGGCTCCCCGGGCACGCATAGCAGTGAAGGCTTCATGTCCCGGTGTATCGATAAAGGTTACCCTGCTTTCGTTAACCTTGACTTGATATGCCCCAATGTGCTGGGTTATTCCTCCGGCTTCCCCGGACACTACATCAGCCTTGCGAATACGATCCAGCAATGAGGTTTTTCCATGGTCAACATGGCCCATAACCGTAACTACTGGAGGCCGGGGTTTAAGAGTCGAATCCTCGTCAATAATCTCTTCAAGTATTTTTTCTTCTTCCGAAATAGTCTTTTCTACCTTAACTTCATAAAGGCTGGCTAATATTTCCACGGTTTCAAAGTCTATAAGCTGGTTAATGCTGGCCATTACACCAAGTTCCATCAACTTTTTCATTATTTCGCCAGTACTCTTGTTAAGCTTCTCGGCCAGATCCCTGACCATAATGCTTTCCTCAACACTAATCATATCAGGTGTCTGCAGTTCAACATTTTCTTTCTTGCGTTTATGTCTAGACTTTCTGAAAGGCCGGCTATAACTCTTTTCCATTTGAGGTATAACGGGCTTTTTGACATTCTTCTTGGCTGCATTTGCAGGGCTGCCCGCAGGTCTCTGATTTGCTTGATTAGCAGGTTTGGCACGTGACGGGCCCGGCGCTCCTCCGCCCGGTCTGTTTTCCGGAGCCGCTTGTACCGGCCTTTGATTTACGGGCCTCCCGGTATTTCCTGTATTGCTGCCAGGCCGCTGTCCCCCGGGAACCGGTCCTCTATTATAAGCAGGCGACGTACCCTGTTGTGGTCTGCCGCCCTGTTGCGGCCGATTATTAAACGAAGGCTGTCCGCTGTTTTGCGCAGGTCTATTTGCTTGTTGCGGCCTGTTATTCACAGGCGGTGCGCTGCTGCCTTGCGGCCTGTTGCCGCTGGGTTGGGAGCTACCATGTTGTGGCGGTCTATTTCCCTGTGGCGGTCTATTCCCCATAGACGGGGCTGAATTACCATAATTCGGTCTATTTGCTGGTTGCGGCCGATTGCCTTGCTGGTACCGGTCGCCTGATTGCGGTCTATTATTCATATTTTGAGGTCCCGTGCTTTGTTGCTGCGGTCTCGGACTGGACGGTTGGGGTCTGTTATTTACAGGCCGGGAATCACTACGTGCTTGGGGTCTATTAACTTGCTGGGGCCTTTCACTCGTTGGCGGTTTATTACCCACAGTTGGCGGGACAACCGTCTCCGCATGACCTTTAGGGGGCATAGCCGATGCTTGTTGCCGTGGATTTTCAGGTTTTTTATCCTCAGATTCGATCCCCAGTCGCTTTTTAACCCAATTAGCTTGAGATTCTTCCATTGTACTCATGTGGTTTTTTACATCCAGACCCAGATTATGCAAGGTGTCAACCATTTCCTTGCTGGATTTGCCTATTTCTTTTGCTAATTCATGTACTCTTATTTTGGCCATTCAACCACCCCCATGGTTTTAAGTTCTTCTCCTTTTGACTTTACCATTTCTACAAGCGTTTTCGCCATAGCTGGATCATTTATCGTAATAGCAACCCGATATGCTTTGCCTACACAAGTCCCCAGGCTATATTTGTCACTGAGCACCAACCAGGGAATTTTTTGCTTCTCACAACTGGCCAGCAAAGAGGTCTTGGTATTTTCAGCTATATCGTTGCTCATTATTAGTAGATAGGCTCTACGTCTTAACAAACTGGTTTTGGCTGCTTGCGCTCCCGATGATGCCTTGCCCGCTTTCTGGGCGAAGCCAATCATGCTATAAACATTTCTCAAACTATCAAACACCTTCTAAGCTTTATATTTCTCCCAACTGTTTTTTTAAGATATCCAGGATTTCCATAGGTATTTCATGTTCCAGGGCTTTCTGCAATCTCTTACCTTTAACCGCCTGGTTAAAACAGTCGATCTGCGGACACAGATAGGCACCGCGTCCGGCTTTCTTTCCCGTATGATCCAATTCAATATTCCCCTCAGGATTTCTTACTACTCTGATAAGTTCCTTCTTGTTCTTCATTTCTCTGCAGCCAACACACATCCGTTGGGGCACCTTGCGGACTCTAGTCATCTAGTATCTTCTCCCCGGTGTTTTCCTCAGCTCTGTAATCAAATAATTCACTCTCTTGAGCAAGCTGCTGTTCGCTTTTTATGTCAACCTTCCAACCCGTGAGCTTGGCAGCCAGGCGAGCATTCTGTCCTTCTTTGCCAATGGCCAGAGATAGCTGATAATCAGGTACAATTACCCGGGCTATCTTTTCATCACCAATTATATTCACCGCTATTACCCGGGATGGGCTCAAGGCATTGGAAATGTACTTTTCGGGATCTTTATCGTATTTAATAATATCAATTTTCTCGCCGCCCAGCTCCGCGACAATATTCTGCACCCGCAACCCCCGTGGCCCCACACATGATCCAACCGAATCAATCTTATCGTCTAAAGAATATACGGCTATCTTGGAGCGCGAGCCCGCTTCGCGAGCGATGGATCTGATTTCTACTACGCCATCATATATTTCCGGTACTTCAAGCTCGAAAAGACGGCGTAAAAAATGCGGGTGAGACCTGGAAACAAATATATTAGGTCCTTTTGAGGTGTTTTTTACCTCGTAAATGTATGCCTTGATGCGCTGGCCAAGCTCATATCGTTCATTGAATATTTGGTCAGAAGCCAGCATAATTCCTTCGGTTCTTCCCAACCCAATAAAAACCGTCTTCGCTTCAATACGCTGTATGGTTCCGGTTACGATTTCTCCTTCCCTTTCCAGAAATTCTTCATAAATCAAGCTTCGCTCGGCTTCACGAAGTTTTTGAATCACTACCTGTTTGGCAGTCTGTGCGGCAATGCGCCCGAAATTTGAAGGAGTCGCTTCAACGTAAACCAGATCTTCAACCTTACAGTCTGGATATAGCTCTTTGGCCTCGGTAATTGACATTTCCAAACGCGGATCACGAAGCTCTTCCACGATTTTTTTCTGCGAAAAAACCTTTACTGCTCCAGTTACCTCATTGAATTCCACACTGGCATTCTGCGAGGTACCAAAATTTTTCTTGTAAGCAGTATTTAAAGCCGATTTAATAGCATCAACCAAAGCCATCTTAGGAATGCCACGCTCTTTTTCTATATCAATCAATGCCTGTATCAAGTCGTTAGACACTGTGCTGCCTCCTCTTACTCATCTGGGTCCAGTCTGACTATACTAACTATTTCCCGGGGTATCGCTATTAGCTGCTGGTCTTTTTCAATCACAATCTCGCTTTCATCGAAATTGTGCAATATTCCCGTGAACTTTCGTGCACCACTAAATAATTGCAGCGTTTTAATCTTTATCTTTGAGCCCTTGCAGCGAACAAAATCCCGTTCTTTCGTTAATGCCCGATCCAGGCCCGGTGATGACACCTCAAGCAGATCATATATTATATCATTTTCTTCAATAAGATTCTTAATGACCCGTGTAGCCTGCGAGCAGGCGTCCAAGTCAACCCCTGATTCCTTATCCACAAAGATTCTCAATACCTGGGCATCATTTTCCTTACGGTATTCAATATCATGTAATTCGAGATTAATGTCTTGCAGTTTTTCTTCAATAATCGATGCAAGCCTTTTTTTCAGGGTCCTTGTTTCTATTCTTTTCACCTCAGTTCCTTATGATTCATAACATGGGCCAATTACCTTGTCAACAATAGAAAAAGTGGGCAGACACCCACTAACGATTTCATTAGTTTAATTCTAGCTTAGAGTATATCATACGCATACGTCTTAACACAAGCAATCTGTCAGCAATTCTTTGGAAAACTAACCAAATAGGCTAATTTGACTCTTTTCGGGCAAACCATCAAAGCACTGGCTATTCCTAAGCACCTCCATGGCCGTTTTGTTCAAACGGGTGGTTTGTTGAAAATCCTCAACGGAAATAAATTTTTTGCTTCCCCTCGATTCTACTATGCCCTGGGCGGCATTTATACCCACATTGGGAAGTCCTGAAAACGGCACCAAAAGGCCATTGTCAATGATGCGAAATTTTTTGGCATCCGACTCATAGATGTTAACCGGCCAGAACTTGAATCCGCGCGCATACATTTCCAAAGCAACTTCCAATACTGGAATCAGTTTTTTATCTTTTGGAGGGGCCTGCATCCCCGCCCGGTCAATATCCCGGATACGTTGGAAAATCGCCTCATAACCCTGCAAAATCGTGGGATAGTCAAAATCTTCAGCTCTGATGCTGAAAAAGCTGGCATAGAAAGCCAGGGGATAATAAACTTTGAAATAGGCTATACGAAAAGACAGGGTTACATAAGCTACCGCATGAGCCTTGGGAAACATGTACTCAATTTTCTTGCAGGAATCTACATACCACTCCGGAACCTGTTTTTCCAACATTAAAGAAGACTGATTGTCTTTCAAGCCCTTGCCTTTGCGGACTCCTTCCATTATCTCAAAAGCCTGCGTTTTGTCTATGCCCTTTTGAATGAGATAAGTCATTATATCATCGCGGGTGCAGATAACTTCATTTAAACAAGCGATTTCATCAATAATCAGGGGTTGTGCATTATTCAACCAGACATTGGTGCCATGAGATAATCCGCAGATTCTGACCAGTTCTGAGAAAGTGGTGGGTTTGGTATCTTCAAGCATTTGTCTTACAAAACGGGTTCCGAATTCCGGAACCCCGTAAGTGCCGACCTGAGAGGCAATATCCTGGGGGCTGACTCCCAACGGCTCAACTCCGGAAAAAATCTTCATGGTTTCTTGGTCACTAAGGCTGATCACAGCGGAGCTTATTCCCGTCAAATCTTCCAGTTCCTTAATTACGGTCGGTCCGTCATGCCCCAGTATATCCAATTTAACCAGTTGATCTTCCATAGCATGATATTCAAAGTGGGTGGTTATAATCCCCGAATCCTTGTTGTCGGCCGGATACTGCAAGGGGCAGAAATCTAATATATCCTTGCTGGCCGGTACTACTATAAGCCCTCCGGGATGCTGCCCGGTGGTACGGCGGACCCCGGCAATGCCTTTGACCAGCCGGTTCACCTCGGAATTCCTAATATCGATCTGTTTTTGATCAGCGTATTTTTTTACAAAACCGTAGGCGGTTTTATCGGCTATGGTGGAAATGGTGCCGGCCCGGATAACGTTTTCCTTGCCAAATAATTCTTCCACATATTGATGGGCGCGGCTCTGGTAGTCTCCAGAAAAATTAAGGTCGATGTCCGGTGTTTTATCGCCTTTAAATCCCAAAAAGGTTTCAAAAGGAATGTCAAAACCGTCTTTCAGCATATTTGCACCACATTGGGGACATGCCCGGTCTTCCAGGTCTACCCCGCAGGCCGCCTCTCCATCCAGGAAGAATTGGCTGTATGAACAAGCCGGGCAAAGATAGTGGGGGGCCAAGGGATTAACTTCGGTAATACCTGTTAAAAAGGCAACCAGGGAGGAACCGACCGATCCCCGTGAACCTACCATATAACCGTCGGAATTGGATTTTTGCACTAGCTTATGAGCAATCAAATATAGAACACTGAAACCATGGCCGATAATCGAATCGAGTTCGCGGGTAATGCGCTCCTGCACAATATCGGGCAGGTTTTGGCCATATATTGCAGCCGCCCGGTCCCAGCTAAGCTTCATGATCTCCTGTTCCGCCCCTTCAATTTGAGGTGGATAAAAACCACTCGGGATCGGCCTGATATCTTCAATTAGTGAGGCTATGTAAGCGGGGCCTTCGATTACCACCGCCCGGGCATCGGCTTCCCCAAGATAGGCAAATTCGCTCAACATTTCTTCGGTGGTTCTAAAATACAAGGGAGCCTGGGCTTCGGCATCTTCATACCCCAAGCCGGTCTGGGTTATCCGGCGGAATATTTCATGATGCGGGTCCAAAAAGTGCACATCCCCGGTAGCCGCTACCGGTTTATGGAGCCTTTTGCCCAGCTCAACCACATAACGATTGGCCTTTTTAATATCTTCCAGGGATTTCATCCGGCCGTCTTTGGTAAGAAATTCATTGTTGGCCAGCGGCTGAATCTCCAGATAGTCGTAAAATTTCGCTATTTCCTCTATCCTGGCCTCGTCTTCACCATTGACAATAGCCCGATAAAGTTCACCCGCTTCACAGGCCGTGCCCAGCAGCAGCCCTTCGCGATGCTCTATCAGTTCCTGGCGGGGCATTTTGGGACTGCGGTAATAATAGTCGAGATAGGATTTACTAACCAGATAGTAAAGATTTCTTAACCCGGTCTGGTTTATGGCCAGAAGCACAATATGACTGGGTTTTTCCTTCTTATTTTCTTCTACCAGATAAGCTTCCACACCATAAATAAGCTTGATGCCCCTTTTCCCTGCTATTTTGCAGGCATCCGGAAACGCCTGCAGGCAGCCATGATCAGTCAGGGCAATGGCTTGATGCCCCCAATCGGCAGCTCTTTCAATAAGCGCCGCTATTTCGGTCAATCCATCCATGGCACTCATCTTGGTATGGGCATGCAACTCAATACGCTTGTCCGCGCTGGCATCTGTTCTGACAGTTCTTTCCGGGCTTATAAAGTCATCCATAAACAGTACAATTTCGCGCACAAAACTATCATAACGAACACTGCCTATGACCCTTATCCAATCCCCAATTTTAATCTTGTCTTCATCCAGCCGGTCAACAAATATTTTAATTATGATGCTGTCGCTATAATCACTAAGATAGTAGGTAATTACATAGCGTTCATCTTTCAAGATCGTGCTTTCTTTGTGCCATATCTCGCCTTCTACCATAGCGGATTTCAAGCCTTCTCCAAGCTCCGATACCTTTATACACTTGCTGCTATCCAACAGTTCGTGTTCTTTTTTCCCCTTTTTGGGATTCCGTTTCTTTTTCCGTTCAGACGGTTCCTCGATTTTTAGCGCAGCTATGCCTTCCCGGCGTACAAACTGCTGGACTGGCAGTTCAATGGCCTTTTTCTCTGCACACAAGACTCTTACTAGCACCCGCCAATGATATTGCTGCCAGAACCAATCCGCCAGCCCATTGCATATCTGCCGGTCTATTACCTCCTGATAAACCTTGATTTCCTGGCTTATGAGGTCAATCCTCTCCTCAGCAAAATTCCATTCCAAACAATTGATTAAGTTGGATTGGACGGGAAAAACCGCAGCAAGTATCTCCTTGCGCCGCAGCTGATGAATTTCTTTAAGATGCCTGGAGGATTCTTTATAGATAGGAATAATATCGAGGCTATCCAGAAATGACAAAGCTGTCAGGATTTGTTCAACACTTGCCTTTAAAATATCAACCGGCAGTGGTTTGCTTGGCGATACGAATAGTTTCCATGAATTTTGGCCTCGGTAAACCTCAACCTTATCCAGTCTTGCATCCTGCCATAGCTCGCTTACTCCGGATTGAGTCAAACCAGTTGCGAAGGTATAAAAATCTTGGTTCACACTTCTTGCTCCTCCAGACCAAGGAATTTTGAATTTTCAATCAAAAGTTAATTTAAACGATCTATATTGCGGAGTCCCTTAATCGATGATAGTTCATCGATTACTTCATCAATGGTCATGTTGGGCGGAAGCTGCAGCAGCAATTCGATTTCCAGGTCACCACTGTCCTCCAGCCGGCTGAGCTGGATATTCTTAATCAATACACACATATCACCAAGAATAGATCCAATCGTACCCACCTGTCCGGGCCGGTCTTCGACCATCATCAGAAGTCCTTTATAATCCCGCATTCCGGTTATCTTCTCTTCTACTTTAACAAAATAGATTAATACAAATAGTATCAATACCGTGGTTGCAATGGCCGGGATATACAAACCAGACCCCACCGCCAGCCCGATACAGGCTACCACCCAAAGCCCGGCTGCTGTGGTCAAGCCGCGCACCGTGGCCCCTTCACGCATGATGGTTCCGGCGCCCAGGAAGCCGATACCGCTGACTACTTGAGCTGCAATCCTTCCCGGATCGGCATTAACGGTATGATAATACTGCAAGTATATATCTATGGAAACGATCATAGCCAGGGTCGAACCTACACAAACCAGGGTATAGGTTCTCAAGCCCGCGGGACGGTTTAGGCTTTCTCTTTCCAGACCAATCAAGGCCCCTAAAATACAGGCCAGACTCAGCTTAAAAATTATTTCGTATGTTGACATTTTTGTTTAATCACGTCCACCAAGTATTGTTTGAACTACGGATATTACGTTTTCTACCGCAACCAGCTCGATATCCTTTTCCCATCTCTTTTTTACCTCGACCTGGTTTTGTTCCAGGGCTTTGGGGCCTACGGTTATGCGCAAGGGAATGCCAATCAGATCAGCATCCTTAAACTTAACCCCCGCCCGCTCGTCACGATCATCTATAATAGCTTCGATTCCGTTGTCAATCAGTTCCTCATATAATCCCCGGGCCGTATTCATCTGATCTTCTTTCTTAGCATTTACGGGGACCACAATTACCTGGAAAGGGGCAATCGGAAGCGGCCAGATAATACCATTCTCATCGTTGTTTTGCTCCACGGCCGCCGCCATGGTTCGCGAAACCCCAATACCATAGCAGCCCATCACCATTAATTTTTCTTGACCATTCTGGTCAATATATTTGGCATCCAGAGCTTGCGAGTATTTAATTCCCAATTTAAAAATATGCCCTACTTCAATTCCCCGTACACTTTGCAAATGCCCCGGGCAAAGAGGACAATTATCACCAACCACGGCCGCGCGAATATCGATTATTTTTTCCGGAACAAAATCACGTCCCAGATTTACATTCAGGTAATGATAATGATCTTCATTGGCCCCGCAGGCAAAGTTTTTCATCTGGCTTACTTCCAGATCAAGATATATTTTTACTTTCATCCCCACCGGCCCCAGCGAACCAAATCCGGCACCACAACCCGTCATTACCGATTCCTGGTCAGCCATGAAAAGCTGGTTGCAGCCCAAAGCGTTTTTGAGTTTTATTTCGTTAAGCTCCCGGTCACCCCGCAAAACAGCAGCCACCAATACGCCATCCGCCAAATACATAAGCGTTTTCACCTGCCGCTGGCTAGGTATGCCAAATGCGTCGACAATATCCTGGATAGTCTTTTGGGCAGGGGTATGAATCTTCTCTATAGCCAGCATTGCTTCATCGCCGGCTTCCTGTTCATCTATGGTACAGACTGCTTTTTCCACGTTGGCGGCATAATCACAAGTATCACAATAGACTATTTCCGCTTCCCCATTTTCGGCCAGAACCATGAATTCATGGCTTTCATTCCCACCGATGGCACCACTGTCGGCTTCCACCACCCGGTACTGTAGATGAAGTCTTTCGTATATGCGATTATAGGCTTCATACATTTTATGATAGGATATATCCAGTCCTGCATCATCAAGATCAAATGAGTACAGGTCCTTCATAATGAATTCCCGTCCCCGCATCAAACCAAAGCGGGGTCTTATCTCATCCCGGTACTTATTTTGAATCTGATAGATCAAGAGCGGCAGGTCACGATAAGAATGGGCATCAGCATTAACCAGGGTAGTAATTATTTCTTCATGGGTAGGACCTAAGGCAAAATCACGATTATGCCGGTCCTGCAAGCGAAACATCTCCTCGCCGTATACGTCCCAGCGGCCTGATTTTTTCCATAATTCGGCCGGTTGGATGATCGGCATCAAAACTTCCTGGCCTCCAGCCCGATCCATCTCTTCACGAACAATATTCATAATCTTTTTTATAACTCGATAAGCCAGCGGCAGGTAGGTATATACCCCCGCTGTGGTTTTCCTGATAAAACCGGCCCGCAGGAGCAATTGATGACTGACCACTTCAGCCTCGCTGGGCACCTCACGGAGCGTTGGGAAGAACAATTCCGAAGCTTTCAAGGATCTTTCCCTCCTTATTCTTTATCAAACTCTTCTATTTCTTGGAGCAGCGTTTTGACCAGATCGTTCTCCGGTACTTTTCTGATTATCTCACCATGCTTGAATAATAAACCAAATCCACGGCCTCCGGCAATACCCAGATCTGCTTCCCGTGCTTCACCGGGACCATTGACCACGCAGCCCATTACCGCAACCTTTAAAGGCTTGTCGATAAGCCTAATCTGCCGGTCTATAGCTTCGGCGGTCTTGATCAAGTCAATCTCACAACGCCCGCAGCTGGGGCAGGATATCATCTCAATCCCCCGCTCCCGTAGCCCCAAACAGCGTAGTATTTCATAGGCCGCCCAGACTTCCTCGACCGGATCCGCAGTCAAGGAGACTCTTATGGTATCGCCAATCCCCTCATACAATAACATGCCTATCCCCAGTGCTGATTTTATTAAAGCCCGGTCCATCGTGCCAGCCTCGGTAATCCCCACATGCAGCGGGTAATCCACCTCCCGGGCCAGGCTGCGGTAAGCTTCTATGCTCAATATAACCGATGATGATTTTAAAGACACTTTGATATCATGAAAATCCATATCCTCAAGTATAGCAATGTTTTGCATGGCACTTTCTACCATAGCTTGAGCACAGACCCCCTGGTATTTGGCCAGCAATTGCTTGTCCAGAGAACCGGCATTAACGCCAATCCTGATCGGAATCCTTTGCTCCTTGCATATTTTTACTACTTCCCGCACCTTATGGGCATCACCGATATTGCCGGGATTGATGCGAAGTCCATCCGCACCAGCCTCAACACTTTTAATAGCCAGGCGATAATCAAAATGGATATCGGCAATCAATGGAATGGTAATACTTTTCTTTATATCCTTAATAGCCTGGGCCGCTTCACTGTCAACCACCGCAACCCGAATAATTTCACAACCGGCGTCTTCCAGATGTTTAATCTGCTGCACCGTTTTGGTCACATCACGGGTATCAGTATTGGTCATTGACTGCACTGCAATGGGATGATTCCCGCCAATGGGCACATTTCCTAGCATTAATTCTCGCGATTTGCGCTTCATCTGATCCTCCATTTTAGGCTAGGGGTAAGGGGTGAGGCGTAAGGGGAAAAAAATAATTAGCCTCTTCCCTACCCTGGGAAAAATCTATTTCCTTAAATAAACTAAATGTTTTAATCGTTATCCATAGATTAGAAATCGGTGTATCTGGTAAGCTATACAAACCTCAGATATAGGCCATCAACTTTCAATTAGAAGCTTACTCGCCTTACCCCTAACGCCTCCCACCTTACCATCAGCCTTTTATCCATCTCACAATATCATTAAAAGTAACAATAACCATCAAGCCAATTAGAAACATGAAGCCTATCCAGTTGATAAAACCCTCTTTATCAGGATCCAGAGGTTTTCTCCTTACGGCTTCGACCAGGGCAAAAACAATCTTGCTGCCATCCAGGGCGGGAATTGGCAACAGATTCATTAAACCAAGGTTGATGCTCAAGAAAGCTGCAAAATTAAGCAGAAACACGGTACCCACCTGTGCAAATTCACCCACCAGCCGGGTAATGCCCACCGGACCTGCCAAATCACCCATGGAAGCACCGCCGCTCACCAACATAGCCAAAGCCGACAGCAACAGCAGCGTCAGTTCATAAGTATGCTGAAGCCCAAGTTTTATCGAGGTTGTTATCGCCTGCTTTTCATAAGTAACCGTATTTAATACACCTATACCGCGATTCCCGGTCGAATCCAGCTTTACCGGGGTTACGTTAAAATTCAAAACTTCCTTGTTACGGCTTATCTTCAACTGCAGCATTTGGTTTTCAAACTTGCCTGTCAAATTGTCAAACTCACGCCAGCTTTTTACTGGCATATCATTAACCGAGATAATTCTATCTCCTGATTTGATACCTGCCAAATCCGCCGGTTTTTCCGCAATAACCGTACCTATAACCGGCTGGTCGGAAGCTTGAGGTATGCCTATCACGCTGTAGCTGTAGATAAAAATCAGCAAAGCCAAAACAAAGTTCATAAAGGGTCCGGCAAAAGATACTCTTATCTTTTCGAGTGGCGTACGCCGGTTGAAGCCATTAGGATCGTCCGGGTCGCCTAATTCTTCGCCCGCCATGCGTACAAATCCTCCCAGCGGTACTAATCGCCAGGAATATTCAACGCCATTTTTCTTATACGAAAAAATCTTATAACCAAAACCAATGCTGAATTCATAAACTGGTATACCGATTCTTCGGGCCGTTATAAAATGTCCCCACTCATGGACCAGAATTAGAATCGCTATAATTATAAGGGTTAGTAATATACTCACCGTTTTCCTCCTTTAAGGTAAGGGGACACACCCCTTTATTACATAATTTCACACCTTGGTT
>JAQUXM010000009.1:0-8623 GCA_028692415.1 Syntrophomonadaceae bacterium | reverse complement strand
AAAATGTCCCCACTCATGGACCAGAATTAGAATCGCTATAATTATAAGGGTTAGTAATATACTCACCGTTTTCCTCCTTTAAGGTAAGGGGACACACCCCTTTATTACATAATTTCACACCTTGGTTGATCTTAATCTCATATATCGCTATTAGCCAGAAAACAGTTTTTTGCTCGGGCAATGTCCCCATTTTAAGGTAAGGGGACACACCCCTTTATTACATAATTTCACACCTTGGTTCATCTTAATCTCATATATCGCTATTAGCTAGAAAACAGTTTTTCGCTCGGGCAATGTCCCCATTTTAAGGATTTTCTCTTCACACTTGATGCGCGCCCAGGCATCGGCTTGCAGTATATCCTCAAGTGATGGGGCCTTGATATTAGCATGCTCCTTCATTACTTCTTCCACCAGTAAAGCTATAGCGGTGAAGCTGGTTTTCCGGGCTAAAAAGGCATTCACCGCCACTTCATTGGCAGCGTTCAGTACGGCCGGCATGCTCCCGCCGAGTTTGCCAGCTTGGTATGCCAGTTGCAAAGCCGGGAATTTTTCGATGTCAGGATTAGCAAAATGGATAGCCTGAAGGCTCTTAAAATCCAGGGAAAACGCTGGAGACTCCATTCTTTGCGGGTAGGTCAGGGCATATTGGATAGGTATACGCATATCCGCCACTCCCAGGTGGGCCAAGAACGAGCCATCCTTCAGTTCCACCATGGAATGAATGACGCTTTCTCTTTGTACCAGAACCTCTATCAAATCATATTCAACCTTGAAAAGATGGTGGGCTTCAATAACTTCCAAGCCTTTATTCATAAGCGTTGCTGAATCAACGGTTATTTTCGGGCCCATAGACCAGTTCGGGTGTTTCAAGGCCATTTCCACGCTGACCTTTTCCAATTCCACTTGCGAAAACTCACGAAAGGGGCCGCCGGATGCGGTCAGCCAGACTTTATGCAAATACTTTTCTTCTCCGGCCAGGCACTGGAAGATGGCCGAGTGTTCACTGTCCACGGGTATCATTACGACTCCCTGTTCCCTAACCCTTGCCATTACCAAATCACCGGCCGCCACCAGGGTTTCCTTATTGGCCAGGGCTATACGTTTGCCGGCATCTATGGCCGCCAGTGTAGGCAGAATGCCAACTGCCCCGCTTAAAGCCACCAGGATAATATCTGCTTCTGCTAAAGAAGCCAATTGACATAAACCCTCTGGTCCATAAGCTATTTGGCAATTGGGAGCTGTGATTTTGAGTTGTTGATAAGCCCTTTCATCACCCACCGTTACTAATTGCGGGCCATAGCGTTCAATTTGCTGATTCAACAAAGTAGCTTCATCAAAACCTGAAATACCAATAACTTCGAATTCCTGGGGATGTTTATCAACCACTTCCAAGGCCTGTCTGCCGATTGAACCAGTTGATCCCAGTATCACTATTTTGCTTGCTCTATTATCACTCATTCATCTTTCCTCCAGTTGAAACCGTCCAACAGCCCGGCTCGATAACATGCAATTATAATAACCAGCAGAACCGGACCCAAAATCATGCCACTCGCACCGCCCAACTGCAAACCAACATAAAGAGATATCAAAGTAGCCAGCGGGTGCAGGCCAATATTTTCACCGACTATCTTAGGTTCCAAGAACTGGCG
The DNA here is from genome assembly GCA_028692415.1 of Syntrophomonadaceae bacterium. Taxonomy (GTDB): domain Bacteria; phylum Bacillota; class Syntrophomonadia; order Syntrophomonadales; family Syntrophomonadaceae; genus JAQUBU01. The sequence continues at coordinate 6,974 of JAQUXM010000009.1, read as the reverse complement.
CACAATCGATATTAACAGATAAACTGCCAGCAGGCTCATTCCCATTGACAGGTTTCCCATAAGGAATTGCCAGCCAATCCAGGGAATGAAAAATGCGCCCGGCCCCAATATAGGGAGAATATCCATCACGCCTACGATAATTCCGATTGTAACGATATAGTCCAGCCCCAGGATTTTCAAGAATACCATGGTAATAATGGCAGTTACCGTTATTAATATGCTGTAGGCTTTTATAAAACCAGTTAAGGCCCGCAGCAACTCGGCGAAAATCTCCCGGGTCTTGGCACGGGCGCCGACAGGAATGAATTGCATAACCAAAGTTCTTAGCATGGCCCGGTCCTTGATAAAAAAGAAGGTGGCAACCGTTGCAATCATCAAAAAAACAATGATGCCCGGCAACAGAGCCATGGCATGAACTAAAGCATTTATAGTATCCTCCATCAAGCTGCTGATTAATTTAATACCTTTTTCGGCCTGGCTCTGAATAGTATCCTTCACCTGCGGAGATAAGTTAAGCTGCAGGTAGAAAAGCTTAAAATCGCTAATGGCCAAAAGCAGTTTTCTGCTGACTTGATCAGAATACGCCAACACCAGAGGTGAAATTTTCGACATATCGCTAATAATCCGGGAAATTAGCAGGGCCAGACAGGAGATAAAGCCGCCCACCACTAGGAGCAGACTCAATACTACTGACCAGGCCCGATTCAGACGGGTTTTCTTTTCAAACATGTTAACTACCGGTTCAATAAGCACTGCCATTAAAACCGCAAAAATAAAGGGCATGAACAAGGCCGGAAGGTTAGCCAGAACTCTGCCAAGCATAGGGAAAACATATTTAAAAAGCAGGTAAAAGGCCAGTAAAACCAGGACTACGATGCCAGTCTTCACCAGTATTTTAAGATGTTTTTGCAGTTCAGGATCCAACCAATCCCCTTCTTCCACCAAACAATTCTTAATTCTTAATTGTGAATTCTTAATTATAGGTTCAAAAGGTCTCTCTTTTGCTTTTTCATTCATCAGGCAATCTTTACTGCTTATTTAACCTGGAATAATGAAGCAGTGAGCTTCTCTCCCATAATTAAGAATTCATAGTTCACCCTTGCGGGACCAAGCAAACTTCAATATTATCTTTTTCAAGAAAAAAAGTAGTAGACCAGGGGCACCACCAGCAGAAATGCATCAAACCGATCCAATACGCCGCCATGACCGGGAATGATAGTGCCGGTATCTTTAACGCCAAAATAGCGCTTCATACTGGATATGAACAAATCTCCAAACTGGGCCGCGACACTGGCCAAAAGTGCCAATACTAATATATATGCATCATTAAGCTTTTCCAATTCAAACACCTGGAGAAAAAGAAACGCCATACCAACCGTTAACAACAAAGCACCGCCAGCACCCTCCCAACTTTTGCCGGGGCTTAACAAAGGCACCATCTTGTGCTTACCCCAAAGAGTGCCAAAGGCATAACCGCCTACATCGCTGCTCCAGGTTAGAATAAATGCGAGCAGAATAATCATAAAGGCCGGTTCAAGCTCCGATACTTTTAAGGCATAACTTAAGCAAAAGCCGATATAAGCTGAGCCAAATAGACTTAAGGCAATATCCACTATGGATATGCGTGGATATCCCAAAACCGCATATACAACCACTAAAGCTATAATCACAAACCAGCCGGCACTTAAACATAGCGGGTATATCGCTGAGCCCATAAGCAATAATAATAAAAGATATCCGGGAACAAACAGCACTCTATGGTTGTTAATAACCATCATCATATAAAACTCATATAAGGCAATTATACCAAGAATAAGAAAAAGGGCCTGCCAGTATATTCCACCCATAAATAGAATGCCCAGTAAGCCGGCCACTCCAATAAGCGCACTTATTATGCGTGTTTTAAGCATTTATTCCATCCTGTCTTTCACCGTTTAGCCCGCCAAACTTGCGGTCACGCTGCTGGTAATCCCAGACCGCCTGCAACAAATCATCTTTGCTAAAATCCGGCCACAGGCATTCGGTAATCCACAATTCAGTATAGGCGATCTGCCAGAGTAAAAAGTTGCTTATTCGCATTTCCCCAGCAGTCCTTATTAATAAATCCGGATCTGGTATGTCTTTGGTATATAACAGACCGGAAAAGGTTTCTTCGTTTATCACATCCGGTTCGATCTCGCCTGCAGCAACTTTTCTCGCCAGTACTTTTACCGCCGCAAGGATCTCCTGCCGCGAACCATAGTTCAACGCGATGTTTAAAAGTAAACCCGGATTATCCCTGGTTATTTGCAGGGCATCTTCTATTTCCGATTGACACTCCAAGGGTAAATTACTGTAATTGCCGAGCACCTTGATTCTAACCTGGTTTTGATGAAGTTCATTAATCTCCTTACGTAAAAACTCCACCAAAAGTTTCATTAAATAATCTACTTCTTCCCATGGGCGCTTCCAGTTTTCCGTGGAAAAAGCATAAACCGTCAATACTTTAACACCTAAATCCGAACAAGCCCGTACAATCTCCTTTAAGGTGCTCATACCGGCTCTATGACCCATCGTTCGAGGCAATAACCTTCTTTGTGCCCATCTCCCGTTACCATCCATAATAATGGCTATATGAAGGGGTAATTTTTCAGATTGGATAAGGTTTTCATAATTACTTTTCTTTTTAGCCACATTTCCCCTTCTCTCATCCAAACTAAAAACCCCCCAAAGGGGGTATATTGCTTAATAATATTATAACCATAGGAGGTTTTATTGCAAAACCTAAATATTATACCTCCATTATTTCCTTTTCCTTGGCTTGCAATATCAGGTCTACATCTTTGATATGCTTATCCGTGGTTTTTTGTATTTCATCCATACCCTTTTTATTTTCGTCCTCAGAGATAAGTTTATCTTTCTCACTTGATTTTAACATGTCATTGGATTCGCGGCGTATATTACGTACCGCAACTTTTGCTTCTTCAGCTCTCTTTCTTACTACTTTCACCAGTTCTTTACGTCTTTCCTCGGTTAGCTGCGGAATAGCCAGGCGAATTACATTGCCATCATTGGAAGGATTAATCCCCAGATCTGATTTCATAATGGCTTTTTCAATACCGGCGATAGTCGTTTTATCCCAGGGCTGAATTACCAGTAGTCTGGCCTCAGGAACTGAAATATTAGCCAATTGGTTAATAGGAGTAGGGGTACCATAATATTCCACCATGATTTTCTCCACCATGGCCGGATTAGCTCTTCCCGCTCGTAAACCAGCCAGATCCTTGCCTAAAAACTCAATGGCTTTTTGCATTCTCTCTTCGGTATCGGCCATAATATCTTTTATCATTCCATTACCTCCCTACATAGGTACCTATATCCTCACCCATCACTACTTTAAATATGTTACCGTTTTGAGTTAAATCAAAAACAATAATCGGTATTTTATTGTCCATGCACAAAGATGCGGCGGTAGCATCCATTACTCCCAGGCCTTGATTTAAAACATCTATATAATCCAATCTTTCGTATCTTTGCGCCTGCGGATTCTTCTCCGGATCGGAATCATATACACCATCAACCCTTTTAGCCATTAGAATGACTTCGGCTTCAATCTCCGCCGAACGCAAAGCAGCGGCCGTATCTGTGGAAAAATAAGGATTACCGGTTCCTGCCGCAAATATGGTAACGCGGCCTTTTTCCAGGTGACGGATGGCTCTTCTCCTTATATAAGGCTCGCAAACCTCTTTCATCTCAATTGCTGACAATACCCGGGTTCCCATTCCCTCTTGCTCAAGCGCATCCTGGAGAGCCAGCGCATTGATAACGGTCGCAAGCATTCCCATATAGTCGGCTGTAGCACGATCCATACCTTTGGCACTGCCAGCTACCCCGCGCCATATATTACCGCCTCCAACCACAATAGCCACTTCAACGCCCTGCTTTACAACTTTAACAACCTGTCTGGCAATTGAATAAAGTACCTCATGATCTATTCCATAGCCGCTTTGACCTGCCAGAGCTTCACCGCTGAGTTTGAGAACTATCCGCCTATATTTGGGTTTTTGCAAGTGCTTACCTCCCCAGATTGCTTTTTCAAAAGATTAAGAAGGGAGTGAGGGTTAATAACTCACTCCGATTCTTAGCTACTGGTCTATTTGAGCTGGGACATTACCTCAGCCGCAAAGTCAGTTTTTTCTTTTTCAATACCTTCGCCTACTTCATAGCGGGCAAATCTCCGAACGGTAATATTCTCGCCCATCCGGGCAACTTGTTCATGTATCAGTTCTTGAACAGTCTTATCGGTATCTTTTATAAAAGCCTGTTCCAGCAAGCAACGTTCTTTATAGTATTTGTCGATTCTTCCTTCAACCATTTTTTCAATAACCTTTTCCGGTTTACCCTCTTCCAGAGCCTGCGCCTTTAATACCTCTTTTTCCCGCTGAATTGCTTCTTCAGGAACTTCCTCGCGGCTTATATATTCAGGATTTGAGGCAGCAATCTGCATCGCTATATCATAAGCCAGTTGCTTGAAATCACCGTTTTTGGCCACAAAATCAGTTTCACAATTGACTTCCACCAAAACCCCAATTCGACCGCCACCGTGAATGTATGAGGTTACCAGGCCTTCGCTGGCAATTCTTCCTGCCTTTTTAGCAGCTTTAGCCAACCCTTTGGTTCTTAATTCATCAATAGCCTTTTCCATGTCTCCATTGCACTCAACCAGTGCCTTTTTACAGTCCATCATACCTACCCCGGTTCTTTCCCGGAGTTCTTTTACCATTGCAGCCGTTACCACCGTAATACCTCCTTGTTCTTATAATTAATCTTGCTTATATTGTCAATCAAAAAGGGGGTGGATATGCCTATTCACCCCCTCGATACTTTACTATGCAGTAATCTGCTCTCCTTGTTTTCCTTCCAAGACCGCATCAGCTATGCGGGAGGCGATTAATTTGACAGCTCTTATCGCATCATCGTTGCCTGGAATAACATAATCAATCTCATCAGGATCGCAATTGGTATCGACTATAGCTACAACAGGGATGTTAAGCTTGCGGGCTTCCGCAACTGCTATTTTCTCTTTGCGGGGGTCAACTACAAAAACAGCACCGGGAAGTTTGTCCATGTCTTTAATGCCACCCAGGAATCTTTCCAGGCGTTCCCGCTCATTAACTAATTTTGCAACCTCTTTCTTGGTCAAAACCGAAAAAGCTCCTTCTGCTTCTTGCTTCTCCAGTTCTTTTAAGCGAAATACTCTTTTCCTTATGGTTTTGTAGTTGGTAAGCATGCCTCCCAACCAGCGCTGGTTAACAAAAAACATACCCGATCTTAATGCTTCTTCCCGTATGGTCTCTTGAGCCTGTTTTTTGGTTCCCACAAATAGGATTCCTTTGCCGCCTGCAACAACACTTTTGACAAAATCATAAGCCTTGTCAAACATCTTCACGGTTTGCTGCAGATCAATAATGTAGATGCCGTTCCTCTCCATATAAATGTAGGTCGACATCTTGGGGTTCCACCTCCGTGTCTGGTGTCCGAAATGAACTCCTGCTTCCAGAAGTTGCTTCATAGTAACTACTGACACCATCACTCACCTCCTTCTTTAGTTTTAATCCTCCGCACCTTCATCCTCCTCGAAGACTATTAATAGCACTCTTCGATAAGTCAGGTTACGTGTGTAATTACCATCTGATAATATAGCATAAATTGATAATGCTTGGCAAGTTAGAAGCCATTATATCTAACGAGGTAAAAATATGTCCCCCGTTTCTTTAGGTGGTCGGGTTCCTATTAACAAAACCGGCGGCTGGTTCTAATCCCGCCTCGTTGCAGCGGTGCGGCAGAAACTGCTCCGTAGTTTCTACCGATGCTTAAGGCAAAAAAAATTCGGGATAACTCCCGAACATTTCAAACACAAGCTTGTTTTTTCCTGGTTAGGTTCAAAATTAAATTTACTTCACCCTGACCCCGGTCAAGCATTTTTGCAATATCCAGCACTGAAAAACCCTTTTCATAAAGCGTACGTACTGCCAAGTAGGGATGGGCACTCTTCAAATCATCAATGGTGAAGTCAATCGTAACATCCGATCCTGGTTTATCATTTATTGAAAGATTGACCTTCCTATCCTCACGATGCAGTTCCACCCGGCTTACCAGGGACAAATGCTGTACTGCTGAATCAGTTCTCATTGTGGCGCCAAGCGAACCCAGTAAAATTTCTTCTTTTACTCGCTCTACCACCGTTTCATCCAGCAGGCTCATATGATGGGAGATTTTATAGCCCAGATTATTCAATAAAGCAATTAAGCTTTTGCTGCTCATGTCCTGTTCCCTGGCCAATTCATAGACTTTACAACGCTGGGGAATAAGCTTAATTTCACTTTGTTCTATCGCAATCTCACAAAAATCTTCAGGCTCAGGCAAACTCTTATCGTATTTATCTTCGTTCACAGCCTTGATCTCCGGTTGAATAGCCGGGATAAGACTATCTATACTGTTTATAGTCTGCTCAAGTTGCTGCTGCTTTTCATCAGCCTCCCGGATAAAACTGTCCAAGTTATTTATGGCCTCAATTCTCTCATCAAGGTTATCAACAATGATCTGAGAAATCTCCACCGAATTTTCCAATAAACCAGCCAGATCTTCCCTGACTGCCGAAGCCTCAATAAGGGTATTTTTCAATTCCCGGGAATTTTGATCTATTAGTAACTTCTGTTTTCTTACCTTGAACCAAGCTGCGATAATCAAAACAATTGCCGCCGCAATATAAAAACTGTTTATGCCTGCTCACCTGCCCTAGATGGTAATATCCAGATGATTTCCCGACTTGTTTCCATCTTTATTATTCTTTTCATCATTCTCTGTCTTGTTGCCTTTTCCCTTTTTTGCACGAGATTTTTTTTCTTGATTCTCTTTTTCCTGTTTTTCATGTACATCAGCATGTTCATTTCTTAAAGGCTGGTTAACGGTTTTAACATCAATATGAGTTTGCT
>JAQUXM010000097.1 GCA_028692415.1 Syntrophomonadaceae bacterium | reverse complement strand
GCTATTTCCGGATATGAACTCTTCACTGCGTCCTCGGGAGAACGGGATATTTTGTCGGCGATTCTGATTTGCCCAGGGTTTAAACTCAGCGCAAAGATAATGCTGTCCCGGTCCCCATAACAACCTGCATGGACTATTCCGTTCAATTTCCCCAATACTATAATGTCGCGGGCAGCCAGTATCTCAGCGCTTTCATGTACATGGCCCCAGATAATAACTGAACCCTCGGACCGGAGTTTTTGCCCGCTTCTAACATTACGATGGATTATGAGGTCTTTGCTAAGGCCCCTTTCAAGACTGGCCTCGCGGTTATTAAGAAGCATTCCATTTTGCAAGCATAGAGACTGCAAAGCTGCAAGCTGTTCGTGGGTTAAACCATCCAAACCGGTCCCTTTAAAAATTACCTGGGAACCGGAGAATAGCTGTTTATTATTGGCAAAGCGCTCTGCCAGCAGGCTCATATATTCCTCGAAACTGCCTTTATTAAAAACAAACACGAGGTTGCCGTTAAATCCTTTTATTTTAATCATTTACATAAATTACCTGCCTTTTAAAGGGATGTTTATATCCAGTGCAGAACGCCGGCCTTCCCGTATGATGCGGACATCAGGCTTGCCTTCAATCTCTACATGCCTTGATATCACCTGCAAAATCTCTTCTTTTAAGGTTTCCATAAGCTGGGTGGAAGCACCGGTCCGATCATGCGTTAGGACCACCCGGAGGCGGTCATTGGCCTGCTTACGGCTGGAATTGTCATTAAATATCCTTTTTAGGAAATCCAACACTTGCCTAACCCCCTCTATTTATTCGGGAAAAGGTTGCGACCCAGGTTTCTGAGTTTGCTCCAGAATGAATCATCCTCAAAAGTTGGGAAATCAAGTTCTTCGCCGTTCATTCGCCGGGCAATATTATTAAACGCGGTTCCGGCGGCTGAGTTTCCATTCAGAACGATAGGCTCTCCTTTATTGGTGGAAATCAAAACCTTCCTATCTTCGGGTACAATACCTAGTAAATCTATACAGAGATGCTCCAGCAGATCATCTATGCTAAGCATGTCGCCACTTTTAACCATGCTGGCCTGCAAGCGATTTACAACCAGTTTGATATCCTTAAATTCAGCTGATTCAAGCATACCGATAATCCGATCGGCATCGCGCACCGCTGAAACCTCGGGGTTGGTTACCACTATGGCACTATCCGCTGCCGCAATTGCGTTGCGGAATCCTTGTTCTATCCCCGCCGGGCAATCAATAATTATGTAATCAAATTCAGGTCGCAATTGCTCACATATTACTTTCACTTGCTCTGGTTTTATATCATCCTTGTTGCGAGTTTGAGCGGCTGGCAGCATATAGAGGTGGGGAAACCGCTTGTCCTTCACCATAGCCTGTTTAAGTGTACACTCTCCTTCAATAACCTGGACAATATCGTAAATTATCCGGTTTTCCAAGCCCAGAATGAGATCGAGTTTTTTGAGCCCAATATCCAAGTCCATGACAACGATTTTATGGCCCATTCTGGCCAGAGCACTGCTAATATTCGCAACCGTCGTGGTCTTGCCAACTCCTCCCTTACCGGAGGTAACGACGATAACTTTGCCTTTTTCCTTATTTTTTCCCATCGGAAAGGCCTCCCTGCAATTAATTAACTTAACCTAATAATAAATGTTGACATCTGTTTTATTGTAAATGAAATTGGCCCGGTAATAAACTGCTATTTTTGTATTTGCGAGACTGGCGGGTATATTAGACAAGGATTCCCTGCCTTAAATAATTGCAAAAGTACAGCTTTGTTAATAGAATGATGTTAAGTAAGGTGTAAGGCGGATGACAAGGGGACGGTTCTTCTGTCAGGCCAGCCGGCTGGCCTGACAGAAGAACCGTCCCCTTGTCATCCCTCCCCTTGTCATCCGCAGAAATTTGGAAGGGTAATAGCTATGCGCAGATTTTCTAGAACATCTTTAATCATGACCGGGTTGCTCCTGTTTATGTTCTCCTTTTTGTTGGGCATCGTGCTGACCGAGAGTACACCCCGCTTGCTCTTGCTGGCAACCGGTATAAATAACTGGGAATACCAGCCTCGGGGACAGAGCGTACTTATCTCCAGTGATGGACAGGTGCTTGAGCATCTGGGATACAAGCGCGTTTTCAGCGAAGAATTTCCGGTTTTTTTAAAACAAGCGGTAGTAGCGGTTGAGGATCGTCGTTTTTATGAACACGGCAGTGTGGACAGCCGGGGTATAGTCAGGGCTGTGCTGAATAATCTTAAGGCAGGCAATAAAGAAGAAGGTGGGAGCACTATCACCCAGCAATTGGCGCGCACCCTTTTTCTTAATCAGGAGAAAACTTATACCCGAAAAATGAAAGAAGCATTAATAGCTACTGCCATAGAAGAAAAATTCAGCAAAGATACTATTCTAAATATGTACCTCAATGAGATATATATGGGCCGTAGATCTTCCGGTATAGCTACGGCAGCTCGTTTCTATTTTGGCAAAGACGTTTCTGCTCTAAACCAGGCTGAAATTTGTATACTGGTGGGGATGATCCAGGCCCCGGAGTACTATTCACCGGACCGGAATTTTGCCGGTTTAAAAGCCCGGCAGGAAATCGTAATCAGTGTGTTGCAGGAACAAAGTCTGTTGAACCCTGAACAAGCCGAAGCCATTGCAAAGCAACCGGTATATATTAAAGGCTATGAACCTGTAAAACAGAATTATCCTTATATTGAGGCTTATCTAACCCCCCAGCTGGAGAAAATACTGGGTCCTAACGGGCTTTATCAGGGCGGAATCAAAATATATCTCACGATCGACAGCAGAATGCAAAAAGCAGCCGAGCGAGCGGTAAAGAATCATGTTCAATCATTCGCTTACCGTGGCATAACCGCCAGTGATGCCGCATTAATCTCCATAGATCCCGCAAGCGGTGGTATAAAGGCGATGGTGGGAGGGGTGGATTATGCCAGGAACCAGATTAATATGGCGGTATGGCCAAGACAGCCTGGCTCAGCTATTAAGCCCCTTTATTATGCAGCAGCAATAAATGAGGGAATCATTACTCCGGATACGCAACTAAACAATAAAGAACGAGATTTTGGAGGGTATAAACCAAAGAATTATGCCTGGGCTCCCGAGAAAACTACAGTTAAGCAAGCTCTCGTTAATTCCTATAATATTGCTTCACTGGAAATTTTAAACCGCCTGGGGATAGAGGAAGCTTGCCAATATTTGGAGTCTTTTGGCATAAGCAGTTTGACTGATGCAGACAAAACATTGGCTCTGGGGCTGGGCGGGATGAGCAAGGGCATATCACCGTTGCAAATGGCCTCAGCCTTTGCGGTATTTGCCAATAATGGCATATATAACGATTATTACTGCATTGATAGAATTGAAGACCCAGCCGGGAGGACTATTTACATGAACGAGTCCAGTTCCCAAAGGGTGATCAGTAATGATACAGCCTTATTAATGGATGAAATGCTGAAGGATGTGGTTCGCTATGGGACCGGGAGAACTGCTGCCATAGCAATTAAAAGCGGAGGAAAAACCGGAACCACAAATGACAGCCGGGACTTATGGTATCTGGGCTACACAGCGGATCTGGCAACTGCCATTTGGGTGGGAAACAGTGACGGTCAAGCGGTTAGCGGCTACGCATCTTATGGGGGTAGTGTGTCGGCCCCGGTATGGCGAGACTATATGAATTCATTATTTTATAGCTATATTCTAAAAGATAAACCTCAACCGAAATATACTCAGGAGCAAGAAAAGCCGGTTGATGATGGACTAACTACGAAAGAACAGGATGAGACAGTTCCCGAAGTGCAGGAGGATGACAAGCTTTCTCCGGTTGAGGAATTACCACCAGATAGTACGGAAACATCACCCGATTTCCAGGAACAGACACCAACACTGCCTGCACCCGATGAAAAGCCAGGGGATCAGGAAAATATTAGCATTTAAAATGTTTGGATAGCAAGAAATGAGGAAGAAGGGCATAGTAATATTGGGTATTCAGGCAAGAATATCTTGTCACAAAACACTTAGCAGCGGAGAGGGTTTCATGCTCCAAGAGGGGAACATCCCATAGGGGTGTGTCCCCCTACCTTAAAGTTTATCCCACCAATCGAAGCCATTAAATAAAAAGACTCCAATAATTGCGGCGACTAAGCCAAACCCCAAGCATATTACCATTATTAGAGCAAAGACAGAATCAAATGACATCATATTTTATCACCTCTGTATACCCCATCATTAATATAATAACACGGTCCAAAAGGTAAAGCCAGTTTTTAGAAAAATCCTTCAAAATTATATATATGACAACCGCTTTGGTTTTATTCCTGGTATTTCTAATTACTTGCTAAAATCCTGTTAATTAAAATATATGGATTGCAGAAAAGAAGGAAAACCACTGGGGATTGTAGAATAAAATATACTAAGGATAGCCAAAAACCTGGCGGTGATGGCCAGAAAGTCATGACATGAAAAGGGGGATGAATGATGGCTGAACAATTACACATTTTTGCTGTGTCTGACTCAGTTGGCGAAACTGCTGAAAAAATAGCGGTTGCCTCAGTGTTACAATTCAAGCTTGAGCGTAGTATTACTCGTTTCTCAAGGGTAACCAAAGAAGAACAGGTAGCAAAAATCATTGATCAGGCGGTTCAAGAAGATGCAATTATTATCTATACCATTGTAAAACCGGAGTTATCCAGACATATGGATGCAGTTGCCCGGGAAAAGGGCGTTATTGCGGTGAACGTAATGGCCCCGCTATTTGCAGCTATTCATACTAAAACCGGATTACAGCCTGAATATATTTCGGGATTGACTCACAAAATGGATGACCAGTATTTCAACCGTATGAAAGCGATAGAATATACTATCGAACATGATAATGGGCAGAATCTGGATACCTTAAGTGAAGCCAATCTTATTATATTAGGTTTGCCCAGGACTTCAAAGACACCGCTGTCCATGCACCTGGCTAATCTGGGAATAAAAGTCGCCAATTACCCCATCGTTATGGATACTGAAATTCCCCAGGAGATTATCGACCAAAAGGGTATTATACCCATGGTAGGACTGACTATTGATCTGGAGACCCTTATGGATTTACGCAAAGAAAGAATGAGGAGTTTCGATCTTCCAGATGATATTGAGACCCTGGATGATTTAGTAGCTGAGGAATTGGATAACGCCTACCGGATTTATTCCAAACTGAAATGCTTGGTAATTGATGTTACTTTGGATGATATTGAAGAAGTGGGTAATACCATTACCCACAAGTTTAACCTACCATTAAGGATTACCCATCACAGATTCTAAATTGTACTTTAACGGGGGATGCATCCCCCGTTTTTTTTATGTAAACTGGACCTGTAGTTTACTGTGCAATGTATTTTATGGAAAAATAGCTTTTGCTACCAGCGGAGGAAGGAAAATGGTATTTGTATATATTGTGCAATGTAATGATGGCAGTTATTACACGGGTTATACAACCAATATTGAGCGGCGGTTGCAGGAACATAATCAAGGCTTGGCGAGCAAGTACACGCGGGGACGCAGGCCGGTAATATGCGTATATCACGAAGAACTGTCAAGTAAAAGCGAAGCATTGAAACGAGAATTAATCATTAAAAAAATGACACGCGGGCAAAAAACACGATTGATAGCTGGATATTCAAGCAAGAATGATTTAATACATAAAAGAGATGATAACGGGAAAAATATCGCCAATAAGAAATGCTAAGGGAGGCTTAATGGATGAAAGACAAGAAGGGCAAGATTATGACCAAGGATGCTTTTTTAAGAAATGGTTCTTATTCCAAAGAAGAATATGAAGGATTGCTGGTTAGTGCTGATACAGAGCAAGGCTGTTACAATATTGGGGTGGAAATTGGCAAGAACCGTGTGCTGCTGGTGGATCAGGTGAAGGATAATGAGGTTCACGCAAAGGTTCATAGTTGGGTAGCATGCATTCCGGATATACAGAGGCAGTATGAGAGCGACAGCCATCTGGCCAACTACTCCCAACCATAAGGAGGGATAAATATGGGAGATGTTCATGCTTACGAAACGCCTATTATGAGCACCGATGAATTTAATATCGGTTTATTGGAAAAAGACCGGATTCCGGGTTTGCTTATCCGTTCTGATGAAAATGGATTTTATAATATAGGTATTCAAATAAACGATACGGAAGTAGTCAAGGTAGCTTCGGCAACTGAGGAAGATGCCATGTACAGGATCCAGTATTGGGCGGATAAAGTGGATAATGTAAGGCAACAATACAAGGATCGCCATCCAAATCTGAAACCATTCGGGGGGGAATAACCCCCCTTTTTTTATGAGCTTTTGCAGACATAATACCTCTCTCATGTTTATAATAATGTAGTGAGGAGGGAAAATATGAATTTTAAAAGCTTGCTTATGTATCCGTTTCAAGATAAGGATTGGATTAAAAAAATCTTAATGGGCTGTGTGATTTCCATTGTTCCAGTCTTGAATCTTCTAACCCTCGGGTATTTTCTAAAATGCATCCAAATAGGAATAACCAGACATCAAGTTTTGCCTGAATGGGAAGACTGGGCAGACCATATTCGCGAAGGGTTTATGGCTTTTTTGATTGCCCTTATATATTTACTGATACCAATACTATTAGCCATTTCTTTATTATCAGTTCCGGTACTCGGAGTTTTCCTGGTGGCAATTGTTGTCTTGCTGATAGGCTTGCTAATTCCTTTGGCATGGGCTGCCTATTCAGAAAGCAAGAACTTTATGGATGCTTTTCGCATCAAGGAGATCATTATTAAACTAAGCCAGATTCTTAATCATTATTTAGCTGCGTATCTCTTTACCGTCTTACTAACCACGCTCGGACTAAGCATAATACTGCTATTGCCCCAGTTAGCCTTTCTCGGTGTATTGGTTATTTTTTACTGCGGAATAGTTTTCTTTTATCTATTGGGTTCTATTTGGCGTTAGTTTTCGGGTTTGGCAAACATGGTTTCTTTAGCTTTTAAGAGAGAGGAAATTACTGCGTTTACTGGGGTTGGAATACCATATTGCTTTCCTAATTCTACTACTGACCCATTTAAGGCATCAATTTCCGTTTTTCGCCCGCGTTGAATGTCCTGCAGCATGGAGGCATGGTGTCCAGCGGTAGATGGAACCATCTGCTGATAAAAGGCTTCCATGTAACTGGCGGCATCAGGCCAGATGCTCTCCTGATTGATAGCTGCCAAAACCGCGAATATCTCTTCAATTATACTGTTCATCAAGCTGCGACTGGAATCCATTTGGGCGAGTTTGCCATAGTTGACCTCCAATATAGCACCAAGCGGGTTTAAGGCTGAGTTATAGGTGATTTTTCCCCAGACATACTTCATTACATCATCTGAGGCTCTAGTGGGAATACCTGCCTGGGTAAAAATATCAGCCAGATTAGTCAAGAAATCGATATTGATGGTTCGGAGAGGGTTCCCAAGAATAACATCATCAGCAATGACTGTAACTTTGGAACTCCCTGCGGATAGGGTTTCAGCACCGAAAATTACCCGGGCCAGGATTATCTGTTCCTGTGGAATGAAGCGGGCCGCAGCTTCAAAATTGCCGTAGCCGTTTTGAGCAAGTATCAAATAGGTCCGAGGAGATATGACTTTTTGCAATTGCAAAGCAACTTCCGCGGTCTCGTAGGCTTTGACACTTAGAATAATTAAATCAAAATCGTTTTGTTCGATTTCCTTTACCTGGCTGCAAACCTTATCCAAGCAAGCTTCGTGTTCCCCCCATATGCCATTTATCCGCACACCCTTATTCTTTATTTCGGCTGCTACCATTTCACGATCTATACCGGTGACTTCATATCCGGCCTTTTTTAATAAACAAGAGTAAACAGTACCCAGAGCCCCTAAGCCAAAGACTAAAACCTTCATTATGTGCTTCCCATCCTTTGCTAGAATTTATTAAATATAACCAGGTAAAAAGGTGTTCCCCGCTAAACGGTCGGCGATTTCTAATCCCCCGTCTCGTTGCAGCGGTGCGAAAGAAACTGCTCCGCAGTTTCTTTCGATGCTTAAACCATAAAACATGTTACGGTGCAAATCAAGACTAGATTCACTACTATATCCTAATCCATTTACGCTGGAGAAGGAATACCAGAAGTACTCCGGCCAGTAAAGCAATTGCCGGGTTTACGGCCAAGGTCGCAACAACTACAACTGCAAAAGTAAATCTAGAATCTGGACTTTCTATTTTATTTACTCCCCTGATCAAATCTACCCCGCTAAAAAAAAGCAAACCTCCCAAGACTGGTTGGGGGATTAATTTTAAGAAATCCACACCTGCTGGACCCAGGAGCACGGCAGTCAAAAAAAGAAAAACTCCTATTATAATGAGAGTTAATCCAGTTCTTCCCCCAAAACGGTAATGCGCAGCTAATCCGCCGCTGCCATGGCACATGGGGAAGCCTCCTAAAGGCATGGCAAGCAAGTTGCCTATACCAAGGGTAAGGCATAAATTTTTCTCAGTTACTCGTTTTGATTGGTCTGGATAAAGGTCTTTAGCCAGTACAGCCGTAAGCAGTATAGAATTGGTCAAGGTGAGGGGGATTTGGGGTAAAAAGGCCAACGCGAAACCCCGCTGGAAATCCATCATTTGCGGCCAGGTGAACTGAGGTAAGTAAAAACCGATGGTGACATCGGGAAAGTTCAATGCGGGATGCAAAATAAAAGCCAGAATAGTTCCGCCTACAACGGCAATTATAGAAGCAGGCAGCTTCTTATTATCAAAAAGCAGGAGCATAATCAACAATATAGGCAAGCCCAGAGTCAAATCGCTTCTGATAAATTTTATGCCTAATATGGCCAGGCTAAGGCCCAACCCAGCTTGGATGCCATAAGTAATAGCAGCGGGAGTAATACGGCTGAGTTTTTCAGCCAGACCGGTTAAAGCCAAAAAAAACAGAGTGAAAGCCGTCATCAGTCCAGCGGCAGCAATCTCTCCCTGGCTTAGATGATGAATAATGACGGCTGCTCCGATTATTTTCATCGGTTGAACCGGCATGGGCATACGATAGAACCAGGCAGTAAATATATACATCAGACCAAAGCTTAAAAGGACTCCAGTAGCGTCCAGGCCTCCGATAACAATGGCGCCAATGATATAGGGCAGAAATGTTCCGAGATCCCCAAGCGATCCGGATATCTCATCAGTGAAATAATTCCAATTCTTATGCTGCATTAATATGGTGCTCCTTTTACTGCGTAAGTTTTGCTTTAAGCATCGGAAGAAACTGCGGAGCATTTTCTTCCGCACCGCTACAATGAGGCGGGGGATTAGAACCCGCCGCCTGTTTTGTTATTAGGACCCCAACAGCTTAAAGAAGTGGGGGACATCTTTTCGCCTCGTTATATTATCTCCTAATTGGAAGCTCGAAGCCAATGAGTTTTATTGTTTGCTTCTTTAAAGATAATGCAAATCCTGTTCCATTCTAAAAAATCTGAATATTGGGTAAAAATAAAAAGATTAAGATAAATATGTTGACAATTGTCGATAGCGATGATATCATAATTCTTGCGCGTCAGGCAGAGCAGAAGATGCGCAAAGCTCTTGATAAAACCGAACAGCAAGACTAAGTGCGAAAAAGCTGATATATTTATTGGGATATATCAGTGGCTCAAAGAAA
>JAQUXM010000096.1 GCA_028692415.1 Syntrophomonadaceae bacterium | reverse complement strand
TTTACAAACTGAGCCACAGGGATCTGCCCATACCCGGGTTATAAAAATGGTGGGAGGAGTAAATGTCGCTAAGGTTCCAATGAAAGGCGGCAAGGGCCTGACCCCCGTTTCATTGGAACAAGTTCTTTTCATAGGTGATGAATGCGTTCCTACCGCAACTTCATTCTTCTGGGCAACCACCCCTCGTGTACTTCTGATGCTCTTTACAGTCGCAACCTAATGTAGCAGTAATTATGTGCAAAATCTATTTAAAGCGTAAATATCAGCTCTTAATGGTATTTATGTCTTTTTCGTACCCATAACTTCCGATTGTCCCCATTAAGAACCTTCCCTCTGTCATAGTCGGCCAAGGCTGGCTTGCACCAGTAGACGCATGGTTATCCAGTAATTTCGCTCTGAGCGGGAGGGGGCGGACTTGATACGCAAAGTGCAGGTCTTTTCCGAAGCCCACCAGTCACAAGCCAGTTTGCCTCGTTCCAGGTTTCTTTCCAGCTCGCTGACGGTCTTGGAACTCCAATCTTTGCGACGGGCATAGGCCATAACTTGATCAGCCAAGGCCTGGTAGACAGGATGATAGAAGGATTGGCTTTCCTGCTCATAATCCAGGTCAAGTACCGGAATCACCCCTGCCAACTCCTGACTTAGCTCGGCCAGCAATTCCTGTTCTTCATTGGATGAGCCTATATAGAGGTAATACAGACAGGCCGTATGATCCTGTCCTGAACGGCGTAATATTCTGCCCAAGCGCTGAATACGCTGCCGGCTGCTACTGGTGGAAGAAGCGATTATGCCAACATCGGTTTCCGGCACATTCAGCCCCTCATCCAAGGCGCGGCAACTTACCAGGATGCGGATTTCCGAGTCCTGATATTTACGCAGCATGTTTTTCCTGCTCCCCTCATCCATCTCCGAATGGTAACGTCCTACTTGTCCTGGAAATAGAGCATGCAACCGCTTAAAGATGACTTCGGTGACTTCAATTCTTTCATTAAATATTAATACCTTTGAAGTCTGCGGAATTCGGGTGAGCAGGTTCTGTACACAACTTATCCGGGACTCGGCACGATAGACTACATCTTTGCGATTGATGGCCAGGATGAGTACCGAGCGAGCCAGAGCCGCTACGGCAGAATCCTCAGCTGCCTGGGCCAACTGCTCCAAGGAAGCAAAAAACCGCTGGCTGCCTAAGCCAATCAGGAAAGGGCAAAGATGCATTAGTTTTTCCAGGACCCGGGTAAGCTGTTCACTTAAGTCCATATATTGTTGTTCTTCGTATTGAGTAAACTTTAACTTCAGATTGAAGATAGAGAAAGAGCTAATGATATTGGCATTCAGTGCATCGGCAAATCCATATTTGAATATCTCGGGACCTAGTGCCGGAACTAGTTTTTCTTGATAGGCTGCTGTTTCCGGAGTGGCTGATAAGCCCAGAGCATAGTAGCGCGAAGGTGAAACCCCAGCGGGAAAATATTTCGTGAAATCAAATATACGCGAATTTTCCGGGCTGCTATAATGATGACATTCGTCAGCAATGAGCAATATGGCATTACCCTCCCGGTAGTCTTCCAGCAAATGCCGGGCCAGTGTGTAGCGGGCTGAGTTTACCACGTAAATCATATACTTGCGGTGTGGAAGGTCTTTGTGCGCTCCGGAATATATCCCAATATCTTCACGGGGAACAGCCAGATCATCCTGCAGAATCTGAGCCCACTGATTCGCCAGGAATACTTTGGGAACTACTATTTTGATTTTCAAACAATGTACGGGCTCTGAGGATAATGCGTATTCCAGCCTGGCAATTGCCCCCAGTGCCAGTACGGTTTTCCCAGCACCAGTGACCACATTCACGATACCTTGCCCCTGGTTCTGAAACCAGACATTTAGACATTCCACCTGCCAGGGAAACAAATTCTTACGTAGCGAACCATATATATTGGAATCTGAGCTTGCCATGTTTTTTTCACCTATTCCCAATAAACTTACAATATTTTGTTTATAATCTTAGTATGACAGCATTGGATTATTGCGGCAAGATCAATAACTTGGAAGCCGGCTTCAGGTTATCAACTTGGAAGATTTGGGCAGGAATGTGAAGGATATTGTTTCTGAGTGTCGAAATTTATTTAAGGATTTTTAGGAGCAACACCATCCCGATTATTGTAAATAAGGTTTCCTGCAAAATTCGATTTTCCAAACCCCATCTAAAATCTGATTACATAAAGGAGCGATTAAATTTGGCTGAATATGAGGAATTATTAAAACAGGTGCTGACTTCGGAAAAGGAATTAAAGGATAAGATAAGCAATCTGCAAAAACTTTTTAAGAGCTTGAGTAAAGATTTGGATAAAGGGGATCTCAAAAGCTGGACTCGAAATATAGGCGCAATGCAGAATCTGTTGCAGGAACAGGAAGCATTGCTGGCCAGCATGCAGAGCCAAGTTGATGATTTCGGCATTCGGGCTTATGTAGAAAACGGAGACTTCGCGGAACAGATGCTGGGCTATTGCGAACGCCTGGGAGTTGACGTAAAGGGTGACTTCCCAATTTATGAAATGTTCCCTTTCCGGGTCAGAATAGATGTTGAAAACCTGGATTTATTCCTGGATCGCAAAAAGATTCAATGTTTGCGACCTCTGGCCTTTGTCCAGGAGGTAAAGACCAACCGGGATAAACTGCTGCGGGTCTCATTTGACCCCCGCTCCTTTATTAAGGAATTGGCAGCTGCTTATGACCTGGCAATGTTGAAACAAAACCAGGGTAAAACACAAGCTGCATCCGGGGGAGATGTTTATCTGAAAAATCTCTACAATTTCTTAACCCCTATGCGGCGATTCCGCCGCGACTACGACCAGCAGAGTTTCGCTTTTGACCTGGCCCGGCTTTATGCCTCAGATCTGCATTCCACGGAGGATGGGCGGCAGTTCCAGTTTGGCCCCAGCCGCAATATAAATAAGGCTATCCGCATTCTTGATCAGGATGGCCGGGAGCAGTATCTAGCCACCATTCGCTTTTTCGCAGTGGCAGAACCGGATCTGACTTTGTGCTGATAGGGAGGAATAGCTTTGGAGAATGATATTAAATCAGCCCTGGCTCTTTTAAAACGGGGACAGGCTCCTGGTAATCGTGAAATTCTGCAGGAGATATCTGTGGGCAGTGATTTCATATTGGATTTTTGGAAGCAAAAATATTTGGCCGACTATCTGTCCCAGGGAGGCAGCAAGATAAAGTTTTTAACTGGTCGGGCCGGAAGTGGAAGAACTCATTTCCTGGAAATGTTAACCATGGAAGCAGAAAACATGGGCTATATCCCCGTTTACCTTTCGGCTCGGGAAATATGGATCCATGATTTTAAAGAAATCTATGTTGCGGTTTTACGCCAGGTAAATCTAATGGAACGTTTGCAGCCAAGCTGTTGCGAGGTCATTCGGCAGTTGGGCTATAACCCTGATGATATTCCCCGGGATATGACTTTTGTTGACTATCTGTCCAGCCAAGGACAACTGGACCCTTTGACCAAACGGGAAATACGGCAGCAACTTGAGCAGCTATTTCTGGCCAACCCGCTCATAGATAATAATTTTGCTCTGGCCTGCTCCCTATTGACCGGGAGTTTGCTGGGCCACCCCACTCTTGAGGAACCCAGTCGCCGCCTGTTGCTCTTATCGTTGGAAGGAAGCCGGGAGGCTCGTCTGCCTTCTCTACGTCGTCTAGGTCTCTCTCCCAGTAAAATCACCAAATATAATGCCCGCCACATGTTGCGCTCGCTGGTAGAAATCTGTCGCCTGGCAGGTTACAAGGGTCTGGTAATAGCTATTGACGATATGGAGATTCTAGCCGGAGCAGATAGTATCGAAACCATACACTATACCCGTTTGAAGCGTGAGGATGCCTACGAGAGTATTCGAGAATTAATCGATGAAATAGATACCTTGAAAAACACCATGTTTGTTTTTTCATTTGAGCGCAGGTTGATAGACGATGACCGAGCCGGTTTGAAATCTTATCAGGCACTGTGGATGCGCATCCAGAATGAAATCGAGGGGACACGTTTTAACCGCTTTGCTGACATTGTGGATTTGGACCGCTTGATTGACGAAGTCTATACCCCCGAGAATATTCTGGAAATGTCTGCTCGCCTGGCTTCGGTGATAAATCGTCTCGATGAAGGAGCCCGGCCTATAACTCTTAGCACTGCCGAAGAAATCCACGCTCGGGCTCGGTTTGGCAAAGTAGCGCTGCCCCGGCGAGTAAATCGGACTACTGTTCAGGAAGGAGTCGAGCAATAATGGATTTTGAAGCTCAAAGGGTAATTGAGGCTTTGCGTTCGGGAGTATCTTCCCGAGCCGTGGGACACTATTTCTCCTCAGCCCGACCCGAATTAATGGAACAGGTCTCCCAAAGCTTGGATCGAGTCAGAGATACTGGAGAATCCAGCGGCATGGTGGTTGCGGGCAAATATGGAGAAGGCAAAACTCACCTCTTAAATACCGTATTCAATCTAGCGCATAGCAATAATATGGCTGTCAGCCTGGTTTCCCTGAGCAAAGAAACTCCCTTTGATAAGCTCTACCTGGCCTACCAAAAACTGGTTGGCAGCACTTATCTGCCCCAACGGCTGCAGCCCGGATTTCAACATGTGTTACAGGATATTACTCCAAATAGCCCGATAGCTCAGGATATAATATCCTTTACCAGTAAACATCTCGAAACCGATAAGCTATTTTATGTTTTCAGATCCTATTTGAATGTCGATGATCCGGATGACAAGTACTTGCTCATGGCAGATCTGGAGGGCGACTTTATAACTAATGCTCGCTTGCGCCAGATTTACAAAAGGATTTTTGCTCAACCGGTGCGTTTCTCGCTTCCCTTTAGCAAGACCCGTCACAGCATGGATTACCTAAGCATGTTAAGCCATCTGTTCAAATTGCTGGGTTATAACGGTTGGGTAATACTGTTTGATGAAACCGAACTCTTGGGACGACTGGGCAAGAAGGCCCGGCTCACCGCTTACAAGAATATGGCTTCTTTCCTGTTCCCCGAGGAATATTCGCGACTGGAATCAACTTTCACCATGTTTGCCCTGGGGGCATCCTTTGTAGAAGATGTAGTAGAGTCCAAGCACGATTTTGAGAACATGGCTGCAGCCTATATTGATCGCGCAGAACGGGAACCAGTCGAAAAGGTTCTTAGCCATATTATAGCAGCGCCACAGCTTCAACCTTTGAGCCAGGATGAGATTCTGAGGATTATGGAACAAGTACAGATGTTTCATGGTCGAGCCTACGGATGGGAGCCGCAATTGGATGTGCGGGAAGTGTTAAAGGCTACCGAGACCCGGGGCTATCTATTAAGAACCAGAATCCGTGCCGCCGTGGAATTCCTGGATCAGCTTTACCAGTACGGGCAGGCCGGAAATATTCAAATTAATGCCCTGGGAGAACCTCATTACCTGGAAGATGATCTGCCCTCACTGGATGAATGTGTTCAAGAAGAATAGTATAGTTCATAGTCGTCGTCGCCACGGGCATAAGCATAGGAAGCAAAAAGAACGTCAGGCTGTGTGAAAACTATTTTACCGATTTTACCTGCCCCGCTCATGGTCCTAATTGGGTCATTGTTAGGGACGCGGGCCATAATAAGTGGTGATATTCCAGATGCGACCTCCACTTCGAGTCATAACCTGGCCTTTTGGGGAGTTTTCACACAGCTGACGTCCCCCAGCTTCGTGCTTCGACGGAAGAATAGCCGAAACACGTGACAAGGGGAGGGTTTGACCGTCCTTTGCCAGGTCATCTCAGCCAATCAGGCCGCTGAAGAAAGCGCGTGTTCTCTCATCAAGCGGGTTGGAAAACAGTGCGTCGGTGGGGCCGGTTTCGATTACGCTGCCATCCAGCATGAACAACGTTTGCCGAGCAATGCGCCGCGCCTGGAAAAGGTTATGGGTTACTATAACAACACACAGGTCTTCTGCCAGACTGGTGAGTAATTCTTCTATTAACCCGGTGGAGGCCGGATCCAAACTGGAGCAGGGCTCATCCAGGAGCAGTACCTGGGGTTCCACTGCCAGCACCCGTGCCATTGCCAGGCGCTGTTTCTGACCGCCGGATAGTCTGCCAGCAGCATCGCACTGCCGGTCCTTTACCTCATCCCAAAGGGCTACCTTGCGTAAACAATCTTCAACTATATAATCCAGCCGTGATTGCTCCCTTATCCCATGATAACGCGGTCCGAAAAGCACATTCTCGCGAATACTCAGCGGCAATGCCAATGGAATCTGATACACCATCCCCACCTGCTTCCGTACCGTATCTACTTCCTTTATTTGATAAACCTGCTTCCCGAATACCTGCAAATCCCCCCGGCAGCTAAAAGCATATTCCATTTCGGCTGTCCGGTTGATACTACGCAATAGAGTAGTTTTACCGCAGCCTGAGGGCCCTACTATAGCGGTAATGCTTCTATTTACGAAACTGATACTAATGTTATCCAGGATGGCTTTCCTGCCATACCAGGCAGAAAAATTACTCATCTCTACTGCATTCATTTCTGCTTAATCCTTTCCTGCCAGCTGCGCAGCCATAAAACCATCATATTTATTATCAACAGAATAACTACGAGTATCAAGGCGGTAGCATAAGCATTATCCATGGATATATGCTCGTTAAAGAGAATATACAGGTGGTAGGGCAAAGCCATAACCGGCTCAAATATGGCTCCCGACGAACTGGATATGATGGCTGCCGCTGTAACCATAATAGGAGCGGTTGCTCCGGCGGCGTAGCCGGTGGCCAGCAGAATTCCGGCTAGTATACCGGGCATTGCCCGGGGTAATATAATCCGTCGCAATGCATATAATTCCGAGACCCCCAGCGAACAGGCTAGCAAGCGGTAATTATTATCCACTGCCTGCAGGGCATCCCGGGTTGAAACTGCAATAACCGGAAAAATCATTATGCCCAGGGCCAGTCCACCCGCCAGCAAAGATATGCCCCAGCCCAGTTGCACCACCCCCAGGGCATAAGCAAAAAGACCGGTTATGATAGAAGGTATTCCTGCCATGCTTTGTATCATCAGGTTGAGGAGCCCGGCAATTCTCCATCTAGAGCCGTATTCACTTAGAAAGACAGCAGTAACCAGCCCGCTCGGTACGGAAAAAAACAAGGCCCAAAATACCAGCCACAGGGTTCCCTTAATGGCCGGGAAGATACCTCCGGCACTGCCCAGAGGGGTTCCCCGCGGCCTTTCCAGCAAGAATTCCAGATTTATTTGGGGTCCACCCCGCCAGACCAGATAAGCGATAATAGCCAATAATACCAGCAAGACCGATAAACCTGACAGCCAATAAAACCCTAGTTGAACATAATCCACGAGCCTGCGCCTGTTCAAAAGCGGCTCACCTCATTTTTAAGCTTATGTTGCAAAGCGTGAATCAGTATATTTATAGCGATTACAATCAATAAAAGCACAAAACCGGCCGCAAAAAGCCCCTGGTAATGAAGGGTACCCGGTGTTGCACTGCCTAATTCCAGAGCAATCAAAGCCGGCAGCGGTTCACCCTGACTGAACCAGGAGGAAGGAAAAAGCAGGATATTCCCGGCCAGCATAAGTACTGCCATGGTTTCGCCCAGTGCCCGCCCCAAAGCCAGGACCAGGGCTCCCAGCATGCCTTTCCCGGCCAAAGGCAGCAAAATACGCCATACCATATAGGGGCGCGATACTCCCAGAGCCAGTCCGGCATGCCGGTATTCCAGGGGCACGGAACGCAAGGAACTTTCGGAATTGGATATTATATAAGGCAGGATCATTATAGCCAGTACCAGCGAAGCGGCAAAAAGCGATTCACCAGTGGCCAGGTCAAAGCTGCTTTCAAAATACCTGACCAAAACAGCCGCCCCCAGGAAGCCATATACAACCGAAGGAATACCAGTCAATATATTTAAGACCGGCCGCAATACAGCAGCCAGCCAAAAGGGAGCAAACTCGGCCAGAAATACCGCCGAGCCAAAACCAAGCGGGGCCGCTATGAGCAACGATCCCCCGGCAACCCAGAGGGTGCTGGCTATCATAGCCGCAATCCCCAATTGAGGTACAGCAGCCACTGGACGCCAATCAGTACCGCTTAAAAAAGACCACACACTGATCTCCGACCATACTGCCCAGCTCTCTTGCAGCATGAACAACAAGATGGCAATCAGCATAAAACCGAATATTATGGCACTGGTAGTCAGAGCTGCAACAATTAACTTCTCAGCGATAGATTTGTCCCTTGTTTTGATAAACATAGCTTTATCCTTTTGAACCCGGTATAAAAACAGCGAGCAGGAAACCTGCCCGCCATTCTATATTAGTCAAATTCCTTATTTGGTAGCCGGAATATAACCCATTTCTTCAACTACCTTGAGTCCCTTTTCCGATTTCAGATAATCCATAAATAACTGCTCCTGGGTATCGGGTTTCTCTTTGCTAAGCATCAACAGCGGCCGGCCAATTTTGTATTGCCCGGACAAAATATTCTCCAGAGTGGGGGAAATACCATCTACGCTTAAAGCTTTCAACTTGTCTGGGTTTTGGTTAACCAAACCCGATGAAACATAACCTATAGCATCAGCATTGTCCATTACCTTCCCGGCTAGGGCACCCATGGAAGGTATCTGCAAGGCTTCTGGAGATATGGGCGTACCTTTCATAACACTCTTGTCGAAAACTTCACTGGCTCCACCGCCAAGATCTCTGACACAGATTACTATGGTGCGATCCGGCAGGCTTGCGTCCAGTTCCTTCCATGTCTTCAGCGTTCCCGCAAAGACTTTCTTAACTTCCTCTCTAGTTAAATCAGGCTTTACGTTTAATATGGGATTATTTGGATTTACTGCAATATCAAGCACGTCCGAACCGATTTGTACGATACTGCCCGCTGTAAACTGAGCTTTTTCTTCATCATTTAAGTCCTTGGAAACCATGCCCAGATCAAAAGTGCCGTCAATCGCAGATTTCAGACCGAAACCAGAGCCGCCGGTCGAAACAAATATTACTATCTCCTCTTCAGGCATACTTTTGTCAACCTTGTTCCAGGTTTTGAACTCCTCGGTAAAGTTGTCCGCAACCTTGGCAACAATCGGTGCCATGGTGCTGGAGCCGCCAATTTTGATAGACGCCTTTTCCACTGGCTGTGCCTCATCGCCAGCTTTTGGACTTTCCCCGCCACAACCGCTGAGCATAAATAGGCCCAACATGGCAACCAACAATAGAGCTACCCAAGTCTTTACCTTCATCCCATCACCCTCCAAGTTATATTTATAATTACCTACGATTATATATTTAAGAAGCTTAATTGTCTAGGCTGACAAGGGGGCGGCTCTCGTGTTAGGACGGTGATAAGTTGACAGAATGGGCCTACAGATTGAGTTAAGAAAGAATTAGTAAGGGAGAGGAAGTTTGCTCCACAGCAGCGGATACCGTAAATACAAAGTGAGATCGTTGGTCATATGACACCAAAGACAACTCTGTCAATTCGCAAAATCAATGATTTGCTTCGAATCAAAGAGGCAACGTTCAGTATGTTAAACCAATTTATACGCCGATTAGACTGACAAACCCGCATGACATACAACCGTCCCCTTGTCATCCCTGCTTCATTTTGATAAGGGACACAAGCGTTTAACATTGTTAACATGCGCCAGAGCTGCACAGGTAGTTCCGAAGAAATAGTGTGGTTTATCTCCTACTTCATCCAAAACACTGTTATAGGTCCCATTGGCTAAAATTGAACCGGTTATTAGCAATACATCTGCAAAATCAAGCA
>JAQUXM010000008.1:43445-45172 GCA_028692415.1 Syntrophomonadaceae bacterium | reverse complement strand
ATTTTTTCAGCATCGGAAGAAATTGCGGAGCATTTTCAACACACTGCTGCAACGAGGCGGGGGACTATAGCCACCGCCTGTTTTGTTAATAGGAACCCGACCGCTTAAAGAAGCGGGGGACATATTTTTACTTCGTTATAGATTCTATCATATTGTTGGTTTCGTTACAATTGCTTCAATCAGGTCTATAATCCTCTTGGTATGTCTATATGCTATTCAAGAAACTGTAAAAACGCTAAAACAAATCAACATTATTATCCAGTATAATATAATTGGCTAAGTGGTAAAAGGATAAATACAATCAATATAATAATTTGTCAAGGGAGGTCATACATAGTGAAAAGAGTTCAGCCCAGTTCTGCCGAAAACTATATACAGGTTTTGGATGGTATAACCCGAAAGACCCTGGTATTTGGCCAGAATACCCTGCTCTGCGAGTTCAAGCTGCAAAAAGGCAAAAAGTTACCCCTCCATAAACATCCGGAAGAACAAACCGGCTATTTGCTTAACGGGCACATAATACTGCATATCGATGGTGAATCATTCAACATACAGCCGGGTGACAGTTGGGCCATCTCCGGAAATCTGGAACATGCTGCGGACATCCTGGAAGATTCGGTTGCCATCGAGGTATTTTCCCCGCTACGTAAAGATTATTTGCCAGCATAATTCAAACCCGCTTGAATTTTCGAGATAGACCTAAAAGCCTGGTTCCCATAATGGGTACATGCTATCATGGGAATAATGAAGCATAGTGAATAGATTCCATACCGATTGCAAGGAGATTGACATGAAGAATCTAAAACTGGCTATTTGCCAGATGAAAGTAGGAAACGATAAAAACACAAACTTGAAACAAGCGGGTAAAATGATAGGCAAATCGGCCAGCCAGGGAGCAGAAGTGATTATTCTGCCGGAAATATTCAATTCGCCTTATCAAACCGATCTTTTCCCATTGTATGCTGAGCCCTTTCCCGGACCGAGCACTGAATTCCTTGCTGCTGCAGCCAAAAAATACGGGGTATGCCTGATAGGCGGTTCTATTGTTGAGCAGGATTCTGATGGCAGGATATACAACAGCAGCTTTGTTTTTGATGAATTGGGAAATCTCCTGACCCGGCATCGCAAGATTCATCTTTTTGATATTGACATACCCGGCAAGATAAGCTTTCGGGAATCCGACACCC
Organism: Syntrophomonadaceae bacterium; assembly: GCA_028692415.1. Lineage (GTDB taxonomy): Bacteria > Bacillota > Syntrophomonadia > Syntrophomonadales > Syntrophomonadaceae > JAQUBU01. The sequence goes on along the minus strand of JAQUXM010000008.1, from coordinate 43,985 downwards.
TGGCTGCCGGCAGTGCGATAGGCACTTTCAAGTATAAATCCATTGGCTTCGGCCTGATGATCTGTTACGATGTACGCTTTCCGGAACTAGCCCGCGCCTCAGTTCTGCAAGGTGCACAGATACTTATTGTTCCTGCTGCTTTCAATCTTACCACCGGCCCTGCCCATTGGGAATTGTTAATGCGCAGCCGGGCAGTTGACAACCAGGTTTTTTTGGCTGCCGCATCTCCTGCCCGCAACCCTGCCGCCAGTTACCAGGCCTGGGGGCATTCCATGGTCGTTGATCCTTGGGGAACAATTATTAAAGAGGCTGGTATTGACGAAGAAATTGTATTGATTGAGCTTGACTTTTCCAAGCTGGAACAGGTGCGCAATGAACTGCCCTTGCTCAAGCAACGCCGAACCGATGTCTATCAGTTGAAATATTAAATATCAACAAGCAAGGCTTAGCTATCATAACTGAAGACGCAGGTCTCAGTTATTCACAGTTTCTTCCGTACCGCTGCAACGAGGCGGAGGATTAGAGCCCGTCGTCTGTTTG
>JAQUXM010000008.1:20036-43345 GCA_028692415.1 Syntrophomonadaceae bacterium | reverse complement strand
AGTTTGCAAGCATTTACCAGAAACCATAACATCTGCATTGGGCTACTAACGGTTTAGATCGCGGCGCAGTGATTGCGCTTCCTTCAGATAAATATGTTTTATATCATCCTGGCCTTTATCAGTATTTACATGGACCAGAACCCGGACACAGAGCGGCAAAGCATTGGGTACTTCTATCTCCTGGAAGCATAATAGCGGCACTTTGTCCCAGCCTATGGTGCGGGCTGCCGCTGCCGGGAAAACTGATTTAATATCCGAGGTAACTGTAAATAGCGCACTGGCTACTTGGTCAATTTGAAAGGCGTTTTCAGTCTGTAGTATCTCCAATAACTCCCGAGTGGCTTGCATGATCTCTTCCGGCAAGTCTGCCTTGACCGTTGTAGCTCCCCTGATTCCTCTAACCTGCATATCCTACCGTCCTCCTCAAGAATTTTTAGGAAACTGCCCGGTGCCCCAAACCAATGGCCACCTCATCCAGATGCAGTAAACCGATTCCCATAAAAATAGCCACGCTTACATGGTCTTTATGACGGGCCACCCCAATTTTTCCACCCACATTAAGCCCCAGGGCCTTCGGCATGATCTGGGTTATGGCCTCCCGTGCCGCTCCGGCTACTGCGCCTTCATCAGCATGCGCATCCTTAATGACCCCTTCGCGTTTGGCCGCTACCACCGCGCGTTCCACTATTTTCCCCACCGAGCTGATAAACTCTCCCCCGTAATCAACCGCTACGGCTTTTACTTCCCAACGTTCCAGAAGGTCTTTTTTTAATAAAATTTCATCTTGACGGCTGGCTGAAAGGGCCATCCTGATGGCCGCACTTGCAACAATCTTGCTTCCCACTTCCACTATCATCACACCTATCAAGTATAATCTGATTCTATTTTACTATAATCTTGCCAATCATTACTATGCTTTGGTTGGCAGTATAAACTGTACCCTTTTTGGGGAAAGCCATATTATCGGAAACACCTGCAATATGGTAATTGACCGGAAAATTATAAGCCGTGGAATCAATCTCCAAAACATCGCCGCCGCGCAGCTGCAGCTTTACTTCCTTTTCATTAAAGCAGCCGGCTGACTCTCCGTTTACAATGATGCTGGCCTGGGGCAATGATGAAAACTTTTGCAGCGACAGCGTGATCATGGCCTGTGGAGACTGAACGATAACTTGATTATTTTCTGGCGCAGAGCCTGTTTCATTTTTTGTTGTGCTGGCTGGATATTCTATGTTTTGTCCTTCCATTCGTTCACTCCAGCTCAGATATAATCGCCAGGGCTCCTGGGTCATTAAGCCTTGTACTACCACCATAAGCACCAATCCAACCACAATTGAACGAATAAGATATTTCTCTACTCTCTCAAAAAATCTGGGCACTTGGATCATCTCCCCTCGGGCATTTGTTTTTTCTATCTTATGCCCAAAAGCCAAGATTATCCCTGAATTGTGGAGAGGATCGAAAATGCCAGAGCGGCAACTCCGTAACCATTATCTATTAAAGCCCTTAAGATAGTAAACCAATCTAAGACCAAAAACAAACCTTCTCCGCAGGACCTGTACCCTTGGAAAAGGTTGTAATGACTTTGGCATTATTACTTTATCAAGGTATGATATAACGCTTTCTACCAGTTATTGCGAGCATACTCGACCCCCGCCAAAAACGCCTCCCGGTTCTTGTTTATAACGCTTTCCTTTTTTCCCTTGAAAATTTTTTCAAAATGTTTTAAGGCATCTTCAACCTTTACGACCCCGGTTTTTTCCAGATAGGCACCCAGCATTATCATATTGCTGCCGCGCGTGTTGTTGATCTCTTCCGCCACCTGGGTAAGCGGCATGGCTAAAACCTTCAAATCATCGCGAACCGGTGGCCGGTCTACCAGCGAGGAGTTAATGATCAGGGTTCCATTGGGTTTAATCTTCATCTCAAATTTATCCAGGGAAGGTTTGTTCATGATTATCGCCATTACTGGATTTTCAGTCAGCGGTGAACTAATCTCCTCTGCCGCAATGGTTACCAGACAATTGGCGGTGCCACCGCGCATTTCTGCCCCGTAGGAAGGAACCCAGGATACGTTTTTTCCTGCTTCCATCCCCGCATAAGCCAGAAACTGGCCCATTGATAATACTCCCTGGCCGCCAAAACCAGCAAACAATACTTGTTTCTCGCTATCCATACTACCTGTCCTCCTTAACCTTCAATTCTCCCAAGGGATAATAGGGTATCATATTGTCTTCCAGCCATTTCATGGAATCCAGCGGATTGAGTCCCCAGTTGGTGGGACAGGTGGAGAGTATTTCCACCATGGAAAAACCCAATCCCTTGGCCTGGGTCTGCAAAGCCTTTTTGATAGCTTTCTTGGTTTTCATCACATTGGGAGGATCGTTGACTGCAGTACGGCAAATATAGGCCGAGCCTTCATTTTGAGCTAATATCTCTGCCATCTTGGCCGGGTAGCCTTCGTTGTCTTTACTTCGGCCATAAGGCGAGGTAGTCGTAACCTGACCCAAAAGGGTGGTTGGTGCCATCTGCCCGCCGGTCATGCCATAAACAGTATTATTAATGAAGAATACGCATATTTTCTCGCCTCTTACCGAGGCATGGAGAATTTCGCCCATACCAATGGATGCCAGGTCACCATCACCCTGATAGGTAAAAAGGGTCCGATCGGGCAGGAGTCGTTTAATGGCTGCCGCAATCGCCGGGGCCCGGCCATGGGCAGCTTCCAGCATATCGAAGTTGAAATAATCATAAGCCAGTACCGAACAACCCACCGGACATATCCCTATGGTGCTTTCGCGAATGTTCATCTCATCCACGCATTCCGCGATTAAACGATGAATGATACCGTGGGTACAGCCTGGGCAATAGTGAAATTGGGCATCGGTAAGGCTCTCCGGTTTTTTAAACACAGTCTTCATCTAGAACCCCTCCCTTTCCGCCAGCAATAACAGTTGTTGGGTGATCTCTTCAGGGTTGGGGGTAAAACCGATCCGTCCATAAAATTCCACGGGCACCCGCCCATTTACGGACAGGCGTATATCCTCCACCATCTGGCCCATGCTGATCTCTACGGACAGTACCATCCGGGCTGTTTCCGCAACCTTTTTAAAATGTTCGTCCGGGAACGGCCATAAAGTTATGGGTCGAATAAGCCCGGCTTTCACGCCATTTTTACGTGCTTCCATAACTGCTTTTTTTACGATCCGGGCCATCAGTCCAAATGCTACCACGATTACATCGGCATCGTCAGTAAGAAAGGTTTCCGCCCGCTTCTCATTTTGTTCAATCAATTTGTACTTTGCTTGCAGAATACGATTTCTTTCTTCCAGAAAATCCGAAGCAAGGTGCAGGGTGTTGACGATATTGGGCTTTCTTCCTTTGCATCCCGTAATTGCCCAGGGCTTGTCATAGAATTTTTCGACCGGATCCCGCACTATGATGGGCTCCATGATATTGCCCAGGGTACCCTCAGCCATTATCATCACCGGAGTCCGGTAGCGGTCGGCCAGATCGAACGCCTCAATAGTATAATCCATCATTTCCTGAGTGCCGGAAGGAGCCAGTACGATTACCCGGTAATCCCCGTGCCCGCCGCCGCGGGTCGCTTGAAAATAATCCGCCTGTGAAGGTTGTATCCCTCCCAGACCAGGCCCGCCCCGCGAAACATTTACGATTAGACAGGGCAATTCTGCCTCCGCTATAAAAGAAATACCTTCTTGTTTCAAACTGATTCCCGGACCCGAGGAAGCGGTCATAACCCGGGTTCCAGTTGATGAACCGCCATAGACCATATTGATTGCGGCCAGTTCGCTTTCGGCCTGTACAAACACGCCACCCAAGCCGGGAAGCTTGCGTGCCATATATTCAGCAATCTCACTCGAAGGTGTAATCGGATAGCCAAAAAAACCGCGGCATCCGGCAATAAGTGCTCCTTCTGCGAGAGCTTCGTTTCCCTTCATCAAGACTTTCTCCATACCATCACTCCCTTTCCACTTCGATTACCAGGTCGGGGCACATAAGTCCGCAAATCCCGCATCCCGTGCAGCCATCTACTTTGGTTAAAGCAACTGGATGGTAACCGAGAATGTTTATGGTATCTTTGTCAAAAGCCAGTACATTCTTAGGGCAAAACTCTATACAAAGCCCACAGGCTTTACAGCGATCAATAAAAAAACTAACCCTGCCCTTGGCCATGAATTATTCCCCCTTTTCAAAAAACCTGTAACCAACCAGGCCTCAGATATAAGCTGATTTTTCTAAGTAAACTTCCGTATTGGGGAAGAAGCTGGTCATAAAATCTTTCTTCTACGGTAAGGTATCTTAATGGCATATGCATATGGTCAGCATATTCCTGAACTTTTGCATGCCCTTTGACAATTACCTCAATATCCGTTTCCTCAACCAGATTGGGATTGCTTATTATTGCGGTAATCTTGGTTTTAGATGCTGCTTCCAGCATGTTTTTGAGGGACTCAACACTGTCAATATCACAAGCAAAGGGACGATAGGGATTTAACACTAAAAAGAAATCCATTTGATCCCGCATTTTTATAACACTGCTCAGATAACCAAGCACCAGCGAACCTATTTCATCGCCGGCCAAGTCAATAACCATATTATTATCTTGTCCAATGATACCTATGATTTCAGGCGGCAACTGCGGAACATCCCCGAAAATCAGATCAGCTCTGGGGCCGAGGAGTCTTACTCCGTTCTCCTCTAATTGATGTTTAGCCTCCCGCGAAGCAAAAAATGGGTTCACCAAATCCAGATCCGCCAGGATTACTTTACCCTCTTCGATTGGCTTTTTGGCCGCATCAAGGGCAAAATTCAGAGCAATTTCGCTTTTTCCGCTCCCGAATCCGCCTGCAAATACAGAAATATTTCCCAATCTTTTTCCCTTTCCAACGATTTTTACCGATTAACCTATTGCGTTATGATAATACAGGATACAAGTAAAATCAATCATTAATTACATAATACGATAACAAAAAAACGACCCCCATGGTCGTTGCAAGAGGTTATAATTATGAATGTATATCTCTACAGCAGGCTCTGCTGGTCGGCAAAAACATCTATCAATTCAGATATTATGGTTTCTATATCTGCTTCTCTAAAACCCAGCAGGTTCAATGCTTCTTCCGATACCGGATAAAGCATGCCATCTATGCCTATGCCAATTCCCATCATTACACAAACCGTATCTCCCAGATGCACGATAGCGGTAAGCCTTTTATTGATTTCAGCTTTCTCTGGATGATGATGAAAGGCAATTGCTTCCACCAGTTCTTTTGGCAAGTTCCATTTCTCAGCTACTCTAGCTCCAACCATGGCATGATTAAAGCCTAAAATCTCATTCTCGGTATCTATAAAAGAAGCGTTTTCTTCACTGACTTTGGCAACCACCTCATGATAGGCCTCTTTCATGAAACTATTCAGAATAACCTTGCCAATATCATGCAACAAGCCTGCTGTATAGGCAAGATCAAGAAAACCAAATTTCGCTTTCCTGGCTATCAAGCGAGCTGCCATAGCTGTACATTGCGAATGCTTCCATAGTTCCCCGTGTTCCAGGGCATAACCTTCAACCTCACCGCTGAGGATATCACTTACCGATACAGCCATCACAATGCTACGGATAGTTTTAAATCCCAGGAAAATGATGGCATCGTTAATGGTCGAAATGCGTCGAGCAAATCCATAAAAAGCTGAATTGGCCAGTCTCAATACCCGTGCAGTCATAGCTTGATCCTGATTTAAAACATTACTGATATCATCAGCAGTTGAATCAGGATCTTCAGTGAGTTCCATAACTCTAACTACCACATGGGGCAAGGCCGGCAAATCATTTACGGCTTCTACGATTGATTCCATGGATATCCTGGTCATATCTCAACCTCCCTAAGCTACTTCCAATTATCGATTTTCTTGCCTAAATACTCTCGATATTCAATAAGCTCTTCATTAACCTTCAAGGTTAGTTTTTCTATCTCACTTTTATTAAGCAGGATTTCCTGCGGTTCAAGCAATTCTACGGTGCGAAATTCTTCTTTCATGGTAAATTTAATGGCATCCTCAAGGGAAGATGCATTAAAACATATGGTTACCGGAGCATAGTAAACGCTTTTTCCCATTATATCATCAAAAATCGAATATACTTCCTGGCTCATATCCAAATCTTCTATTTGAATTCCCTGAATAGGAACATTACGTATTAACGATGCCTTGTGCTGCCTCAATTCCTCAGCTATTTGATCACCGCTTTTGCTTCCCCAGAGCTTACCCGCTTTCGTCTTGCCAACATAATCAAAACGAACTCGCATTCGGATACTCAAAATCCCCTTCCCCCAATCTCAACAGCTTCAATTAAATGCGGTTGAACTGTAATCATGCCAAAAAGCGCATAGCCATCTCAGCAAAAAATAATCCAATTAAGGCCGCCAAACCTTCACCATGATTTATATCCAAATCAAAGATAGCTTCCTGGCCTAAATGTTCTAAAACAATATGATGCCCTGGTTCAACCGACAAACTTGGAGTAATTAAAAAGGCAGGCACTTCTTCATCTATTTTGCTGGCCAACAATGCGGCTACCGCAGTAACGTATCCATCCAGCATGATTGCTCTATTTTTTTCGGGAGCCCTGGAAATAAAACCGGTTAAAGCAGCTATTTCCAACCCGCCAAATCGGGCCAGCAGGTCAAGCACATTGTCTTTAGACGGGCAGCGAACTGTCCTTGCTTTAGAAATTATATCGACTTTTTTATCAATAACCTTAGCCGAGGCCGAACCCCGACCAACCATTTCCGCTATTTCCACACCTGTAAGCACCGAGGCCAGGGCAGCAGCGCATACGGTGTTGCCTACCCCAATCTCTCCTATGCCTATTATATCAAAGTTACTGATATAATTCTCATCCCAAAGTGAGCGTCCTATTTCGATGGCTTGCCTGGCTTCTATTTGCTCCAGGGCATCACTATGCAGGAAATTTCTGCTGCCCATGCAAACATTACGTTCCAGAATCTCAGGATGAGAAATCTGCCTGGCCAGTCCCACATCAACTATTAACTCATTTTTATTCAACCTTTGTAAGAGCTTAACCGTAGGACTTTTGCCTTCCAGGTGGCTGTAAACTATTTCGGCTGAACTCATGGCTGGATAGATGCTGCAATTTTCATGGCTTATCCCGTTATCGGCAGCAAAAATCAACAAGCCATAGTTTTCAGCTTCGGTATGTATTTTATTTAATTTCTCATAAAGAATCTCTAGTTTCCCCAAGCCTTTAAATGGCCGGGCGTTCATAATCAATCTTGGTCACACCCGTCTATTAATCTCATTGGTATTGACATTAGCAGCCAAGCTCATTAGCTGCTCTATCTCATTCATTGTTAAATGGCGGTATTTACCCGAATCAACCCCCTGCAAATCCAAAAATGCAAAACTGCTTCGTTTCAAGTTTATAACTTTGTGGCCTACGGCCAGGCACATTCTCTTGACCTGTCTTTTACGACCTTCATGGATTTCAAGTTCCAGGAGAGTCATGTCTGACTTCCGCTGCAATACCCGAACTTTAGCGGGACTGGTCGGACCGTCATCCAGGTTCACACCCTGTTCCAGCTGTCTCAAGCTATGGTTTTCTATCCGGCCTTCCACCCAGGCCTGGTACTTTTTCCCGATTTGATAACGAGGATGAATCATTTTATTGTTAAAATCGCCATCATTGCTTAAAAGTAACAATCCCTCCGTGTCAAAATCCAGCCTGCCCACGGGATAAATCCGCTCTGCAATATCTCCCAATAGTTCAATAACCGTAGGTCTTCCCTGGGGATCCAGCACAGTGCTCAGGTATCCAGCCGGTTTATTGAGAAGTATATATATTTTGGCTTCACTATGGAGATATTGTCCATCAAACTCAACCTGATCACCTGGTTTTATCATAAATCCTTGTTCAAGTACCGGTTCACCATTTACTTTTATCCGACCTTCAGCAATTAAAGTTTCCGCTTTTCTGCGCGATGCAATCCCTGCATGAGCCAAATACTTTGCCAGTCTCAAATTAAACCTTCCTATTTACAAAAATTAATATCCATATTGCTAAATTTCTACATCATATTTGATTTTCCTTTTTACATTCTGAATCTTAAAACGAAGTATCATATTAAAGGTGCCCTTTAAGGCACCTTTAATATATAGTACTGGTTTTCTATTTGTTTTTTTGCCTTACCGGCGATCCTATCATTTCATCTTTCTGCGCCTGCAGTCTCTGCGCTCCATCCGGGTAAATATCTTCTTTCTTGGTTCCACCGGTTTTTTTCTTTTCTTTCGCCATATTATTGGTCCTCCTCTAATTGATATAATATCTGCTTCAATTATAGTTTTTCCGGCTTGAGCAGATTTAATAAGCCATTATTTGTAAGATAAATTTCTCTCATTCGTTTAATGACCCTTTACTCTTGCGCATCTGGAACAAGCAGAAGTAAAGCACTATATCATATAGCTCAAAACGTTTTTGAAATCTGGTATAATGCAAAAGTATGATATTTAAAACAATTAGTAAGCATATATTTCCAATATCCAAGGAGAATTTTCATGTTTAGAAAACATAGTGTAGTGGAGGAAATCATCCATAAACGCAGCTTCCGGGTTCGCTTATTTTTTGAAGGAATTTTAACCGGCCTGGCTGCAGGAATGATCATAGTGCTATTCAGATATATCTTGCAGGAGTCAAGTATCTGGCTCGCATACCTGTACTCATTTCTCGGTACCCATACATTCTGGTGGACTCTGCTTTGGATAATGGTGCTTACTGGAATTGCCTTGATTCTATATAAGATTGTTCAATTTGAACCGATGATCAGCGGCAGCGGTATTCCCCAGGTAAAAGGAGCAGTCCTCAGGCAACTCGACATGAATTGGTTCAAGGTCCTCGTGGGAAAGTTTGTGGGCGGAATTCTTGCTATAGGAGCAGGAATGTCCCTGGGCCGGGAAGGCCCGTCCATTCAACTGGGAGCAGCTGTGGGACAAGGCATGAACCGATTGTTCGGCGGTTTAAGAGTCGAAGAAAGGATTCTTATCACCAGTGGTGCCAGTGCTGGTCTCGCAGCGGCCTTCAATGCACCATTGGCCGGAGTTATCTTTTCCCTGGAGGAATTGCACAAAAACTTTTCACCGCCCATATTGCTCTCGGCTATGGCTGCTTCCTTGACGGCTGACTATGTTTCCCGTAATTATTTTGGTATCAGACCTATTTTCGACTTTCATACGCTACCCGTATTGCCGATGAAATATTTTGCCCTATTGTTGTTACTGGGGCTAATTACTGGATTATTCGGTGTTTTTTACAATTGGTCCCTGATAAAATCACTGCAAATTTACGAGCAGCAAAAACTGATCCCCAAAAGATTTGTGATGTTAGTACCCTTGCTATTAACCATACCGGTAGGATTTTGGATGCCCCAGGCTTTGGGCGGAGGACATGAATTAATCGCAGGAATTCAATATAATCATTATGCCCTGATGATATTGATTATGCTGCTAATAGTCAAGTTCGGAATAACCATGGCATGCTATGGTTCAGGAGCCCCCGGGGGCATTTTCCTGCCCTTGCTGGTAATTGGAGCCTTAGCCGGTGGGGTATTCAGCCAGACCATCATCAATTTTGGATATATTGACCCTGACTTCGGGAACAACTTCGTGGTTTTCGCCATGGCCGCCTATTTTACTGCAATCGTAAAAGCTCCCATTACCGGATGCATCCTGGTAACCGAAATGACTGGTTCCTTTGAACATCTCCCTGCACTTATTACGGTATCCATGACTGCCTATATTGTAGCTGATCTATTAAAGTCCAAACCGATTTACGATCAATTGCTGGATCGTGCTCTGGCCAGGGGAAAGCATGAATCACGAGACGCAAATTCGGGTGCTAATACCGTTCTGGAAGCGGTCGTGTGCATGGGATCTCAACTTGAAGGTAAAATGATCAGGGATATCACCTGGCCAAGGCATTGTCTTCTAATTAATATAAAAAGGGGAGAAGAACAAATCATTCCGCGTGGCGATACTAAAATTGCAGCAGGCGACTATCTGAACATCCTTACGAATGAAAAGCAAGCCGGGCGACTTAAACCAACCCTGCTGCAAATGGCCGGGCACAAGCAAACCGATCCAGCAAATCACCAGCAATCTTCAGATATCTAATTCCTATATGGTGGGTTTGTAAAAGAATTACTATTCTCCATCCTTTAAATATAGGGTACGAATCGGGAAGGGTATCTCTATTCCTTCTTCGTTGAAACGCCGGTGCAAGCGTTTGATAAATTCATGTTTGACCATGTATTGACCGGTAAATGTTTTTGTTCGGAGAATTACTGTAAAATCAATGCTGGATTCAGAAAAAGTGTGATATCTGATAAATGGTTCAAATTCCGGAACCCCTTCGATAATCCCTTTCATTACTTCACGTGCGACATCGCAGACAATATCTTCAACTCTTTCAAGGTCGCTTGAATATGCCACCCCAACATTAATCAGTACTCCCATTTCATGCTCAGGCAGTTCGTGGTTGGTTATTAATGCATTGGAAAGTCTGGAATTGGGAATCAGCAGCATATTGTTGGACATCATGCGGATACTGGTATTTCTCCAGCTTATATCACTTACAAAACCTTCTTCACCTGAATCCAGCTTGATATAGTCTCCCATCTTTATCTGCTGCGAAAGCAATATATGAATACCTGCAAAAACATTGGAAAGCGTATCCTGTAGTGCCAAAGCAACAGCAAGGCCTCCCACCCCCAAAGCCGTAAGTACTGGGGTAATCGATATGCCCAGATATTGCAGCATGATTAATATGCCTATAATTAGTATTATGGTTTTGGTCAGATTGGCAAATATTGAGGTTGATGGAAGAATCCCTTCTGCTTTTTTACTGAAAGTATTTACATATCCTGTAGTAATACGCATTACTACAAGTGTAATGGAAAGAATGGCAAGCGAAACCAATATTTTTACAAGCGGGTTCATCCAGCTGGCATCGCCAAAAGCCCACCGTAATGAAGCGTATACACCTATCAATAAAAGCCAAAAAAGAATCATGCCTTTTAAGGCGCTGACCATAATATCATCTGTTTTTATGCTGCTTATTTCAGCAATTTTGCTTAGCTTGGATCTTAATAATTTCTCAAGAGATAATCCAAGCAGAACACTGAGAGCCATAATTGCTGCTGGAATTAGAAATTTCGATGTCATATTTTCACCTCAAAACAAATCGCCATTCACTACTTAATCATAATCAGCTAAGTCTGTTTAAGCATCGGAAGAAACTGCGGAGCAGTTTCTTCCGCACCGCTGCAACGAGGCGGGGCTTAGAATCCACCGCCTGTTTTGTTAATAGGAACCCGCCCGTTTAAAACCGCGGGGGGCATATTTTCGCCTCGTTATAATCATTTGTCTTCAGGTTTTTCGACCATATATTCATGTCTTCAAACCCGCCGCATATGTGACAGTTGTTGAGCAGTCTGCCACCATACTTGTATTCCAGCCTGCTTAAAGCCTTGTTAATACCCGGATTAATCGCCCTGGCGAGGCTGTATGCCATGCAAAAGCCTTGGTCCCTAAGGTCAGCTTCAAGACTATCTATTATGTTTGCCAATATGCCCTTCCCACGGTGTTCAGGATAGGTGGCGCAATCCGTTATTTCAGCATTCAAGTTCAACTTGTCCATATCTGCTGATGCAATACTTATAATTTTCCCATCCTCTTCAGCCACCTTGAACAACACATGCTCATTCATTGCCTTTTGTAGGTAATCCTCATTAAATACCGGAGACGGATAGCTTTCAAAAACTGCCGAAAACAACTCTATCATCTCAGGGATGTCCCTTGCTTTAGCCGGTCTTATTTTATACTGGTGCTTATCCTGCGGTAAAGAGCTTTTAGGGTAGTTCATACACTGGTATAAAACTGAATCAGCTTGTGATTTTTGGGGAGATGCCTGTCTTTGCGGGTCAGTGAAGCAAGAAATACAGAATGCATCTTCTCCCTGAAAAAATCCATTGATAATACCTTCGATGACAAAGCCGTTACCTATAAATGGCTCCAAGTGAGCAGTACGGCAGTTGGATATTATTTTACCAAACCCCTCATATCTGGCAAGCTTAATCATATCTCTAACCATATTATCGGATATCATTTTATAATCTAATATTTTCAAGCGTTCACTGGTATGATCAAGGATTATCTTAACACCTTTTATGACGGTATATTCATTGTCATGATTATTATATTGCACTGTATTCATGTTTTTTGTCCCTCCGGTTCACCCTGGCATTGCTCCTGGGAACCAGGCAAACCCGTTCATCCCTGTAAAGCTTTTCTATCCCCCTGTATTCCCGGCTCTTGTACTTCTTACATAATCCGCAATTATTGCATTCATGGCTTTTATCCTCCGGCTCGGCATAAGTGCATATAACACCTTCGAAGTTCCGAAGAATAACCTTATCAGATGACTGGGAAATAAGATACTGCGGCCCCACCGGTATTTTCCCGCCACCTCCCGGTGCATCCACCACATAGGTTGGAATGGCGAACCCCGAAGTATGCCCTCTCAGCATTTCCATTATCTCGATCCCTACCGATACCGTAGTCCGGAAATGTTCAATACCTTCCGATAGGTCGCATTGATACAGATAATAGGGTCTGACTCTTGTCTTTACCAGATCCTGGACCAAGCTTCTCATGATATATGGACAATCATTTACGTTTTTAAGAAGTACTGATTGATTCCCCAATGGCACTCCTGCATTGGCAAGCATTGCACAAGCCTTTTTGGCTTCTGACGTAATTTCCTTGGGATGATTAAAATGAGTATTGATCCAAACCGGATGATATTTTTTAAGCATCTCGCAAAGTTCAGGGGTGATTCTTTGCGGCATGACTACCGGCGTTCTGGTACCAATCCGGATGACCTCCACATGTTCAATCTCCCGCAGTCCTTTCAATATAGTCTCAAGTCGTTCATCAGAAATGCACAATGCATCTCCTCCCGAGAGCAATACGTCCCTGACCTCTTTATGCAGCTTTATATAATTGATTGCCTTCCTTATATTTTCCATTGATAGTGCTTTGTCATCATGCCCGGCAAATCTTCTTCTGGTGCAATGTCGGCAGTACATTGCACATTGATTGGTGATAAGCATAAGAACCCGGTCGGGATAGCGGTGCGTAAGCCCTGGAACCGGAGAATCTGCAGCTTCGTGCAATGGGTCGCTGCTCGCGCATTTCGATATTTTACTTTCATGTATGGTTGGAACAGCCTGTCTTCTTACCGGACATTTAAAGTCGTCAACATCCATCAATGAAGCATAATAGGGGGTAATCGCCATGCGAAGCTTTTTCAATATCGCTTTTACACCAATCCTTTCCTCATCGGTCAGCTTGATAACCTGCTCAAGCTCTTCAAGTGTTGTAATTCTATTCGAAAACTGCCATTTCCAATCCTGCCACTGTTCCTTGGAAACATCCTGCCATAGAGGTATTTCATTGTATCTTTTTATCATATTAATAAAATCTCCTTTCGAGACCAAACTAAATTACTTCATTTCGAGATGCCGAATAGCTTTCTTACCTGCATTTTGTATATGTTTTCCTGGTAAATGATAAAGGCCGACAAGCCAGAATAATAAACCTGGTCGCGGCCTCACAGCTATTTAAGTCATATATAAATAAATGAAAGAACAAGCATAGGAGGCAAACCATAATAAGTATCGACTGCTTAATCACAGCTCGAAGTTATACTTCCACCTATCATGGCTTGGGCTCATTCTCCAATTCCACTATTTTTCCTTCCCATGTACGAAGAATAACCTTGTTTTTGCGACACTGCATGAGGTGGTTGGGCATTAGAGGTATTTTCCCCAGACCGCCCGGTGCATTAACGATGTAAGTAGGAACAGCCATGCCCGAGGTATGTCCGCGCAGCGACCTTATGATATCCATTCCTTCGGTAATACTAGTCTGAAAGTGCCGGGTTCCCTGTACATCTTTAGCATGGAATATATAGTATGGGCGCACCCTTATTTTCAACAATTTCTGATTAAGCTTCCTCATTACATATGCCTGGTCATTGATCCCACGCAGTAAAACCGCCTGGTTGCCTAGCACCACTCCAGCTCCAATTAAAAGATCGCAGGCTGCTTTAGCCTCAGGAGTAATCTCCAGCGGGTGATTGAATTGAGTATTAATATAGACCGGCGGGTATTGGCCGATTATTTTGCATAGTTCCGGGGTGATTCTCTGCGGCATGGTTACCGGAACCCTGGTGCCGAGCCGTTTGATTTCCACATGGGGAATGCTATGCAATTCTGATAATATATACTCTAATACGTGATTGCTGAGTAAAAGAGCATCGCCGCCGGTGACCAATACATCCCGTATTTCCGGGTTGGCAGCCACATATTCAATCGCTTGGGCAATATCATCCAGACAGGCATGCTGGTCGTTCTCCCCAATATTGCGCCTGCGCTGGCAGTGCCTGCAGTACATGGCGCACTGGTTGGTAACATTTATAATCATTCGATCCGGATATCTCCGGGTAACACAGGGAGCAGGCGAAGTCAGTGCCTCGTTCATCGGATCCAGACTACCCCCCGGGGCCAACTCTCTAATATCAGGAACCGCCTGACGGTAGATGGGACTATTTTCATGATCCTCTCCTACCAGACTCAGGTAATAAGGGGATATGGCCCAGCGATACGCCTTGCTGACCCGGTCTATGCGCTTTTTTTCCAGATCGCTTAAACCGATTATTTGGGCTAAAATTCCACTGTCTTTTATCCGGTTTTTTAACTGCCATTTCCAATTGGTCCAATCTTGCTCTTTGCCGCCCAGAACCTCTAAAATTTGCTGTTTTTTCAGCAGTGCTTGCTCCTGGACAGCGATTTCGTCAGGCATCCCTTTTACTGCTTCCAGATAAGGAAGCACCTGCTCCTTAAGCTCACTGCTTCTCAATATGGATTGATAAAGATTGGATAGATCCCCTGTTTCTCTCATGCTATCACTCCTCTCATTGCATCCTGGGATATGGAATGCTCACAATCGAAAAGGGCCGAGTCCTAAAACATAAATAACCAAAGGAAGACCTCTGGTTACGTTTTTAAATATTAACCTCGGATTCCCTTTCAGCGCTTACGAGGTTAGCTGACGGGTTCGGGAAAAGGGAATTCCCCTACCTTACGGATTCACCCCACTTATTGGTTCCCCCATTCTCCCCAAGCAAGGGAGACTCAGCGCATTTTGCATTTTTTATTACCAAAATAATTCTCAAGCTTGTCGGCCGGTTAGCATACCTCCTTATGAATTTAATTCTTTAAGCATCGGAAGAAACTGCGAAGCAGTTTCAACACTCCGCTGTAACGAGGCGGGGGACTAGAACCCACCGCCAGTTTTGTTAATCGGAACCCGACCGCTTTAAGAAGCGGGGGGGGGACATCTTTTCGCCTCGTTATAGTAAAACACGGACTTTTGAGTAGCTGTCATAACAGCTACCCAACCTGGAAACCCATATACTATACTTCAAAGTCTGCATGGTTTTCTCGCCAAACAGCTTGGTCAATATTAACCTAATGTTAATTTTAAACTATAATTGTGGCAGAATTAGGGTATAATGTTTTTTAATTATTTCATAAAATTCAACTGCTTCCAGGGAACGGATTGCCAGCACATATTTCTGCCACATTATTGTTGTATATTATGCTTAGCTTTATGCTGCTGATATGACTTTTAAGGGGTGTTTGCTTTGAGCACTATCTTTGTGGTTGACGATGAAGATAATATACGTCTGCTAATCTCCCGTTACCTGCAAAATGAAGGTTTTACAGTGGAGTCTTTCAGCTCCGCAGAAGAATTGCGCCAACGCCTGGCATCAGGATACCCGGATATGTTGATTCTTGATATCATGCTGCCCGGCCAGGACGGTTTGGAATTTTGCCGCGAAATTCGTCAGCACAACAAGGTCCCAGTGATTTTTATATCAGCCCGCAGAAAGGCTTTGGACCGGATTACCGGCTTGGAAATAGGCGGGGATGATTATCTATCCAAACCTTTTAGTCCCCGGGAACTAATCGCCCGGGTTCGCTCGGTTTTCCGGCGCACGCTTGCCCCACCTGACCCCCAAAACTATCTGCAGGCAGGCAACCTCAAAATATTCCCGGGAGACCGTATCGTTCTTATTAACGAAGAGGAAATTGCCGTTACAACCAAAGAATATGAACTGCTGGCCCTTTTGCTCCAACATCCCCAGCGTACTTTTAACCGCCAGGAGTTGCTGGACCGGGTATGGGGATATGACTATGACGGTAGCGAGCGAGCGGTTGACGACCTGGTCAAAAGGCTTCGCAAAAAGCTGAATGAATGGGGTTCAGAAAGCAACATTCATACTATATGGGGATATGGGTACCGTTTAAATGTTAAAGCTTAGAAGCATATCTAGCAAAATTCTGGTTAGCTATTTGAGCGTGGTGCTTCTTACCTTCCTGATAACTGCGCTGACCTTTTATCCAATTCTGCTTGGAGTGCTGGAAAAACGAGCTGAAATCGGGCTGGAAAAGCAGGCCTGGGAGATTGCCCACACCATCAAATCAAGTTCCATGCTGCCGGTGGAACACAATCTGCCTTTAACCATTCTATTGCTGGGCCGCTCGATTGAGAGTAATTATTTGTGGCTTGATTACCGGGACAGGATAAGCTATAGCAGTCGCCCGGAGCAGTTCCCGCCGGGTCAATATTTAAGCCAATTGCCGTACATACTGCGCGAAGATATTGCCTTTGACCGAAATGAAGCGAATGTTTTCAGGAATGAGCATTATTTATCGGTGGAGGTACCGGTGAGTGGCGGTGGTACGGTACTGACCTTCGTATCGACTCATACCCTGGAGGGCATGTACCAGGAAACCTTGCTTATGATCTTCGGCAGCCTTCTGCTTGCACTGACTTTAGCCCTAATTCTGGCCTTCTTCCTGATTAACTACCTGGTCAGGCCGCTTAAAGCCCTGGAGGATTACGCCCGGGCTTTGGGCAACCGGCAATTTGACACTCGCCTGGAGCTCAGGTCGGACGACGAACTGGCCCAGTTGGGCATTGCATTCAACCAAATGGCCGACCAACTGAAAAGCTATGACGAGAGCAGGCGTGCCTTTTTCCAAAACGCTTCCCATGAGATGAAAACACCCCTGATGAGTATTAACGGCTATGCCGAAGGTATCAGGGATGGGCTTTTTAGCGGACCTGCTCTCGAGCAGGCCATTGATATTATTCACCGGGAAAGCCTGCGTTTAAAAAATATTGTTGATAATATGATAGATATTACTATCCTGGAACAACCGCATAATAGCTATTTTTTGCCCCATGATTTAAGCTACCTGATGGAACAGGTGCTGCAGACGGCAGGTGGCTATGCCATAGAAAGAAAGGTAGCTATCGAGTGCGCAATCGAAACCGATACCTGGGTGATCGGAGACTGGGACCAGTTACACAGTCTTTTGGTCAACCTTCTGTCCAATGGCATCCGCCATGCCCGGAACAAAGTCACAATCCATTCATCCCTCACGGATAGCAAGCGGCAGATATTAATCAAGGTACAGGATGATGGGGAAGGTTTTAGTGCAGAAGATTTGACCCATGCATTTGACTATTTTTATACCAGTGACGAATCAGGCTCCGGATTGGGTTTGACTATAGCCCGGAAAATTACCGAGGAGCATGGTGGCAGCATTTCGCTATACAATGCTCAGGCAGGCGGGGCCGTGGCAGAAGTCATTTTGCCAGTTATTTCCGGCAAATAAAAATTTCCTCAATAAATCGACTCACCAGGTTTTGCCCTCTGCTTCGGAGAGCTTTGTACAATCCAATATATCTGTTATCATTAAAGCAATGACCATTCAATGGATTTCTTCGGAGGTAAGATATGCAAAAAAGGAATATAGACAAAGTCAAAATTCAACAGGCGGTTAAGATGATGCTTGAAGCTATTGGTGAGGATCCGGGCCGGGAGGGCCTGCTTGACACACCCAAAAGAGTTGCCAATATGTATGAGGAGATCTTTGCCGGAATTGATTATAATCCTCAGGAATTATTGCAGGTTTCATTTACCGAGTATCATGATGAATTGGTCCTGATTAAGGATATACCTCTTTATTCGATGTGCGAACACCATCTCCTGCCCTTTTATGGCCGGGCTCATGTTGCCTATATTCCCCGGGGAGGAAAAGTAGTGGGAATAAGCAAACTGGCACGTGTAGCCGAAGCCTATGCCCAACGCCCCCAGCTTCAGGAAAGATTGACTTCCCAGATTGCGGACTGCATAAACAACACCTTGAATCCTTTTGGTACGGCAGTGGTTATTGAAGCCGAACACATGTGCATGACCATGCGCGGAGTCCGAAAACCAGGAGCGTTAACTGTAACCTCAGCCGTACGCGGTATTTTTGAGACTCGTTCCGAAACCCGGGCTGAAGTATTTTCTCTGATCATGAATAAACGCGGTTAATATCATTTGGGGATTAAGTGCTTAGAAACTTAGCGAATCATGCTTCGCTAAGTACCCGCCAATTCCGGTGGCGTGCATGAGCAAGGAGTCCAGGATCTGGATTAACTGCCACTGCTTCGCCAACCAATTCCATTACCAGGATATCTGTATAACTGTCAGCAAAGCAACGGCTAGCCGCCCAATCCACATCTTCTCCAGCAAAGGCCTTTTGCAAGAGGGTAATCTTGCTTTCCCCCCCTATGAAAGGGGTGTCCCCTTTACAGTCAAATTTGCCGTCCCGAAAAGCCAAATCAGCGGCTATTACCCTGTGCATTCCCAAATCTCCGGCTACAATATTCATCAGATCGGAGTAAGAACCGGAAAGCAGTACACAGTAAAAGCCCTGCTCTCTGGCTTTTTTTATTTCATCCATCACCTTAGAATTGAATAGCTTTTTTAGGTTCGGATAAGCTTCTTGAAAAAATGATCTTATTGCCAAGCGAGTCATTTTGTTAAATATTCGATTAAATCTATCAAAAGCAAAGTTCTTCATTTTTTCCCGGGAAATGAATCCTGCTTTATATAGCAATACAGCCGGCATAACCGAAAAATAAGCCAGCAAATATCGGCTTTTGGACCTTTTCTGCCTCACCCATTCCCTTCCCAAACAGGGCAGGGTATCTTTCATCAACAAGGTTCCGTCAAAATCAAAAACCGCCAGTTTCATCAAACTCCCCCAACAGCATGTATAATAATTAGCAATTTTATCATATGCGCTTGTCAACCATACCTTATATTTAATTTTTATTGTAATATATTCCTAAGCAATTCTATAGGAGGTGCTTATTCTGAGCAAATATCAAAGATTAACCGTTGCCTTTTGTTTACTGATGAGTGCATCAATCATGTTCGGTCAAGCAGCAAAATCATTTTTTACTTACGCGCCATTAACCGGTTGGTTATTCGGTACTATATTCTGCATCCTGGCTCTTTTTTCAGCAGCTAAGGCTTACGCCAGGCACTAAAACTGAGAATTCCTTGTTTGCTCCGATTACTTGTTTTATACTTACAATAAAGTAATTAGTCAAGGGGGTTTATTTTTGCTCAAGTACCGTCGCCTTCTATTCCTGCTAATAATGGGCTTTGCGGCTTATTCCTTTAGTAATTTATTCATGAAAATACCGTTGGCAACACCTACAGCTTGCCTCTCGATAATCGGTGGCGTTGCTTTGATAATAATGGCCTTTGCGGAAACTCAAAAGGGTAATGCGGAAACGGTCATCAGTCCTGTTTGGGGCTTGATTGTCTATGAAATTATGAGCTTTATTAGTATAACCCTCGGCTTCTCCAGCATTTATCTGGAGCTCGCCCGGCAAAATGCGCAAAATTTCTTCGGTTTATATGATGGTATGTCCGCATTTTATTTCTCACTGGTGACTTTCGCCACCGTAGGTTATGGGGACATCTATCCCTTTACCATGCACGCCAAATTCTGGGTGATGAGCGAGATTTGGTTTTCCATTGTTCTTATCCCAGTTGTCATAGCCACCTCTATTGCCTGGATTATTAACCAAAAACAACTGCGTGAACAAGGTGATTCCTTTATTTCCCCCAGCAGCGGGAAAAACATCTTAAGAAGAATTAAATAATAATTACCATTGGAATGCCTTTCGGAGAACAAGCGCAAGGCATTCTTTTATTTTCTGTCAAAGTGCCTTTAGTCCTTCTAGAACAAGCCCACGATCTCTCCATTGGGCAATATATCAATTTTTTCTGCAGCTGGAGTTTTGGGAAGCCCCGGCATAGTCATAATGTTCCCAGCCAATGCTACGATAAACCCGGCGCCCGCCGACAGCCTGACTTCACGAATGTTTATTTCAAAATTATCCGGTCGGCCAATTAAATCAGGATCGTCAGAAAGCGAGTATTGGGTTTTAGCCATACAAACCGGTAAATTGCCATAACCCATTTCTGCATATTTATCCAGCATCTTGCGGGCGGGTGCTGCATAATTCACGGCGGCGGCACCGTAAATCTCCTTGCATATAATCTCGATTTTGCGGTTTAGCGGCTGCTCCAATTCATAAAGATAGCAAAAATTACTGGGCTTTTCTGCAGCAGCCATAACCTGTTCAGCCAAATCCAGGCCGCCTTCCCCACCGGCAGCCCAAACCCGGGAAATAGCCAGCCGGGCGTTGGCTTCGGCGCATTTGTCAGCCAGCAGTTGAATCTCTTCAGCAGTATCACCCGGAAATTCGTTCAAGGCCACTACTACTGGAACCCCGAACTTCTTGATGTTTTCCAGGTGTTTCCCCAGGTTTTCGATCCCGGTTGCCAAAGCTGCTAAATTTTTTTCACCCAACTTGGCTTTGGCTACTCCACCATGATGTTTAATAGCTCTTATACTGGCAACCAGCACCACCGCATCAGGTTTTATATTGCCATAACGGCAAACCATATCAAAAAACTTTTCGGCCCCCAGATCAGCGCCAAAGCCGGCTTCCGTGATCGTATAATCAGCTAATTTCATTCCCATTTTGGTTGCAATAATGCTATTGGCACCATGTGCAATATTGGCAAACGGACCGCCATGGATAAAGGCCGGAGTATTTTCCAGCGTCTGAACCAGATTGGGTTTAACCGCATCTTTCATCAACAAGGCCATCGCTCCCGCTGCTTTCAGATCATCCGCAGTTATCGGCTGCCCATCTTGGTTGTAAGCAATAATGATCCGTTTGAAACGCTCCTTGAGATCCATTAGGTCACTGGCCAGGCATAAAGCGGCCATTAATTCTGAAGCTACACTGATATCAAAACCGGATTCCCGGGGTATTCCATCGAGCCGGCCGCCCAGTCCCAGAACTATATTTCTTAAAGCTCTTTCATTCAAATCCATCACCCGCCGCCATACCACCTGGCGGGAATCAATGTTTAAAGCATTGCCTTGATGGATATGGTTGTCCAATAAAGCGGCGAGCAGATTATGCGCCGTAGTTACGGCGTGAATATCGCCAGTAAAATGAAGGTTGATTTCGTCCATGGGCACTACCTGGGCATAACCCCCTCCAGCCGCACCACCCTTCAAACCAAAAACCGGTCCCAAAGAAGGCTCCCGCAGTGCAACAACCGCCTTCTTGCCCAGTTTGTTAAGTGCCTGCCCCAATCCAATGGTAGTAGTCGTCTTCCCCTCTCCGGCCGGGGTAGGGTTAATTGCCGTAACCAGAACTACTTTTCCTGAAGGCCGGTCTTTGATTTTTTCCCAGATATCCAAAGAGATTTTGGCTTTATGATGGCCATAGGGTTCCAGGTAATTATCGTCAACACCAAGATATTTAGCTACTTCGCTGATCGGTTTCATATTCGCTGCCTGGGCAATTTCGATATCGCTTTTCATCTTTATAAACTCCTCCGCTGCAATTTTTATCATTTTACCCTATCAATAATAATTATTCCTGCATGATTTTACCATTTATTTATTCTTCACTTAAAAAGCAAATTGCAGATATAGATGGATGCCAGGAATCCGCTTATATCAGCACTCAAACCCGTAATAATCGCATAACGATATTTCTTTATCCCTACCGCACCAAAATAAATAGTCAATACAAAAAAAGTAGTATCAGTTGTGCCCTGCATGACTGATGCACACCTGCCGATAAAGGAATCCGGTCCATAGACCTTCATTAATTCCGTAGCCAATCCTAAAACCGCACTTCCCGAAAGAGGACGCATTACGGCCAGGGGCAAAAGCTCGGAGGGAGCTCCTATTAGCTTGGTTAAAGGTGCTGCGGCACTGCTCAGGTAATTCATAGCCCCCGAGGCCCGGAAAACCGAAATAGCAACCATCATGCCCACCAAAAAGGGAATTATTTTTATTACGGTCGTAAAACCTTCCTCGGCACCTTCCACAAAAGCCTCATATACGGGAACCTTTTTTATGTAACCATATACCGGAATCACCAGTAATAATAGTGGAATTGCCCATTTCGACAAGGTGGTCAGGAAAGATAAAAGCATTTAGCGTGTCCCCTTCCACCGGCTTCGGCTTCGAAACCAATAATCCATAGATACCGCGATGAGCATGGAGATACTGGTGGCAAAAATGCAAGGACCGACTATCTCGGTAGGATTGGCTGAAGCAAATGATAGACGCACACCAATTATGGTGGCAGGAATAAGCGTTATACACGAAGTGTTTAGAGCCAGAAAAGTGCACATCGCTTGTGAGGCTTCGGAAGAACCCGCATTAAGCTTTTGCATCTCCTGCATGGCTTTCATGCCAAAGGGGGTCGCAGCATTGCCCAGTCCTAAAATATTGGCGCTGAGATTAAGAATGATTGCCCCCATCGCTGGATGCCCGGCAGGAATACTGGGAAATAATCGACTCATTATCGGTTTAAGCAGGATGGCAATAATCCTTATTAAACCTCCGCGCTCAGCTATTCTCATTATGCCCAGCCATAGTGCCATTATTCCAATCAGATCAAAACAGACTTGGACCGCGCCCCGAGCTGCGCTTAAGGCAGCTTCGGTTACTACTTCCACGTTACCGTTGATAGCAGCGACAATTATGCCTGAGGCCAATAATAACAGCCAAATCAAATTAAGCAATCTCATGCCCTCCGGAACTTACTTATTCCTGTTGAAGGTTATGATTTGACCCTTAAAAATAGAACAATTCCCCTTTTTAGAGGAATTGTAAATCATTGATCCGCTCAATGTCATTGCTATGAAACTAGTGTGCTTGTCATTGCGAGGAGCGTAAGCGACGCGGCAATCTTCC
>JAQUXM010000008.1:0-19936 GCA_028692415.1 Syntrophomonadaceae bacterium | reverse complement strand
TCTATTCAATTTTTATGAGTAATATGGATTGCTTCGCTAACGCTCGCAATGACATTATTCTAACGCTCGCAATTAGTCATGCAGCAAAGCTGCACCACGATAAACGAAAACGGAATATTACGCGGCAATGAACGGGCGAGGGACACTATTGTACCTGCGGGGGAAGAAGATTGCCGCGCTGCGCTCGCAATGACAGGCTTGAAGGTCGCTTGCCGATATTGTTTTCATAGCAATGACATTATTCTAACGCTCGCAATGACATTATGCTAACGCTCGCAATAACATACCCGCTTTCTAGGATGGGTCGTAGTGATGGTTATGATCATTTCTCTTTTTAAACATACATTCGATTTTGTCTATGATTTGTGGGGCAATATCCACCACCCGTTCGGCCAGATGATTGCCTTGAACTGATATCAAGCGAACATCATTCATCCGTACTACTAAAAAACCAATTGGTTTGACTGATACACCAGCCCCGCTGCCTCCGGCAAAGGGTAATTCGCTGGCTTTGGACGTACTCCATTCATATTCTCCCCCGCCGGCGGCAAAACCGCAGGCAACTTGAGATATAGGAATAATCACCGAACCATCATTGGTTTCCACTGCATCGCCTACTACGGTATTAACATCAACCATTTCTTTTATACTCTGCATAGCAGTTTTCATCAGACCTTCAATTGGACGACTATGCTTTTCCTCTTGCATCTCCATGCCAGCACCCCCATTTTTTCAATCTTTCAGCAACAAGATTGATATTATTTCCGAGCCAAGCAACCGCTTTGACTTTTCTGTTGCAATATCGTACTTTTAAGCGCAAGCTGAGCCAAAGAACAGCTATATAAATAATATGTCCTATGCGCAACTTGATTATGCACTCCAGTTCGCTCAGCAGTATTTTAGTCGAAAAATCCGGTTGGACATCAATTTTGAAATGCTTTAAGCGCTTATGGTTTTTGAGATAACTGATCAAAGTACCTTTGCAAGCCCAAATACCCCCAGTACCCAAAGCCGTATACATCGCATCTTCCATTCCAATTACCGTATTCCAGACCAGTTCATCAATTAAGATATATTTAAACAGTTTGGCCTTAATTTTTTGCTCGCTGCTCCAATTAGTCAGTGTTAATTTCTGCCAAGCAAAATATTTTTTCACTTTGGGAAGCCGGGGAAATAGAATCGTGGATTGAATGATAATTTTCTCGCCTTCACCGTATTCAATCCGCAGCTTTATTACCATATACAGCAGAGACAATATCAAGCATGACAAAAAGACGGCTGACCCAAATAAGGCTGGCATTCTATGCCTCCTGTTTTAAGCATATCATTCCCAGCCGCTGCCATCTTATGCAAGTACAAGCATTATTCTGCCGCTTGCAACCGATTTATTAATTTTTCAAGCTCGCTGATTATTTTATACATCTCATCATCAACACTTATATTGGCTCTTCCCAATCTAAAAGTTGGGCAGTGCAGATTAAAGTCAATGATCTTTTTATAAACCTTTTCCCATCGCAAACGAATCTCAAAGAAAAAGTGCGCTTTTCGTTTTTCATATCTTTTACGGGCTAAACTTCCGTGTTTTTCACTATAAAACACTTCCGTATAACGTCTGAAATTCTCGACTTCTTTATCTATTTTATCAATATCCACATCAATTTCTTTGCCCAGTTCGATCCAATAAGGTGCAAAATCATTGTCTTTTAAGATTTTGAAAGTCATCCTGAGGTCAAGTGGTTCAAAAGGATTTTCCTCCAGATTCAGAGGTTTTCCTGCCCCCTCAAGATTATCAAAATCCCCGCGTTGCTGAGCTTTCAATATTTGATTTTCTACCAAGTCTTCCGTACTGCTCATATAGCGCGCTAGTTTCTTGGCTTTTTGGGATTTTATCTTTATTTCTTCCTCAATGGATTTTTCGCTCATTGGCTCAAGTCTCCTCCATGATCGCCGGCAGTTCTTTCAGGCTGGTTAAGCCAAATACTCTTAAAAACTCCTCGCTGGTTCCGTAGGTAACCGGTTTTCCTACTACCGGCTTAAATCCCAGCTCCAGAATAAGTCCTTTTTCCAGGAGATTGTTAATAATTCTATCGGCTTTTACCCCCCGGACTTGTTCAATTTCGGCCCGGGTCACCGGCTGCCGGTAAGCAATAATAGCCAGGGTATCCAGTGCAGCTGGAGATAGTCTCTTCCGCCCGGGCTTTTCCATGCGAGTCAGGATATCCGAATAGGCTGGATTCGTACACATCAAATAAAATCCGTCAACCTCCAATATCTGAACCCCACGGTTTTTATTCTGATTATAATCACTTAGCATTTCCCGCATCAATACTCTTAATTCGAGCAACGGTATGTCGAGGATTTCCACCAGTTCATCAATTCCTACCTGTTCCGCCCGAACAAACAAGATTGCTTCAACAGCGCCCATAACCTCTTCCCGCATCAACATATCAAATCGCCACCCGCAAACTTACTATAATCTCTCCAAAAGCCTGATCTTGTATGGCTTGGACCCTTTGCAGCCTCAACAATTCAAGTAAAGCCAAAAACAAGGCCAGGGCCTCCCTCAGATTATGAACCTCGGCAAACAAATCTTGAAATACCATGCCTTCAGGTTTGCGATGCAATAGATTCGATATCTCCTCCATCTTATCGGCAATATTGACATCACCCTGCGGTAATAGATAAGTTCCCTCACTTTTATTATACTCACGCAACAGTGTCTGATAAGCTCGAAAAAGCATAGTCGTTTCCGCAGCCAGTTCCCGGTTGGGCAGGTATTGCAAATCACTGCTGCGGTAGAATACTCTGCTTATTTCTCCGCTCTGTCTTTGCTGCAGGTATTCAGCCGCATTTTTGTATTTTTTATAATCGAGCAATTTTTGAACCAGTTCCTGACGGGGATCAAGCAGCTCACTCTCTTCCTCCTCGACTGCCGGGCGTTTGGGCAGCAGCATTTGCGACTTGAGATTTAATAAATAACTTGCCATTATTAAAAAATCCCCCATCTTATCCAAGTCAAAATCCCCGCTGGCCTGCAAGTAACTCAAGTATTGATCACTAATGCTGGCAATGGGAATATCATAGATATCCAGCTCGTTTTCCTCAATCAGATAAAGAAGCAGATCCAGAGGACCATGAAAACTCTCCAGGTCAACTACATAAGCCAAATTACTCATCACCTTATCTATGGTCATTATTAATTTTGCTTGTACCCGCTATAACATTAATCATAGCCTGCAGCTGCAAAAGTATTGCCCCATTGGAGACGTGCCCGCAGAATACCGGGTGAAGGGTGAAATACTCCACCATCGTTTATATTAACAGCATCTAATCCCGTAAGGTGTAAGGCGAAATGTGTAATTAGTAAAAGATTCACCCCTAACACCTCACCCCTCACCCCTGACTGTTACATTAAAATACTATCATAGTTAACAGACTGTATAATAAATTGGCCAGGGGCATAAAAATTTTGCCTGCCATCCCCGAAACAATCAGCAATAATAAAATCAAAGGCCCATATTGCTCAAGCGAGTAAATATACTGAGCACCGGTATCCGGCAGCAAACCGGCCAGGATTTTCGAGCCGTCCAGAGGCGGCAGGGGAATCAAATTAAAGGCCGCTAAAATTAGATTTATATAAATCAAGGGCTGAATTAGACTAATGGTCATAGCCGCCCACTCAAGGTTCTGCAAAGGGGCCAGGTACTTATAAGCCAGCAAGCCAATAAAAGCCAGCAGGATGTTCATTCCGGGTCCCGCCAGCGACACCAGCATCATTCCTTTTTTAATGCTAATGTTTTTAAAATTATATGGATTTACTTGTACCGGTTTGGCCCAGCCAAAGTGAAAAACAAAAAGCATAATAAAACCCAGCCAGTCAATATGGGGCAAGGGGTTCAAGGTCAATCGGCCCTGGTAGTACGGAGTGGTATCACCCAATAAATCAGCCACCTTGCCATGCGCATATTCATGGAAAACCAGTGCGATCATTATAGCCGGCAATGCAATGAGCATTTCAGTCAGTGATTGCAGCATCGCTAAATCTCCCCTCCTCCAACCATTTTTTTACGGCAATTAGCTCTTCTTCGCGATTAAGAATAACCTGGTTTAGCTTCAATTTATATAACTCCTCCAAAATTAAACGATAGATAGGCCCTTGCCTCAATCCCAATTTCTTGAGCTCGTAACCATTAATATCTATCTTTATATTATCCTTAATATCCAAATACTTTACTATCTTTTCCCATACTTGTTCATCCTTTATTGACAAAAGCAAGTAAATGGTGCTTTCCGAATTCCAGTTGCTAAGCTTGCTATCAATATCAGAGTTCAGAAGATTGTGGTTGGAGTGCAACTCTTCTACCAGTGATGAAACCACCAGTGATTCCTGTATGGCTTTTCGGGCATAATTATCCATATGATAGCGTTCAATCACCTGCACCTTTTGCTCTTCATTTAGCTGCGAGAGAATAACAATGATATACACCAGCCAGGATTTGATCTTTTGCCCATAGTATCTTTCCTCCCACCAGCCTACCAGTATGGGTACCCGTTTTAGAGTAGTGCGGCTAATTTTAGCCAGGTCAACTTCAGGAAGAATATACTCCCAGACCCCTATTTCCAGTATCCGGTTCAAGGCGGGCAAAGGGTCTTTTTCACTTAACAGCAGCAATAATTCCTGCATAATGCGTTTATACGAAAGCTTACCCAATAAGTGACGTTCTATTGCATCCCGGGCAAAACGCAGGGTATCCGGTTCCATAGTAAACTGGTAGCGTTGTTCGAATCTTACGGCACGCAGAATCCGGGTAGGATCTTCGATAAAACTTAAATTATAGAGGATACGGATATATCCACTTTCCAGATCTTTGCGGCCGCCAAAATAGTCAATTAAATCTCCAAACTTGCCCGGGTTTAAACATAAGGCCAGAGTGTTGATGGTAAAATCGCGGCGATACATATCTTCCCTGATAGAAGATTTCTCGACTCTGGGCAAAGCGGCAGGAAACTCGTAATATTCAGTACGAGCTGTAGCAATATCCAGCTTGGTTCCATCCGGAAGCGCAACCATAGCAGTGCCAAAACGCTGGTGAATCCTTTCTTTCCCCCCCATTGTTTCAGCTACCTTGCGGGCTAATCCTTCCCCATCTCCCTCGACCACCATGTCCAGATCATAATTGGGTACCCTTAAGAAGAAGTCTCTTACAAAACCACCCACACAATATACCGTAACACCCATAGCCTCCGCCAGTTCACCGACTAAAGTGAGTATTGAAAGTATCTTGGAAGGCATTCTTTCCTGCATCATGGCCAGGCAATTTTCGTTTTTTTCACCGCTTGCCGTATATAAAACTTCATGGTCTTCAGGATAGTCTTCGCCATGCAAGGTTCTTAAAATATCGGTTCGTGATACTATTCCCATCAGCCGGTCATGATCAGTTACCGGTAATCTTCCGATATCATACTCAACCATCATCCTTTGAATCTCACCTACCGGGGTATCGGGAGCCACTGCGAGGACACCGGCAGTCATAAAGCCCTTTACTGGGGCATGTCCCAAATCATGCGTCCTGGCCTTGCCCACATCACGTCGTGATATCATTCCCACCATAATGTCGCCCTCAACTACCGGCATACCGGTATGCCCATAACGCAGCATAATACGACCTGCTTCTTCCATACTCCTATCCATAGGAATACTTTTTACGGGTGTTGACATTATATCTTTGGCCAGCAAACCAGGCTGCACCTTTTCCTCCAACCCGGTTAGAATAGCCCCGGCGATATCCGCGCTATTTCCCTTTTTAACCACTGCGGAGGCAGCCCGTTCATGGCCTCTGCCGCCTACCGCCTTCAGTATTTCATTAACCTTAACATTATTGCAGCGGCTACGGCCTACTACATTTAATTTACCCTGCATTTTTGCTATTACGAATACCGCATCGGCATTTTCCACTTCCAACAATCGGAAACTAACCGCATCCAGTCCCGGCACAAAATTTTCATTTTGCGACTCCGCCAGCACCACATCAACATTTTTAATCCGGTAATGTTGAGCGGTATTCAGCAGGTTTTGTAAAAGCCAGCGCTGTTCACTGGAAAAAGGTTGCTCCATGAAGTTGGCAACTACCGATAGATTAGCCCCTCGTTCCAATAAAAAAGAAACTGCTGAAACATCACGCGGGGTGGTAGTAGCAAAAAGCATATTGCCGGTATCTTCGTAGATTCCAAGCGCAAGTATAGTAGCGTCAAAAGGACTGATATTGACCCCTTTTCTAATGATTTCTTCAATAAGAATGGTGGTGGCGGCTCCCAGTTTGTGGATTTCGCAGATGCTTCCCTGCAAGTCATCGGGAGCAGAAGGATGATGGTCATAGATATGAAAATCCACCCCGCTCTGCAAGGCTATTTCCTTAAGATAACCAAGGCGGTTGGCATTGGCGGTATCTACGACTATCATCCGTTTTATAGCCTTGAGATCAATCTCCTTGGCATACTTGATTAACAGCAAGTCCTTGTAGAGAGCCATAAATTGTTTTACATTTTTGGAAAGAGTTCCGGAAAAAACCTTGACTGCACCGGGATATAGCTTGCTGGCCGCTACCATAGAGGCCAAACCGTCAAAATCCAAAGAGTTGTGTGATGTTATAATATCCACTAATTAATACTCCCCTGTATAAGATAACTGCATTATATCATAATAATATGGCTTTTCCTCAATTCGAACGGGTTTAACCTTTCCCCCAAAACCCTTTTAACTGGAACTCTGACTCTGGTTTGCCTAGAATTATGGCGGCTTTAAAGGTACAAGAACAACTTGAATTTTGTGCTCTGAGACCCGCAGGGTAAAGTGCTCATGCTTCCCAAATATCTGCTTGTATTTTATGTAACACTTGCTTTTTCAAGGAACCTGCTTACCAATACAAATTATCATGCGTCTACATGTGAAGAGCGCTTATATATTCAGCTTGCTTTTCTAGTATATTTTTCCCTATAATATTCGACAGATATCCATTTTTAGGGGGGTAACCATGTACGAAAAGACTGAAAACTACAAAGTGCGGCTGATTCCCGAGGTCGGTTTTGAGGTGAACGGGCAATGGAAGGACGATATCCATGATATTCGTTCCCGTATAGTGTTTGATTTTGCCAGTTTTAAAATACTGGAGGCCGAAGCCAGTGCGCTTAAAACACCCTTTTCGATCTGCCCGCAGGGATTGCAGAGCATAGACAAATTAATCGGCCTGGAAGTGGGAGCCGGGTTTAACCGTCAGGTCAGTAAAGTGCTGCTCGGAACCGTCGGCTGCGTACATCTCAGTGAACTGGTAATGAATTCGGTAAATTCCCTGGTCCAGGCGGCATCGCGCGGCATCCCTTCCTGGGTGCCTGAAAAGGAATATGCCCAGCGCTGGACCGATTGGATAAAAATGTACAAGGATCGTTGCATTTATTTTTCCCAGCCTGGCATTTTCGAAAACTCCCAGGAGGAAATCCAAAAGGCCTTTCGCCAGCAAAAATAGCGGGACTGGCTAGAGTTACATATCAGTTCTGCCATTCTCTTCCCCTTAATACTCCCCAAGTTTTTTGCTATACTTGTTTTGATGAGGCATATTTATGGGGGGTATTTGCTTTGCCTTTTATTAGCCAAAGCCCGGATTGGGCAAAAATCAAGTATGTATTAAAGTCACTCGGCATAGTTTTTACCGGATTAATATCTGCGGTGCTGGCGGTATGGCTTTTCGGCCCCAGTTCCATAAATATTGAAGGTATTACCATAGAAGCGGCGATTGCTCCTGCATCTGCTGGTATAACTGAATTCCGTTTGCCGCCTTTCGGCGTCATTGAAGCCAGAACCCACCAGGGACCGGTAAAATTCAGCTTGACCCTGGAGCAAATCCAAAGTGACAGCTTGAAAACCCAAATAAACAATCCTGCCAGCAGCAAAGTA
Source organism: Syntrophomonadaceae bacterium (assembly GCA_028692415.1). Lineage (GTDB taxonomy): Bacteria > Bacillota > Syntrophomonadia > Syntrophomonadales > Syntrophomonadaceae > JAQUBU01. Next base: position 11,988 of record JAQUXM010000008.1, on the reverse strand, counting down.
TTCTTGCAGCGCCTGCGCAAGGGAGCCGAAGATTCAGTTTTGCTTTTTGCTTTACGCCAGATAATCATGGCCTTTATTGCTAGCTTTTTAATGATTCTGCTAATTTGGCGAAACAGCTTGTTCAAGGCTCTACTTAATGCGCTGCTATGCATAATATTGCTTGCCATTCCGGTTCTCTACTCTGTTAACTCCTATAATCCCCAGGCTTTTACCGAAGCCGAGTACAAAGGCGTTATAAGTATGGCTCCTTCACTGATGGAATTTGCCGGCAATTCTCTCAGCGATTTGCAGTCAATAAAGGAAAATACCGATAAAATCGTAGCTAATCTGCGAAAGGTGTTCATCGGTGCCGACAGCCTGATGGTGATGGCCAGTCCTGAGGAACAGAACGAGGTGGTCAAGGTTTTGCTGGTTAGTGATCTGCATTCAAACCCGGTAGGTATTGAATTTATTAAGAGTATGGCGGATAATTTCAAGGTCGATTTCATTATTAATGCTGGAGATTTAACCGATTTGGGTACCATTCCCGAGGCCGAATCTATAAAGGATATTCAAAACATAAAAATACCGCAGTTAATCGCCGCAGGCAACCATGATAATCCGGAAATAATGGATATAATTGCCGGATATGAGAACTGCCAGGTATTAAACGGGCAGATGACCAGCATTTCGGGGATTAAAGTGCTGGGGTTTCCCGACCCCCTGTCCAGTGTTGCGGCTGTAGAATATGCCAGTGAGGAAGAAGGCCGTCAAATTATGGACGAGCAAGCAGTGCTCATAAAAACAGCGGTCGAAACCCAGGGGCGTCCAGACATACTCGTAGTGCATAATTCAAGTATGGGCAAGCAACTAATGTCGCTGTCTGCCATAACGGTCTCCGGACATGATCATCGCCTGCGCATGGTGCAGCAGGCGGACTCCGTATTTATTAACCCAGGCACTTCGGGAGCGGCCGGTCTGAGGGGCTTGTATTCCGAAGAGGACCAAGCCTATTCAGCAGCCATCGCATATCTTGTACCCGGGACCGGTTTGCTGGCTACCGATTTAATAGAGTACAATCCGCTGTCCAAACAGTTTTCGATACAGCGTAAACTAGTAAATACATCCATTAATTCCGAAACATCGCAATAAATATCGCTTTTTAAGCATACGAAAAATTTCTACCGATTGCGATTTTGGGGCTATGGAAAATAGCTAATAATTTTCCTCTGTCTGCCAGCTCGATTTAAAGCTTTGAATATACCTACGGGTTAAGCCGTTCCGGCAATACATCATTTCTGATCAAATCCTCATAGCTTTCGCGTTTGACAATTAAATCGGCTTTACCCTCGTTGACCAGTACCATGGCCGGCCGGGGCAGGCGATTGTAATTGCTGGACATCGCGTAATTATAAGCACCGGTAGCAAAGACCGCCAAAATATCTCCGGCTTCCACTTTGGGCAGCATGGCGTCCCAAATCAACATATCCCCGGATTCACAGCACTTTCCGGCAATCGAAACCTTTTCTTCGGCATCAGCCAGAGCCTTATTCGCCACCATGATCGAATATTTGGAACCGTAAAGAGCAGGCCGCGGGTTGTCGGTCATACCGCCATCTACCGCTAAATATTTGCGAATGCCTTTAACTTCCTTGCTGGAACCGGCAGTGTATAAAGTAATGCCTGCAGGACCAGCGATAGAGCGCCCAGGTTCCACTATAATGCGGGGCATTTTTATTCCCTTTTCTTTAACCTTGGCTTCTACGACCAGCATTATGGCCCTTGCCCACTCTGCCGGATCACGCGGTTCGTCGCCTGGATAATAATAAATCCCGAAGCCGCCGCCCACATCCAGTTCATCGAATTCATGCCCGGTTTCTTCTTTGACCGCACCAAGAAAATCCATCATTATGGAGCTGGCATGTCCGAAAGATTCCATCTCGAATATTTGGGAGCCTATATGGCAGTGCAAACCAAGCAGATTAAGAAAGGGACTGGCCAGTGCTGCCTGTACACCATCCATAGCCTGACCGTCGGACACAGTAAAACCAAACTTGGAATCAATTTGGCCGGTCTTTATATATTCATGGGTATGGGCTTCAACCCCAGGGGTGACCCGTAAAAGAATATCCTGAATCTTACCTTTTTCAGCACAACAGGCATTTAGGAGCTGGAGTTCGTAAAAATTGTCGGCTACGATCCGGCCTGCGCCAGCCTCGATAGCCATGTTTATTTCCTCCCGGCTCTTGTTGTTACCGTGAAAATAGACTTTTTCCATGGGAAATCCAGCTTTAAGAGCGGTATATAGCTCACCGCCCGAGACTACATCCAGGCCCAGTCCTTCTTCTTCAATAATCCGATATATGGATATGGTGCTTAAAGTCTTGCTGGCATAAAGCACCAGGGAATTACCCAGCGCATTAAACGCTGTTTTGATCTTCCTGCAGTTTTGACGCAGGCCCTGTTCATCCATCACCCATAATGGCGTACCAAAATCCTTTACCAAGTCTACTGTATCTATGCCGCCTACTTCCAAATGGCCTTGCGGGTTTATCATCATAGTTCCGCTGAGCTGCAAAGCATCCACACTCCTATCTTCGTAAATCCTGGTTATTTTAACATTATCCTTTAAATCTCGTCAACAACTAAGGCCGGTATATACATAATACAATGGGTGAGGCGTAAGGGTTGCGGAGTAGATATCTCCAGACTTATTACTATAAAATAAAATAATTGTACGGCAGCTGCAATAATTGCAAGCACTAGTTAGCATCAGAACTACCGCATAGTGTAGTCTCCTAGAACTAATGCCAATAAAGAAATTACCGGGCTTTGCCCGGCTCCATGTCTATTCTCTTAAGCTTCTGAATTTATATCTGCTTCGCTGTTGCTTTTGCTTTGGGCCTCTTCCTCCAGCTTCCAGTTTTTCTTTTTCAGCAATTCTATCTCATCCTGCAGCTTCTTATTTAACGTGCCCAATTCTTTGATTTTCTTCGCGATTTTGAAATAGCGCACACTGTCGAGCAAGAATGTAATCAAGGCTCCTCCGCAGGCCGCTGCCAATATAACCAGAGCCAAGGATATTTCAGGGGTAACCCAGGTTAAAAAATGCACTGCCACCATGGCCGTGTTTTGAAAAACAAAAACACCTATACCCAACAAGAATAAAAAAGCAACGACCATATAAACTTGCATATTCCCACCCTTCCCTGCAGCTTGTGCATATCCATATTTTAGACATATAACTGCTTTTTTTCAAGCCATTATGATTTAGGCATTGCCTAGTCCGGATTTTCCTATATAGTCAGGTGTAGCCGGTTCCACATGAATAAGTACATGGGAATGCGATATGCAGGACTCAATCTTTTCCTCGATGACATCGCACAGTTCGTGGGCTTCCTGAACGCTTTTATCCGGACTGATAACCAGGTGTAAATCAATATGCGAGTCGCGGCCTGCCTTGCGGGTCCTTAACTCGTGATATTCTATAAAATCATGGCTGTGCTCGCTTAAAATACTTTGTACTGCTAGTAGTTTATCGTCATCGAGAGCTGTGTCAATCAGAGGCATAAAGGCCTTTTTGGTTAAATCGTAAGCCGCCTTGAATATCAAGACCGCTACTAGCATTGCGGCGATCGGATCTATTATCTTTATGCCGGTAATCTTGATCAGGATCAGTCCAATAAATACCCCGGCAGATGTAAGCACATCAGTCTTCAAATGCATGCCATCCGCTTCCAAAGCTACGGAATCTGTTTCCCGGCCCACCTTGAGCAGGTAGCCCGATACCAGGAAGTTGACGCCCGCCGAAACCCCCATTACGACAATACCCCAGGTAGTATCCATCATCTCGCCGCCATGCAGGATTTTTTCCACCGCTTCTTTTACGATCATTAAGGCCGCGACAAATATCAACAAGGCTTCTATGGTTCCGGATATGTTTTCAATCTTACCATGCCCATAAGGGTGCTCCTTATCGGGCGGCTTGCTGGAACGCTGCACGGCGAACAAGGCGATAAAGGAAGCCAAAAGGTCATTAGCGGAATGGATTGCCTCAGATATTACACTGATGGAACCAATCATAAAGCCAACTATGAATTTGCCGCTCATCAGCACTGCGTTGCTCAAGACTGAGAGCCATGCCGCTTTGGTTTTTACATCCATTCCTTTTCCCCCTTAAACGTAAGTAATGCAAGCACCAACATCGGTCCATTGTTCATCCATACCATGTTATAGGGGACATTGCCGTGAAACGGGTGTTCCCCTTTCATTAACCGGGGACATTGCCGCGAAACGGCTGTGTTCCCTTTCATTTGGGATAAAAAAGAGACTCCATAATTCTATGAAGTCCCACGAATATCTTCGCTGCCCGAAAGCCCGGCATTTTTGCCTGACCAAATATTCAGCTTAATAATTTATATGATAATATCATATTTTTATACTCTATTCAAGAATAAATTAAGCCCGCTGTTTGATTTCATAGTATAGGGGGCTGGCGACAAATATGGATGAGTACATTCCCAATAGAAAACCAATCAGCATGGTCAATACAAATGTCTTAATCGTTGAACCACCGATCAGGAAAAGAGCCATTAGCGGCAAGAGAACGACCAGAACGGTATTTATTGAACGGTTCATGGTTTGCATTATGCTTTTATTAAGTAGAGTGCCCAAATCATCTTTCGTTTTGTTGCGTATATTCTCCCTTACGCGATCAAATATGACTATGGTATCGTTAATCGAATAACCTAGAACCGTTAGAATGGCTGCTATAAAAGGCCCGTCAATTTCCCACTGGAATATTGAAAACAAGCCAATTACAATCAAAACATCATGAAATAAAGCCAGAATAGCAGCTACCCCGAAACTCCATTCAAAGCGGAAGGTAATGTATAGCAACATCAAGACCAAAGCAATAGCTACTGAAAGCAGAGCATTCTTGGTTAATTCACTGCCGATGGTCGCTCCGACACTTTCCGCGCTCAAATACTTGGTGTTCTTGAACTTGGCCTGCAAGGCATCTTCAATCTTCTTGGTTTGCTCTTGGTCCAATTCCTGGGTGCGAATCAGAAACTCATCACCGCTCTTTTGAATGGTGGCTTGATTCACTATCTTTAACCCGTCGATGGTAGCTCTGACATCCGCCGAGGAAACGCTGGCATCCATTTTAAAACGGAGCGAGGAACCACCTCTAAAATCTATGCCCAGGTTAAAACCCTGAGCAAACATGGATATAAAACCGGCAATCAACAATATTGATGAAATAATGTAGAAATATTTGCGTCTCTCAATGATTTTCATTACTACCCTCCTTATACACCGTAAAGTTTATGGTTTTTGAAAATATCCGCACACCAAATTAGCAGATAACGAGTAAACACCAGGGCTACCAGCATACCGGCAATTATACCTATGGAAAGTGTAACTGCAAAGCCCTTGATCGGACCGCTGCCGAAATAAAGCAAGACAAAGGCCGCTATCAGCGTCGTCAAATTGGCATCAAAAATGGTCCAAAAGGCTCGGCTAAAGCCTGCATCAATCGCAGCTTTCAGCGTTTTCCCCCAACGCAATTCTTCTTTTACCCGCTCATAAATAATGATATTGGCATCAATCGCCATACCTATGGATAGAACGAAAGCCGCGATGCCTGGCAGCGTCAATACAGTCCCCAGAACGGCCATAGTACCCAAAACCAGCACCGAATACAAGGTCATGGAAATGTCAGCCACCAAACCCGGTAAACGATAATATCCGAGCATGAATATCAGAATTGCTATCAATCCTAAAAGTCCCGCTTTAACGCTTTTGTCCAGTGAGTCACTGCCCAAGGTTGGTCCCACGGTTCGCTTTTCCAGAATCTTGAATGATACCGGCAAAGCACCGGAACGCAGCAATACTGCAAGATTTTCGGCTTCTTTGGCGGTAAAAGTACCGGTGATGCGCGCGCTGCCATCAGTAATTGGTGTCTGTACAGTAGGAGCACTTACAACCTTGCCATCAAGGACGATCATCAGCGGTTTGCCCACATTGGCAGTTGTAGCATCAGCAAAGAGCTTGGCTCCCTCTTTGTCAAACTCGATATTAACTTCAAAGCCTTCAGCCCCGCCAGCTGACGCAGCTTGGGCCTCTTTAAGGTGTTTCCCGGTTACTAATACTTTACCTTGCTCATCCCAGAATTCGAGCTGGGCGGTGTTCTTGATGATATCGACTGCTGCTTCCGGGTCCTGTACACCGGCCAGTTCAACCACTACCCGGCGCTCTCCTTCAGGATAAATAACCGGTTCACTTACCCCCAGTTTGTCTACCCGGTTTCTTAAGATTCCTACTGCTTTTTGTATCGTATCAGCTGTTATTTTTTGACCTGGTTTTTCCTGGGCCTCCAGAACCACATGCAAGCCACCCCGAAGATCCAGTCCCAGATCCAAATTACTCAGTATAGGCCGGTAGGTGAAATATGACAGCAAACTTAGAGCTACAACTACCGCTAAAATTATTGCTATACTGGAATTTTTTCGCACTACAAAATCCTCCTTTCATAACCTTAATTAGTTACAGTAATTTAACTCCGTTAATCATCAACTCGAATTCGCAGCCTAAAAAGCTGGCTGCCCGGCGGCACAAAAGCATTCTGCTCATAAATATTTCAAAATATTCCATTACCGGACATATCTTGGTATCTATCATCAGGTCCATCGTAATGATTTTTTTGTTTTCATCAATATCCAAAATCGAATGTTCGACCGCAAAATTAACCCGGTCATGGATATCAAAAGTAGCAATGTCCGGGTTTCTAACCCGGTTTCTATGAACATGTGACTTGTCAGCCAGAATAAGTGCTGCAGCTACCTCATTGACCGGATGCCCGCTGCCCTCATCGTGATTGCCAATTGCCGCACAGATAATTGCTATCTCCTCCGGTTCCATATTCAGGCGCCGCAAGATTTCCAAAGCCATCAAAGCTCCACTCTGGCTGTGCCCATTGCGGTTGACCACATTCCCTATATCATGCATATAACCAGCAATTCCAGCTAGTTCGGCCAAACGCTCGCTATAACCGAGTTTTAGCATTATGGCCTTGCTAATTGAAGATACCAAAGCCAAGTGTAATCTCCCATGGTCGGTATAACCCATCACCCCCAAATGCTCATTACCTTTATCAATAAAGGTATTAACTAAAGGATTAACGCGTATATCCTTTAAGAAAACCATTTACTTATCCTCAACCCGGTAAGCAATTGCGTTTTTAATAAGTTCAAGCTCGGTATTTTCACTCACCTTAAGCACCACTATATCATCTTTGATGCGAGCAACCTCACCTCTAATACCGCCAATACTGACTACGCGATCCCCTTTTTTCAGCGACTCCAAAACCCCTTTATGCTTTTTCTCCTGCTTCTTGCGAGGCATAATAATAAGGAAATAGAAAACCGCCATGAAAGCTCCAAAATAGATGGCCATAGTCATCCAGCTTTCACTTGAACTGCCCATATCATCACTCCTTAAAACTGTAAAACTTTTTAGCATCGGAAGAAACTGCAGAGCAGTTTCAACACACCGCTACAACGAGGCGGGGAATTAGAAGCCGCTGCCTCGTTTGTTAATAGTAACCCAACCACTTAAAGAAGCGGGGGAGATACATCCACCGCGTTATATACATTCGCTAATTATACCCCAAATCCTCCTCCTAAAAGCGGTATTTATTAAAAAATTCCCGGTAATATCTGGTGAATTCCCCTTCTCTTATGGCAGTTCGTATATTTTCCATTAATTGTATCAGAAAATAAACATTATGATAGGTGAGCAGACGATGGGCCAGCATCTCTTCAGCCTTGATCAAGTGCCGGATGTAGGCCCGGCTGTAGTTTTTACATACATAGCAATTGCAATCAGGGTCCACCGGTGTAAAATCCTCAGCAAAGCCCGCATTTCTCACGGTAATCCGGCCCTGACTGGTGTAAGCACTGCCATGGCGAGCCAAACGGGTGGGAAGTACACAGTCGAACATATCCACCCCTCTTTTAACACCTTCCAGCAGGTCTTCAGGGGTGCCCACACCCATTAGATAGCGAGGCTTGTCAACTGGCAGCAATTCATTCGTTAGCTCCAGGATCTCATACATCTGAGCTTTAGGCTCACCAACACTGAGCCCGCCGATGGCGTAACCGGGAAAGCCCAGAACTGCCAGTTCTGCAGCACTGCGGCGGCGAAGTTCAGGAAATACATTACCCTGAACAATACCGAAAAGATCCTGATTTTCAGACTGATGAGCCTGCTGGCAGCGTTTGGCCCAAAGACTGGTTCTTATTACTGCCTGCTCGGCCTCTTCATGGCTGCAGGGATAGGGGGAGCATTCATCAAAACACATGATTATGTCCGCACCCAGTTTGCTCTCAATTTCCATAACCTTTTCCGGAGTCATAAAGTGTTTGGAGCCGTCGATATGCGAGTTGAACCAAACTCCCTCATCATTAATCCGCCGCAGCTTGCTCAGGCTGAAGACCTGAAATCCTCCGCTATCGGTCAGTATGTTGCCCTTCCAGTTCATAAAGGCATGCAGTCCTCCAGCCTTATGCACCAGTTCTTCGCCAGGCCGCAGGAATAAATGATAGGCATTGGAGAGGATAATCCCGACTCCGATCTCATACAAATCCTCAGGGGTCAGGGTTTTAACCGTAGCCTGGGTGCCCACCGGCATAAAAACCGGGGTGGCAAAGCTGCCATGCGCAGATGTAATACTCCCGAGCCGGGCTGCTGAATGATTATCTGTTTTTTCAATCTTAAACTCCAAGATAGATTCTCCTTAAACCGTGAGGCGTGAGGGGTAAGGGGTAAGGGGTAAGGGGAAAAAAACCCTGGGACTGTACTCACACCTTATTTCCTGAATCTCATTATATCTACTAAACCTTCAGATATGCCTCTTATTACTGACTGACAGCAAAGACACTTATTGATTAACTTTAAGGGTTAGGAGAGAGGATTCTACGCCTTACACTGAACGCCTAACACCTTACCTACCGGATAAACATGGCATCGCCGTAACTAAAAAAGCGATATTGTTCTTCAACCGCATGCCGGTATGCCGCCATGGTGGCATCGATTCCCGCCAGGGCTGCTACCAGCATCAGCAGCGATGAACCCGGCAGATGAAAATTGCTGACCAAACCATCAATAGCCTTGAATTTATATCCCGGGTAAATGAATTTATTGGTTTCACCTTCCCCGGACGCAAAACCACCTTGAACATTATATATTGTTTCCAGGGTTCTTACCACTGTCGTTCCTACGGCAATTATTTTGCGACCCTCCTGACGGGTCTTGTTTAGCATCATGGCAGTATCTTCGCTAACCCGAAAAAACTCATAATGCATGCTATGCTCCCTAATATCCTGGCTTTTAACCGGCCTGAAGGTGCCCATGCCTACATGCAGGAGAATGGTGGTCAGATTAACCCCTTTAGCATGGATTCGCTCCAGCAGTTCCCGGGTAAAATGCAAGCCGGCGGTTGGCGCCGCAGCCGAACCATTTTCGCGTGCATATACCGTCTGGTATTGTTCCCGGTCACCCGCCTCATCGTTCCGGTTAATATAGGGGGGCAATGGCATGTGTCCCATCTGTTCGATAAATGCTTGCTCGTCGTGGCAATTGCGAAAAGCTACCAGTCTTCCCCCGGCAAAATCCAATTCCTGAACAATCTCAAGTTCAACCTGACTTTCTGTACCAAACCCTGCTTTGCTCCCTGCCTTTAACCTCCTGGCAGGCTTCACCAGGGCCTCCCAGCCATCAGTTCGTCTCCTTAAAAGCAATATCTCCACATTGGCCCCGCTTTCTTTCACTGCCAAAAGACGGGCCGGTATTACCCTGGTTTCATTTAGAACCAGGCTGTCTCCCGCTTCCAGGTATTCGATAATGTCCGTAAATATCCGGTCCGCCAGCTTGCCGCTTTGTCTATCCATAAGCAGCAAGCGTGATTGGTCGCGGGGCACGATGGGAAACTGCGCAATTAAATGTGACGGCAAATCATAGTGATAGCTATCCAGATTGTAAATATTCTTGTCATTCACCAATTATTATCTCCTGCTTATTAAATTAAATATCAAGGTCAGAATCAAACTTATTAGAATACAGCTTACTACTGGAAAGTAGATGCTGGTATTGCCTTTTTTAATATATAGGTCACCCGGCAGCTTGAACCCTGCTATGCCAAGTTTGGAAATGCCCAAAAAAATAAGGCCTGCCAGCAGCAGAACAATTCCCGCAAATATTAAAATCCTGGCCATGTTCTCCATTGGCTTTAACTCCTCCCTCTAAGAAGTTGAGGCCCGCCGTTCCCGGGGAGTATAACGCTCCTTTTCACTGTACAGGCATCCGCAATACTGCTGCCGGTACAAGCCCATCTGCCGGGATAGCTTGGCCGTATCAGCGAAGCCTTCGCGGAAGTCCTGGTACAAAAAAGGCACTCCATATTTTTCTCCAGTAGCTTCACCAATCTCCCTTATCATCTCATGCTTTTGAAACCTGCTGACCAGCAAAGTCGAGGTAAAATAATCAAAATGTCCTTTACGCGCAATGCGGGCTGCCTGCTCCAGCCGCATTTGATAGCAGATCAAACAGCGCTTGGATTCCCGGAAACTAACACTTTGAAAATATTCAAGCGGGTTGTATTCTTCCGCATAAATAACCGGCAGTTCGCTTAACCGGGCAAACTCCTCCAGGGCTTGTTTCCTCTGTAAATATTCCGTATAAGGATGAATATTGGGGTTATAGAAATAGCCTCTAAGCTCATAACCCTGCTCCCGCAGTTTGGGAACCGGATAAGTAGCACATGGCCCACAGCAAATATGTAAAAGGACTTTGCTCAATATCTTTCACCTTAATCTTTCTTATTGTTTAATACTTTCCTTTATCCATTAATTAGCTCTGATGCTTGCTTATTATCGATTTTGAACAGTTTCGTATCAGCAACCGCAAGGTCAAACTCCTATAAACTCGAAGCTTTATTGAAGCAACTTTAAATACAGGGGCTGTTAAAAAGCAATTTCATGAATCACTCCTCACTCCTTACCCCTTAGCCCTTACGCCTGACCTTGTTTACGCTTTACCGCCAAAAAGCCCGTTTTCCTCCCACACTTTATTAAACTTGAGCCCCAGATGGCGATAGGCGTGCTCGGTGGCTACCCGGCCCCGGGGAGTTTTTTGGATAAAACCCAGTTTCAATAAATAGGGTTCATAAACATCAGTTAAGGTATCGGATTCTTCGGACACTGCTGCTGCCAGGGTCTCCAAGCCTACCGGCCCACCGCCGAACTTATTTATTATAGCATCCAATATCATTCTGTCCATAATATCCAGCCCACATTCATCTATTTCCAGCATTTGCAAGGCCCATGCGGCCACTTCTTGATCTATTACCGCATTGGCCTTCACCAGAGCATAGTCCCGGACCCGGCGCAGTAAACGGTTGGCCACCCGGGGCGTGCCCCGAGCCCGCCGGGCCATTTCATAAGCACCTTCCCGGTCTGTATCTATATTAAGAATCCGTGCTGCTCTTATAATAATCTGGCCCAGATCTCCAACATCATAAAAATCCAAACGACAGTTAATCCCAAAGCGGTCCCGCAAGGGAGAACTCAAAAGCCCGGGACGGGTGGTGGCACCAATAAGCGTAAAAGGCGGCAGGTCAAGTCTTATGGTTCGCGCCGCCGGACCCTTGCCGATAATGATATCAATGGCATAGTCTTCCATGGCCGGGTACATGATCTCCTCAACATTGCGGTTCAGACGGTGAATCTCATCAATAAACAGTATTTCGCCCGCTTCGAGGTTGCTTAGAATGGCGGCCAGGTCCCCCGGTCTTTCAATGGCCGGTCCTGAAGTCTTGCGTATGGGCTTGCCTATTTCATTGGCCATGATGGTAGCCAGGGTGGTTTTGCCCAAACCGGGAGGACCGCTGAGCAGGACATGATCCAGGCTTTCGTTTCTTTCCCGGGCGGCTGCGATAAACACTTCTAT
>JAQUXM010000095.1:8708-9975 GCA_028692415.1 Syntrophomonadaceae bacterium | reverse complement strand
TAGCGGCAGGTTTCGCTAAGGCCGTCTTCCTTTTGCGGATCGAAGAAAATGTTCTCGCCATCCTTAAAAAGTGATACATGCATATGCATACCGGAACCATTGATCCCATAAACCGGTTTGGGCATAAAGGTGGCGTGGAGATCATGGCGCTGGGCGACTATCCTGACCGCAATTCGGAAAGTGACGATATTATCCGCGGTTTTCAAAGCATCCGTGTATTTAAAATCAATTTCGTGCTGGCCCGGTGCAACCTCGTGATGGGCTGCTTCAATCTCAAATCCCAGGCTCTGCAAAACTTCAACCATATCGCGGCGGGCTTCTTCCCCTTTGTCCACCGGGGGTAAATCAAAATAACCTGCTTTATCGTGAGTCTTGAGACTGGGTCGGCCGTTTTCATCCAGGTGGAACATGAAAAACTCCGGTTCCGGTCCTACCTGCATCGTGTACCCCATATCCTTGGCTTCTTTTAAAACCCTGGATAAAGCATAACGGGGACAGCCATGGAAAGGCTCTCCATTGGAATCAAATATATCACATATGATCCTGGCCGTTTTTGCGTCTGAGGTGGTACTTACCCAAGGCAGTATCAGAAATGTGCTGGGGTCAGGTTTGAGGTACATATCAGATTCTTCGATGCGGACAAATCCTTCTATGGAAGAACCATCGAACATAAGCTCGCCGTCGAGTGCCTTCTGTAATTGGTCGGATGTGATTGATATTGCTTTCAGTACTCCCAGGATATCCGTGAATTGCAATCTGATAAACTTGACGTTTTCTTCTTCGACCATTTTAAAAATATAATCTCTATCCATCTAACAACCTCCAACGATATAATTTTATAAACTAATTTTTGTAAATGTTATTTCACGTGAAACATTTAGAAAAGGACTACTATAAAAGATATTCCCATAGCTAGAGCCAGTACCAGCTTGAATATCATTCCGGAAAAGAGTCCGGCTACTGTTCCTATGCCAACTTTAAACGCCTTTTCAAAATCATTTATCTCCAGGTACTCGCCTATCGCTGCACCCAGGAAGGGGCCGATGAGTATGCCCAGCGGCGGAAAAATAAAAAGTCCTGCAAAAGTCCCAATAAAGGCACCCCACATCCCTTTCTTGCTGGAGCCAAAATACTTGGCACCCAGCGTCGATGCCAGGTATTCAACAAAGACTGAAATAACTGCCAAGCCAGCCAGAATAACCAGGTATTTGGGGGTAACCTGTTGGAATCCCTCATACCAGCCATAAGCGGCTATCGACACAAAGAT
>JAQUXM010000095.1:0-8608 GCA_028692415.1 Syntrophomonadaceae bacterium | reverse complement strand
CTCATTCCAGCGCGGCCATACTTTATAACCGTGTTCTTCAAAAACATAAGCCAGCAAAATGGCTCCCTTCAAAGCCTGCAGGACTACATGCGGAGCCAAAAACAACCCCTGGTAGAGATAACGCTTGTCAAGGGTGCTGGATCCCAGTTCCTTGCCCAATCCCGGTGCGGTAACATGACAAGCCACCTCCTGGACCAGGCCCTTTTTACCTACAATATAACCACCGGAAGGAGCCAGCCCGCCCCCCGGGTTTTTTATTAAAGAACCGGCCAGGAGATCTGCGCCGCAATGCCCTGGCTCCAGTATATCGGTGAACTCGCCGTAACAGTTGTCAACAAAAACAATCGTGTGGGGGTTTTTCTCTTTTACTATCTTTATCATAGTACTCAAGGTATCAATGTTCAAAGCTTGCCGCAGACTATAGCCACGCGAACGCTGGATCAAGACCATTCTGGTTTGAGCCTCGATAGCCTCTGCAATGGCTGGCAAGTCAGGAGCACCCTGCCCGTCCATGGCTATTTCCTGGTAACTTATGCCCTTTTCCATAAGGCTGCCCTGGGTTTCTCCGCCTTTGCCGATAATTCTGCCCAAGGTATCATAAGGACTGCCGCTTAGGGAAAGCAATTGGTCGCCCGGCCGCAGGATTCCAAACAGACTGGCGGAAATGGCATGCGTTCCAGACACTATCTGGGTGCGGACCAGGGCATCTTCCCCGCCAAGAAGCCGGGCATATATCTGTTCCAGGTTGTCCCGCCCCACATCACCATATCCATAACCGGTAGAAGGATAAAAATGATGTTCCCTCACCCGAAATTCCTTAAAAGCTTCAATAACTCGCTGTTGGTTCTGATAAGCTGTTTCTTCCCTTGCTTCGAAAACTGCAGACAAAGCTGCCTCTGCCTGCTTAATAATATCTCGTGCTGACAATCATTTCACCACATTCTTTAAACATCCTAAGAAACTGCAGAGCAGTTTCAACACATCGTTACAACGAGGCGAGGGATTAGAACCTGCCGCTAGTTTGGTTAATAGAAACCCGACCGTTTAAAGAAGCGGGTGACATCGTTTAGCCTCATTATAATCATTCTTTACCAAAGCATTAACATCTATTTTATAACATATGTCAATTGAATAATATATAATCTGTGACGAATCTTGTATACTTTCCTGGGTCTTTTTATTAATTCATCCATTATATCAGTAATGTCTTGACTTCTCTTAAACATTCCCTTATATTGGGATTAGAGTTATTGGCGAGGATGTGAAAAATCTTGCCCGATAAGGATTTCCAAAAGTTTGTTATTGAGCATCTTACAAAGCTAAGCGAAGGCCAGGAATCAATCCGTCAGGATGTCACCCGACTAAGCAAAGGCCAGGAGTCAATTCGTCAGGATGTTACCCGACTAAGCGAAGGCCAGGAGTCAATCCATCAGGATGTCACCCGACTAAGCGAAGGCCAGGAGTCAATCCATCAGGATGTCACCCGACTAAGCAAAGGCCAGGAGTCAATTCGTCAGGATGTCACCCGACTAAGCGAAGGCCAGGAGTCAATCCATCAGGATGTCACCCGACTAAGCGAAGGCCAGGAAAAAATTCGACACGATATTGTCCGAATGGAATTTAGTACAAGAGAAAAAATCGATGCTTTGTTTGATGGCTACTTGGCAATAAATAGAAAGCTTGATGATCATACCGAACGTTTACAGCGTATTGAAGAAAAAGTTGAAAAACATGATATTCAAATCCAGGTACTGGACAAAACCAAAAGCAATAAGCGAAAGATTAAATAAACCTGGTCAGATTGTTCAATGCTTCCTGTCTATCGCTGGGGATCCGGCAGGTCCATATCATCAATAAGCACCAGATCTTTACGGCTGGGATTGTCAATGTCAATAATTCTCAGGGCCTGCAAGCGGATGGACTTTTCCACCAAATTCCTTACATAACGCGCATTGCCGCTGTGCGGGTGGCGCGTTTTAACAAAATCATTCAGATGGTTCTTTAACCTCCAACGGCAGCGACCACTTAATTCATAGTCTCTTTCATTATATATCTGCACCGCGATTTGAAATAATTGTTCGCTATCATAGTCAGCAAAATCAATGTGAATCGGAAAGCGCGAGCGCAGACCGGGGTTTGATTTCAAAAATTGCTCAGTCTCACTGGAATACCCGGCCAAGATCACCACCAGGTTATCCCGCGAGTCCTCCATGCTTTTGACGATGGTCGATATGGCTTCCTTGCCAAAGTCCCGCTCCCCTCCTTGAGCCAGAGAATAGGCTTCATCGATAAACATGATCCCGCCCATGGATTTTTTCAGCATTTCCCGGGTTTTCTGCGCTGTGTGGCCGATGTATTCCCCAACCAGATCGGCCCTTTCTACCTCCACCAGATGGCCCTTGCTCAGAATCCCTATATCATTGAATATTCTTCCCAATATCCGGGCTACTGTCGTCTTGCCCGTTCCGGGGTTCCCTTTGAAAACCATGTGCAAAACACTGGGACAAGCCTTGAGCTGCAGCTGGGTTCGCTTGTTTTGAATCAAGGAAAAGGCAGTTACTTCAGCCAAGGTCCTTTTCACTTCCTTAAGGCCGATCAGCTTTTCCAGTTCGAGGAAGGAATCTTTGCGAGGCATAACCGCAGGAGAAAAATATTCCGAAGGCTGACTTCGTTGCGGCGTTACATCCATGAACTTCATCGAGATTTCCATTCCATCACCACTCTCATAAAGGTAAATTATTATATGAGAAATAATTAAAAGTGGTGCTACTTGATTCTATCTTTATTAAGTCCCCTTTAATAGATCTCAACAACAAGCTCAAATCAACAGGATTACACTGAGCAGTACCATTGTAATTTGCAGGAAATAGTCTCGCTTCTTTAGTTTTAACCTTCTCATATAGCTTCGCTGCGGATAAGCTCGAAAAGCTCTGGCGTCCATGGCGATGGCCATTTGTTCGGCCCGGTAGATGGCTCCGGAAATAATCGGCAGCAGCATGCGGGTATAGAGCTTGATTTTAAGGCGGGCAGATATTTTTTGCAATTCCGTTCCCCGCATCTGTACCGCATAATACACATTCAGGGCCTCTTCCCTTAGAATTGGCAGGAAATGCAGGCCGACCATCACCATAAAGGCAATCTCATAGGGAATCCGCCATTGCACCAGAGCCAGTAAAAAATCTCGTTCACTGCTGCTTAGCAAGATCATGGCTGACATGATAATGATGATAATTCGCAGCATTACCCCCAACCCCATGGCCAAACCCTGATCTGTTAGCACATTAATCCCGTGTATGCTCAGCAACGGCACTCCCTGTCTGGTAAATAAACATTGCAAAAGAAATAACAAAGCCAGCAAGGGTAATATTTTGGCCAGAGCATGCATTCTGCTTAACCAGCCTGAATCCAGCCAGGCCAGCATTAATATTGTGCACAACAGTAAAAGCAAAAGCTTCCAGGGGTCCTGATATACGATTGCCAGCGTGGAAATACATATAACCATCAGCAGTTTGCTGCGGGGATCAAGCTCTCTCATCCGCAATCACCTCGGCCATCGCTAAGCCGGCCATCCTCAATGCGAATAACCCGGTCTGCATAAGCTTTTATGAATTTAACCTGATGACTAACAAAAATCACGCCATATCCGTCTTTTTTAATTCGCAATAAATAATCCCCCAAAAGCTTGCGCCGGTATATATCCAGGCCGGTGGTAGGCTCATCCAGGATTACATAACGCGGATGCATAGCCAGTACAGCTGCCAGCATCAATCGTTGCTTTTCTCCCTGACTCAGGCTTAGCGGGAAGGTTTGCCGATATTCAGATAGTTCAAAGTAATCAAGATAATGACTTATCCTTTGCTCTATTTCATTTCTGCCCAATCCCAGATTTTTCAGTCCATAGCCAATTTCCTGTTCAACACTCGTGCAAAATATCTGTTGAGCGGGATTTTGAAAAACATAAGCAATCTGGCGGCCGATTTCCGCCAGGCTCATTGCGGCAATATCATTTCCGCCCAGGCAGATACGTCCGGTGCCGGGTCTGAGTATGCCGACCAGAAGCTTGGTCAGGGTAGTCTTGCCGCAGCCATTGTCTCCTGTTATAGCTGCTATTTCTCCGGGGCGGAAACGTATATTTATTTCATGAAGGATCTCCTGCTTGCCAGCCGGGTAGGTATAAGCAAGATCTTGCGTCTCCAACAACATTCTAACTCTTCTTCCTGTCTATCTATAACTTGCCATTATCCTTTAGAATCGCATAACGGTCAATCTCCTTTACCTGCCCATTCCCTTCCTGCTCATAAACATAAGCACGGTAAACAAGTCGATGCCCTTCAATAGTAATACCGGCAAAAACCGGATCATCATTGTCATCGGGTTTATAAGAAGCTTCTGGATAAACCTGCACGGTCCTGGATATTATACGAGAACCATACTGCCTGCCGATCAGGTTGGGTATGATGTAGCTTGTACCTGGAGGATTGACTGCAAAATTGATTTTATCACCAGCCCAAAGCTGGTCAATAAGCTCGGTCCCGCCAATCTGCGGAATAATCTGCCCGGATGCAGATTTAAAGAGCACCTTGGATCGCATGTAAACATGATCATGGCCCTGTAAAACAAGATCTATGCCCAGATCACTGATCAGCGGTGCTAACTGAGCTCGTAGGGCAATGATGTCCTCACTGTCCATATGTCGTCCGAAACTATAGATCGCTCGATGTATCAGCAGTATTTTCCACTTTACCCCTCGCTGGTCAGCCTTAGCCGCAGTGCTTTTCAACCATTCAAGCTGTTCCTGGCTTATGCTGCCGCTGCCATTTTGATAGCCTTCATTAGTATTCAAAACCATGAAACAACTATTTCCATAATTAACTGCATAATAGACTCCCGTTTCGGTGTTGGCATTAACCGGGGTCAGTTTGTCCAGGGCAAAGTGATTGCAAAATACATTATTGCTCATATCATGATTGCCTGCGACCGGTAAAATGGTGGTATTCATAAGCTCTTTTTGGGCAGAAGCAAAAAATCCCTGCCATTCCGCAAAATTCTCAAAGCTGCCTTCACTGCTATAGCTTTGCACAAAATCCCCCAGATGAATCAAAAAATCGGCCTTGGGCAATGTTTGCACTGCACTGTCCAGAACCCGGGCAGTGTGCATAAAATCCTCTGCATCTTCCACCTGGCTATCCGCAACAATAATGAAACTGAAGCTCTTATCCCGGGCCGCGGTATGAAAAGTACCCGGCTGGCTCCAGATACCCCGGCCGGCATCGCCTAGCTTATAGACATAGCTAGTATCAGCCTTAAGCTCCGTAAGCGCAAGGCGGTGCATACTAAATTGCTTTTTAATTGCGTTGCGGCCGGTATATCGCTGCAACTGGGTACTGCTGCCCTGATACAGCCTGGCTGCCCCATATTCAGAGAGCTTGTCAATACTGTCTTCGGCCAACAGCAGATCGCTTGCACAAGGGTTATCCGTATACCAGGTAAAACCCCGGCAGCTTTGTACATCGCCGTCAAAAGTAACACTAATACAGTATGGGATAAAATCGTCATTTTCAGTTCCATAAGCAGCGCACAGCGGAAACATAATTATAATAGACATCAGTATGATGGCAATGGTGTTTTTCAAAGCAGAAAACATCGTATATCCTCCATCTGCAGGTTCTTAAGTGGGCACTGCCTATCTTTTTACTGGAATCCCGCCTGGCACATACCTTGTTACTCAACTGCAATACTATTCACACTATGCACCCAGCTTTGCCGGTTAAAGTCCCCCTGGTATTTTTGCCCGATGATCAAGCGCAGGCAGCTTCCAGTTGCCGCAGTATAGGGCTGACCATCCTGTGACCAAGCCAGAATCGTGGTCAATTGCTTATCGGGCTTGGTTTCATCCAAATAGCTGGCCTTTACTTCTTTCCAGCTCAACATCAAGGTATAGCCATCTTCGGCTTTGATTTTCACCCTGGCCGGTTCCGTCTTGAAACCCACCTTGTCTTCGATCAAAGCAGCCAGGGATATCCCGGTAAACTCATTGTGGGATGCGGCTGCCCAGTTTTCCTTGGCCTTACCCCGGGAATAATAAGTGTCGCTAATGGTAATGTCCTGCATTCCCTGCAAATCACTCAGGCTGTAATTCGCGGCTGCCTTGAGCTTTTCGCCGGTAATTTTCAATATGTTCTGGCTTGGTTTAGCCTGAGCACTGGACTGCGTAATAATATCAATCCGATTCGCAGTCTGCTCCCAGCTGACCGTTCCCCCAAAGGCCTCCCCGACAAAACGCAGCGGGGCCAGAATACGCTGATTGACGATTTTGGCAGCTGTATCCAAAGTTTGCACCTTGCCATTGACCATCGGTCTGGTATTTCCCACCGTCAGTTTTACCGTGGTATTCCCCTTCACCGCACAGGCAGTCTGGTTTTGCTGGTCCCATTCAACTTTGGCCCCCATCGCTTCAAAAATGTCCCGTAATGGAACCAGGCTGCGGTTGTTTTCAATCACTGGATCAACATCAAAGTGAAGCGCCCGGCCATCCAGGTACACCTTCGGGCCAGCGGCTGCAGCTGTTGTTGAAAACACCAGCACCATGATCAAAATCAGAATCGTTATCTTCACATGCTTCATATATACCATTCCTTTCGTAAGGCATTAACATCATAAAAAGCCCTGCAGCCTTCATGTTAAAACCTCGTACTTCCTGATAATTCAAGATATAGCCTGTGCTGCTGCAAATATTCTTTATCCGCCATAACCGCCGCCGGACTATCCAGGCAGATTATTTCGCCTTGTTCCATAACCATAAAGCGATCGGCAAAATTGATGTTCTCTATATCATGATCAACAATAATCAGCGTTTTTCCTTCATCGCGCAGGTAAAGCAGTATTTCATGCACCAGGCAGCGCCCTTTCTCATCCAGGAGAGCCATGGGCTCATCCAGCACCAGGATAGATGGCTGCAAGGCCAGGACTGCTCCCAATGCCAGCAACTGTCTTTGTCCTCCGGAAAGCAAAGCCGGATTTTTCAAACACAGATCCTTAAGACCGAGCAAGCCAAGAACCTCATTCACCCTGCTTCTGATCTCCCGCGGCGGCAGGCAGAGATTTTCAGGTGCGAAGGCAATCTCGTCCTCTACCGTAGTACACACCAGCTGCATATCCGGGTTTTGCATGACCATCCCGATTTCGCAAGCCAGTTGGGGCAATCTGTATTCAGTGCTCGCCCGGCCTTTGATCAAAATACGTCCCCTCATACTGCCTCCCAGTACGTGGGGAGCAAGACCGCAGAGGCATTGGCACAGAGTCGTTTTGCCCGAGCCGCTCAGACCGATTACAGCTAGCGTTTCGCCGGCCTCAACCTGGAAATCCAGTCCTTTCAAAACCGGGGGCCCCTCAGGATAGGCATAGTACAGGTTTTCCACCTTGACTACCGGCATCACTTGATCTCCAGCTCGTTCAGATATTTGGTCATGCGATTGCCAAAAGGATCTTGGGCCAGAATAAGCCTGAAGGGCCCAAATCCGCCTTCGGTCTTGCCTTTTAATAATTCGCCGTTCTGCTGGTAAGCGATCAAAACATCATCTGAAGCCAGTATTTCTTCTGCCGTCAAGGCTGAAGTGAATCCATCCTCCGCCCTCGTCAGTACCTGTCCCGCATTTTGCAGCAATTGAGGATCAACCTGGTCCAGCACATCCTTCATGCTGGCTCCGGTCCAAACATCCGTTGTTTTGCCCTCACTGGCAGAGTTGATGGTTACCTTTTTCTCCACTTTGGGCAGAGCTTGCACGTCTTTCATGCTCAATACCGCAATGACTTTCCCCTGGCTCTTGATGCTGATGTTTCCAGGATCGGCAGCAGCAGGATGATTCAAATAAGCCAGCAGCAGGATTCCCAGTGCCAAAACCGTGAGCATAATTGCGATCATTCCATATAATTTCTTATTATCTTGCGGGCGGATCATTACACCCATACAGATACCTCCCATTTGCGCAGTTTTCTTATTTTTGACTCTAATTGGCAGTGTCAATACGAGCACCGATTTTATACTTTCTTAATGCTTGCAGAACCTGCCAGGCCAGAATGCCGCCCAGTGCTCCAGAAAAGGCTGCCGTAAATAGACTCAACATCAATGGAATCAAGGGCAGGCGGAAAAAGATCACATTAACACAGAGCGAACCGGTCAGATTGGCCAGTATCCCGCCGATAAAGCAGCAAAAAAGGCATTCGGCCTTATGCCCGCCAATCAAAAAAAGACCCAAGTCAACTGCCACTCCTGGCAGGGTATAGCTTAAGAGTGACATTGCCCCGTGTGAGCCGATTACCCCGGTCCCTATGACCATTAACGCCTGTACCAGTCCAATCAGGGTGGCTGTGCCATATTTGCCGGTTAAGCCTAATCCGACTACCAACCAGAACATATATAGCCCTCCCGCCAGTGCCCCCCCGGGAATAAAAAGCGGCCCGGTGATCAAGTGCGCCAGCGGCACAATAATTGGTTTGGTAGCCACTCCCAGAGCAGCCAGTACCGCAATCAGCACTAAATCATAAGTGGAAAAACGAGCCATTATTTTTCGCAATATATCTCTTCCCTTTCAAAATCAACACCGTACAG
>JAQUXM010000094.1 GCA_028692415.1 Syntrophomonadaceae bacterium | reverse complement strand
ATAATTTAGCTCGATCTTCATTGACCGGATCGATAGATCCCAGAGCAGGGGTTGCATCTTTTAAAAACTGTCCTACCCGTCCAATAAATTCCTGATTGTCCTCCCATAGCCAAGACAATCCGCGCGCAAAATCCTGACGAATATTTTCGCGAACGGGGTTGGTTATGCGCTCTATCTCATTACTGAAGATATCTTCACCAATGGCTCTAATTTCTTTCATTATTTCAGCAGCTCTACCGGTAAGTTCCTTCTGGACTACTTCTCCTGGGGCTTCATGGACCCCCATATATTTAATACCGCCAATTCCAAGCAATGCTATAAACAAGAAAAATATAATCATGGCAATTGATAATCTCTGTGACAAATACACATAAGTAAAAATGTTTAACAGTACTAAAGGCCAAATAACCATCCAGAATACTTTATGTTGTATCATGCTATCTTTTATGCGGTTAATCAAATTCAATATCCATTCACCTCACGGCTTGTCCAAATCATTCATGGTATCTAATCATTTAAGCATCGGAAGATACTGCGGAGCAGTTTCTTCCACACCACTGCAACGAGGCGGGGATGAGAACCCATCGGCTGCTTTGTTAATAGGAATCCGACCGATTAAAGAAGCTATGGACATCTTTTTCGCCTCATTATATTATAATATCGTTAACTACTGAAAATACTTAATTAATTATATTTCTTAACCCGCTTCTATTTCTAATGCGTTTTTGCATTACAGTAGGTCTTTTCAGTTCAGCTTAACTTTGTCTAAAATAATATTTCTTGCAATTTATAGCAATTTTTTACCATAATGCCTATAAAAGTGCATTTCGCATCATATTACATTGTTCATATATATCAAATTTTAGCTTAAGTAATAGTCTCAAAACCAAATCGCAAGCCCCACCCCCACAATGCTTGTCTGCATTTTATTTTAATGCTGTATCGCATTGTATTTTTCTTTTAAACCTTTGCCAAGTAAAACAAAATAGCTTAATCCCGTTATTTAGGCAATTGGCCACTATTCATATTTTGTACAGGCTGGCACACTTATTGCAATTTAGTTTGATGACAGGGATATACACTGTCATGTTTCGATTCCCCCCTTATATGATTATTTCTGTATGTGCTGCTGCTCTATGAACTTACAGAAGAGGGTAATTACCTGCCTTGAACTTCTTAAAGCAACCACTTGAGCATCATGGACCAGCGGCCCCCTTCTTTTTAGTTGTTAACCTGGTTTTTGCTGATTCTGATATTTTTATAAACATATATGAAAGGAGGTTAGCCAGGAAAGATTGAAAGCAACCTTTTTTGGGTACAATCCAAACTTTGGTATTATTGAAAGGGGAAATGAATAGAGATGGCTAGAGAAGTTGTATTGGTCGGCGCTTGCCGCACACCCGTAGGCACATTCGGAGGTACTCTCAAAGATGTAGGAGCTGCAGAACTGGGACGGGTGGTAATGGCGGAGACCATAAAGAGAGCTGGAATTCAGCCCGAACAGATCGATGAAGTAATATTTGGTTGTGTATTGCAGGCTGGTCTGGGCCAGAATGTGGCCCGGCAGTCCATGATTCACGCCGGAATTCCCAAAGAAGTTACTGCCTTTACCATCAACAAGGTTTGCGGTTCCGGATTAAGAGCTGTTAGCTTGGCTACCCAGATTATCAAAGCTGGCGATGCCGACATTATTCTGGCCGGTGGAACTGAAAATATGGACAAGGCTCCGTTTATTCTGCCCAATGCCCGCTGGGGATACAGAATGTGCATGCCCAAGGCAGATATGTTTGATGAAATGGTATTTGGAGGCCTTTTTGATATCTTTAACGGCTACCACATGGGTATAACTGCCGAGAACATCAACGATATGTATGGCATTACTCGTGAAGAACAGGACGCTTTTGGCTTCCGCAGTCAGCAACTGGCCGACCAGGCTATTAAATCCGGAAGATTCAAAGACGAAATAGTACCGGTGGTTATCAAGGGCAAAAAAGGTGATATCGTATTTGATACCGATGAGCATCCCCGCCTAAGCAGCCCTGAAGCCATGGCTAAACTGTCCCCTGCTTTCAAAAAGACTGGCAGCGTAACTGCCGGTAACGCCTCTGGAATTAACGATTCGGCTGCCGCTGTGATCGTAATGTCCAAGGAAAAAGCTGATGAATTGGGCATCAAGCCCATGGCCAAAGTTGTCAGCTATGCCTCCGGCGGTGTAGATCCCTCCGTAATGGGCCTGGGACCCATCCCGGCATCCCGTAAAGCCCTGGAAAAAGCCGGCATGACTATTGACGACATCGACCTGATTGAAGCCAATGAGGCCTTTGCGGCCCAGTCCATCGCCGTAGCCCGTGACCTGGGTTGGGAAAACAAGATGGAAAAGGTCAATGTCAATGGTGGAGCCATCGCTATCGGGCATCCTATCGGAGCGTCCGGGGCCAGAATTCTGGTTACGCTCTTATATGAAATGCAAAAACGCGGTTCCAAGACTGGTTTGGCCACTCTGTGTATCGGTGGTGGCATGGGTACAGCTCTGATAGTTGAGGCTATGTAATTTTCAATTTGTGCTTAACCGGACGGATTGCCATTCCGAATCAACGGTGCTGGTAAATTCGTCCGGGCATAGCAGTTCGGGTATATATTATAAAATATTTTAAATTAGAAGGAGGGTATTATTTTGCCACATAATAATTTTTTATATCAAACGAGGGATATTAAGTTCCAGATCAAAGAATGGCTCGACATTAACAAGCTCTTGTCCTTGGATGCTTACAAAGACTACTACGGTGCTGACGACTTTGATGCGATCTGCGATGTAAACTTCAAAATTTGCCGCGACGTTATCTGCCCGGCTAACAAAGATGCCGATGAAATCGGGATGAAGCATGTCGGCGGTGACGAAAAGGCAGTCATCAGCCCCGACATCTTCAAGCCGGTCTACAACACGGTTATCGAAGCCGGGATGGGACCCGGGTTTGGCGACCGCCAGGTGGAAGGCCGCATGCCGCTGTATTGGTACGCTCCGATTCTGGAAATGCAGACCGCTGCATCCCCGGGGATAGTAATGCTCTGGTGTCTGACCCAGGGTGCTACCACCGTACTGCAGTATAATCTCCAGCCCGAGCTGCAGGAACGCTTCCTACCTAAGATGTACTCCGGCGAATGGGGCGGATCCATGTGCCTGACCGAGCCGGGTGCAGGCTCCGACGTAGGCGCTGTCCTTACCAAGTGCTTCCCCACCGAAACCCCGGGACTGTGGAAGATTAAAGGCCAGAAGTGCTTCATCTCCACCGGCGACTGGGACGGAGTCGAGAATATTATCCATCTGGTACTGGCCAAACATCCCGAAGCAGCAGATGGCACCGCCGGCATTTGCTGTCTGGTCGTTCCCAAGTTCTGGGTCAACGAAGACGGTTCCGTGGGCAAATGGAATGATGTAACCACTACCGGCATCGAGCACAAGCTGGGCATCCACGGCTCTGCCACCTGTTCCCTGGCCTTTGGCGAAAACGACAACTGCTACGGCTGGATGATCGGACCCGATCCGGAAGGCCCCCGCGCCAAAGGTATGGCCCAGATGTTCCAGATGATGAACGAAGAACGCATTAACACCGGTATATTCTCCCTGGGTGCTTTTGGTGCAGCTTACTATGCGGCCCTGGATTATGCCAAGATCCGCGTGCAGAGCGCAAAAGCCACCGATCCGAAGGGTCCGAAAGTTCGGATCATCGAGCATGAAGATGTCCGCCGCATGCTGATGCTGCAGAAGTCCATGATGGAAGCCTGCCGGGCATTGGTCTACTCATCCTACTACTATATCGATTTGTCCAAGGAAGCTGCCACTGAGGAAGAAAGGGAACTCGCTGAGGACTTCTTCATGATTCAAAATCCGCTCGCCAAGGCCTTTATATCCGACATGGCCTGGATTATGTGTGCGGAAGCGATGCAGGTACACGGCGGTTACGGCTTCATGGAAGAGTATGCCCCGGCCTCCCTGGCCCGGGATTGCAAAATCTATTCCATCTGGGAAGGCACGAACTTCATGCATGGGCAGGACTTCACCGGGCGCAAGTTCACCATGAAGGGCGGCGAACCGTTCAAGTTATGGATGGCTGAAATCAGCGATTTCATCACTAACAAGAAGACTGAAGAATTTGCGACTGAATTCGGTATGCTGGGAGAGGCCTTCGATGCATTCAAAGCCATTATGGATCTCAATGCTGACTGGTCGGTCAATAATAAGCAATTGAAACAGCTGTACGCTACCCGGATGCTGCATGCGGGCTCGAAGGTCATCTGCGGCAAGATGATGCTCGACCAGGGCGTCGTGGCTGCCCAGAAGCTCGCAGAATTAGGTGAAGATCATTTCGATGCCAACTTCTACAGGAGTAAAATCGCTACCTCCAAGTTCTTTGTCATGAACGTTTTGCCCGAAGTCTTTGGAACCCTGAAATCAATGCAGAATCCTAACACCAGCTGCATTGACCTCGCTGAAGAGTCTTTTATGTAATAATACGGAACTCAATCGAGTCCCGCATTAATTAGGGGTATGATTACCGGCGGCAGGTCCTGCAGAGACCTGCCGCCAATTCTATTATTCTACGATACGGCCATCCTTACGGCGTATGCCATATTTTGAGGCTTTCCTGATAATCGTGGACTGGTTAACCTTTAAGACCTCAGCCACCTGATAGCTGGAGCGATATCGGGCAAAAGCATTTATCAGTAATTGTCGTTCAGTATTTTCAATAGCCTCGCGCAAAGGTATCAATTCCTGCTCACTATTAGCCTTGGCCGGCGGAATTTTAAATGAGGCCGGTAAATCCTGCATATTAATTATATTGTTAATACTGGTAACCACCAGCCTCTCCATCAGGTTTTCCAGTTCTCTGACGTTGCCAGGCCACTCATATTCAGTCAACACATCTATAACCGCCTTATGGAGATGCTTGTTCATTTGATATTTTTGATTGAAACCCTCAATAAAATAATTCGCCAGTACCGGAATATCCTCCCGGCGCTCCCGCAGTGGGGGTACAAAGATAGGGATTACATTCAGGCGGTAATATAAATCCAGCCGGAATTGATGATTGGCAATCATCTCTACCAGATTGCGATTGGTACCGGCCAAAATCCGGATATCCACCTTAATCGGCTGCTCCCCGCCTACCCGATTTATTTCCTTATCCTGCAGAACGCGCAAGAGCTTAACCTGTAAATTCAGGGGCAGATCTCCAATCTCATCCAAAAACAATACCCCGCCCTGGGCAAATTCAAAAAGGCCTATCTTGCCAGTCTTACTGGCCCCTGTAAAAGCTCCGGCTTCATAACCAAAAAGTTCTGATTCCAAAAGGTTCTCCGGAATCGCTCCACAATTTACTTTGACCAGGGGACCATCTTTTCGATAACTGCTGGAATGAATAATTTCCGCAATCAGTTCTTTTCCAACCCCGGATTCCCCCTGAATAAGCACTGTGGAATCAACTGCCGTAACCCGGAATACCATATTTAAAAGTTCTTTCATCTTGCTGGAATTAAACACCAATTGCCGCGAGGTTTGCAGTTTTAACTGCTGCAATTCGGTCATGTAAAAGCGGGTAAGTCCTTCAACTTGTTCCAACTTGCGCTGCAGCCCATTTAGCACTGTAATATCTCGCACATTGGTTACCACCAAAATTATATTTCCGGCATCGTCAAAAATTGGATTACTGGTTACGAGGACCTCATTACCGGTACGTGCTACTAGCGAAATTGTCACGCGTTCTCTTTTCTCCAGTGCTAAAAGGGTCCCAGAACGTGAAAACACTCCTTCTTCCACCAAATCGGCCATATTACGGCCCATACATTCTTCCGCAGTTATACCGGTAATTCTTTCAAAGCCCTTATTAAGCTTCAAAGTATTTGCCTCACCATCGGTTACATACAAGCCATCAAAAGATGATTCAAAAATGGCATCCAACTCGCGATTGAGCTTCTTGGTGTATTCGGACTCCTTTACCAGTGCTTCAAACTCGGATATTTCACGTAGTACCAGTACTGAGCCGATAATATTCTCCTTTTTCATGACATTATTGCGATAGGGCAAAAAACTCCGACTGCCAATCACCATTTTATTGGAGGGCAATGGATTATGTGAGCCATGTATTAAGGCTTCCAGCACTTCGCTGCCGCCTAATATTTCATGAGCGTTGGCCCCTCTAGCCTTTTCTGTCTCTATTCCCAATAGTTTGGACGCTTGACGGTTAAATATATTAATTTTGTAGTCAGTATCAATCTCTATTACCGGATTATAGACAGCATCAATGGTTGCTTCTATTTCTTCTTTTTCCTTCTCTACCCCCAGAGCCAGGGCTTTTAAAACATCATTATAATACAGCATCCCTACCAGTTGTCCATCCCTAAGCACCGGACGGCAGATGAATTTCTGTTTCCATATATCAGGAACCTCGTCTTCAAAACAGATTGCTTCTTGATGCTTCTGCATAACCATATCTACTTTAACTTGCCTTGAATCCGGCTCCGCCAATGCTTCCATAAGATGATTTTTGGTAATTAAGCCAATTGGTTCCCCCGCATCATTAATAACCGGAGACGCATCGAGTTCAAAATCCACAAACAGCCGATACACTTCACCCAGTGTTTGCTTGGCCTTTAACGGCAGTATCCGCGGGTTCATCACTTCATATACCTTTAAATGCATAACTCTCAACCCTTTATGAATTATTAATATGCCTGAATATGTAGAATTTCAGCTCTTCGGTAAATATTTTCGGCTATATTCACATGATATGGAATATAGGGTGTAGAAGCAAGACATAATTCCATAGTTCTGGCAGCACTCATTCAGCCCAAATATTTATCCGTATTATTTAGATATTATCCGCATAATCGGCCAGGTTGGCATTGCTTGAAACAATACTTGCTTTTTGGGGACGGGAAGTCATCTCCACCAGATAAATAATGCGCTCCTCACTGATTTTCCCGGGAAACACCACCCTGGTTTTAAAGATGTGCTTATGCAGGTTTAAGATTTGACTCTGGTTACTTAAATATGTATCCTGATTCATCACGATTAACAGTTTTTGTTTACCACATCTTTCCAGCAAGCTGGCCCAATCCAATGCTTCGCTGCTGCCAGAAGATGCTTTGCTTTTAAATGAAAGATAGTTCTGCTGGCTTACGGTCAAGAGGTAAGGCAAAGGGGCGTTTTCCAAGGGCAAGTTCTCATCCAGCAGCACCAGCGTTTTTTCCCGCCCGTAACTGTTGATAACCGACATAATTTGTAAAGCCATCTGGTTGGAAAGATTGGTATTGCTATTTTGCCGGCAATAATTATAGAAGGGAAATAGCTGCATAATGATAAACAAGCCAAGTACCAGACTGGCTGGAGTAATAATCAGCCTGCTATTTTTGAATTTAGCGCAGGCAGCTTGCAGCAGATATACCACGGCCGCAGCAATCAACAACAAAGCACATATATTCAGCGGCATTATATACCGGGTTGCCAAATAAAAAACATAACGGTGATTTATCCACGGAATAACGAGCATCCCCCCCAAGATCATCCAGATCAGCAGTTTTTGCTGTTTTTGCCAGGCCACCCAAAATCCCAGCAGCAAAAGCAACAAGGCCAGAATAAAAAGAGGATGAATGAAATACTGCCAGATATGCTGATGCTCTGCATAGGTGGAACTGACACTGCGCAACAACTCAACAAGCATCTGCTCCAAATTATTGATGAAAGAGGATAACCCCGGCTGCTGCTCCAACGCGTAAGACTTGTTGGATAGCCAGCGAAAGCTGCCCCCCCCACTGCTGATATTGTAATAAATCATGTTGGCATAGGCTGCTAGAAATACTCCCACCGCACCCCAATACCATCGTAGATTAAGGCCAGATTCAGAACGATAGCGGGGAGAGAGGATATACAAGGCCGCTACCAGAACATAAATAATGACGGAAGAATGGGTTTGCAAAGCGGCTGCCCAGAACAAGGCCGCCCCCAGGAACCAGCGGCCGTTTTGTTTTAAGCGTGCTTTTTCCGTAGCGATAACCGCCAGGACAAAGAAAAAAGGGGTAGTGCAGTTGGCCCAGGCCATATGATTGACGATAATATGCATGCCGCTGGTCAATAAAAAACCAGACGCCAGCACAGCGGTCCAGCGATCAAAAAGAAGCAGGCCCAGGCGATAAACCAGGACTACCGTCAATGCTCCGGTAATAGCTACATATAAACGCGGCCAGTAGATGCTGGGACCAAAAAGCTTAAAAATAGCGGCCAAAATATAATTATGCATGGCACCAATATCATGAGCCGCATTATGCAAAGGCAAAGCCTGACCAGCATAAATGGCATAAGCAAGCTTGACTTCTTTTAGTTCATCAATATAGCGAGGCACCTGCCACAACCAGGGCAAGCGAACTGCCAAGGCAGCAAGAAATAGCCCCATACCGGCAGCTAGCGGCAGCCATGGCTTCGGTTTGTTTAATTGATAAAGATTTAAAATCACGGCAGCTTTTATCCTTCCAAGATCCCAGGCCATTTGCAGCGGGGAGAAGATGGGATGAACCGTTGAACCCCGGCAATCCTGAGCCTGCAGTGGCAGCTCGGATATATCCGCACGAAGCATTCTCGCCAGGGAAAGTAGTTCTACGTCAAAAGCAAAGCCTGACACACGCTGCCGGGAAAATATCTCCCGGGCCAGCTGTCGCTGAAAACCCTTGATCCCGCACTGCGTATCGCTAAAGCCTGGCAGCAGCAAAGCTTGAACTAAAAGGTTAAATGACCTGCCCAAAAAATGACGCAAGGAAGATTCGCCGATGACCCTCTCCCCCTGCGGGCAACTGCGTTTACCGATAACCATCGGGCAGCCTTGCTGGAGTTTTTCAAACAGCGTCATGATATGATCGGAAGAAAAACTCTCATCCGCATCAACAAATACTATGTATTCCCCCCGGGCTGACATTACCCCGGTTCGCACCGCCGCACCTTTACCCTGATTTCTTTCGTGCTTTAAAACCCGGATAAAAGGATAATGCCAAGCAATATTCGCGGCTATTTGGCTGGTATGGTCAACACTCCCGTCATCAACTACCAGAATTTCCAACGGAAAGCGATTGGCCAGTGCACCGGCCAATTGCTGCAAGCGCCGGGTAAGACGGGCAGCCTCATTATAGGCGGGAATAACAATACTTAACATATCCTTTTGAACTTCATCTTCAATTATAGCTATTAATGGCGCTTCTCTTCCAGAACTGAAAACCCACTGGCGATAAAGCACAAAGTTCCATGCTGCCGAAAACAGCGCACCCATCAATTTACCGGCATTTAAAATAATAAATAGCGATACCGGCAGCCATTGGACCAGTCCTGATACCGCTACTACCAGCAGGCTGTTGATCATCGTTCCCAGCCCGGTAACCAGAACAAATCTGCCCAGTTCAGGACGCAAATCTTCTTCCCGGGAAGAAAAGGTCCACTTCCGGTTCATATAATAACTGTTGGCGGCCGCTGCCCCCACCGCCAGCAGGTTTATTATCCCCAACCGCCACCCGCCGTTTACCCCTGTGATTATTACTAGCGCATTAAATATCCCATAGTCGATGCAGGTATTAATCAGCCCGGTTACGCCAAATCTCGCCAATTGCTTAAATATATTAGCCATACAGCTAATATTCCCGGACTTCCAGGGATTTAAACGGCAATTTGCGGACTGCCGGCAGCAACTGACTTAAGCGATGCTTCACCCTGCAGACCGGCTGGTTCGTGAACCGGCACAATGAGTTATCCCGCGTGCCGCAGGTCGACTAGCAAGCTGTGTGAATATTCATGAATAAAACCCAATCGCAAGCGGCAAACAAAGGTGGCGGGTTCTAATCCCCCAGCTCGTTGCAGCGTTGTGTTAAGTCTGCTCCGCAGTTACTTCCGATGCTTAAAAGCTGGTGTGCCAGCAACAAGAGGCGATGCGCCGCACGAGTGCGAAGATACTCCGGATTCAGGTCCTTTATCCGCACCCGGTCCAATCCATCTGCGT
>JAQUXM010000093.1 GCA_028692415.1 Syntrophomonadaceae bacterium | reverse complement strand
AATCATTATCGCCAATATTTGGAGACATGTCACAGGTTAGCATTACTGCCCAACTGAACTGTATTACTAGTTCCATTCATTAAAACTTGATAAAAATAGTAATTCAGGTTAACATATACATGCAAGATGAATCTTGCAAAAAAATAGTCAGAAGACTATGTTTTTTTGTGTGCTGTCATAAATTATAACTTTTCATTTAAGGTATAAGCACACCCCTGATCTATACATAATAATTTAATAGCTTTTAAGATTAAACCACGAAGGTTTTTACTTCCTTTTAACAAGGGGGTTCTAGTTTTCGTGGTTTTTATGTTTTCTTATATTTATGAAAGGGTAGGTTCTTGTGAATGATGTAATTTACCTGGGAAAAAAAACAATGCAGTTCATTTTAGTAATATTCCTATTGTCTATCATTGTTTTTTATATGTCCCGATTGTCACCAGGCGACCCTCTGATGTCTTACTACGGGGAAGGCGTTGAAAGGATGAATACGGCCCAAAAATTGAAGGCCATGGAAAACCTGGGATTAAATGCGCCTATACATATGCAATATATTAGCTGGCTGGCCAATGCGGCTCATGGAGAATACGGAATATCATATAAATATAAACAAGAGGTTACGACCGTAATTGGAGATGTTTATCAAAATACCATTATTCTTGGTGGACTTGCGTATATATTGACCTTTTTATTGTCTCTGCTTTTGGGAATTTATTGCACCTTACATGAAGATCAGCTCATCGACAAAATCATCTGTAAAGTTGGTGTTATAACCAGCTGTATTCCTTCGTTTTGGATATCATTGCTGCTTATCTTGATTTTTAGTATTAATTTAGGAATATTGCCTTCAAGCGGAGCCTATGCGCTTGGGCAATCGAGCAACTTGTTAAGCAGAATCGAGCATCTGGTATTGCCTCTAACTGTGCTGATATTCGTCCACCTCTGGTATTACACCTACATGATTCGGAATAAATTAGTCGAAGAAATCAGACAGGATTATGTATTGTTATGCAAAGTCAAGGGTTTGAATAAAAAGGAGATTGTTTATAAGCATTGCTTGCGAAATATTATGCCCTCTTATGTTACGATCATGGCAATATCTGTTCCTCATATTTTAGGAGGAACTTATGTGGTAGAAAAAATATTCTCTTATCCGGGACTCGGCTCACTCTGTTTTGAGAGTGCTAAATATCATGATTATAACATGCTGATGGTGCTTTGCTTGATAACCGGAATATTGGTCGTTTTTGTAAATATGCTGGCCCAGGTAATTAACGATAAAATAGATCCCCGAATGAAGCATGATCGAGGTGAGAGCGATTGGAACTACAATACAGCGACTTCGATATAGTTGGAGAAAACTATCTTGCCGAAGAGACAATAATTGATGAAAAACCAGCTCTAAAAAAATCCCTGCAGAAAAAACCTTATGCCTCGCTAGCCATATTGCTGATCATAATCCTGGGATGTGTTTTTTCAGGGGTAACGATGAATCACCAGCCAACTTATATGGATTTGGGAAATATTAATGTCGCTCCTGACAGCACTTTTTATTTTGGTACTGATTCACTGGGAAGAGATATCTATTCTATGATCTGGTATGGTGGCAGAATCTCTTTGTTTATAGGAATTCTGGCAACCCTCATATCTACATCCATCGCAGTGGTATATGGCAGCATCAGTGGTTTATCCTCTGAGTTGATAGATGATATGATGATGCGATTTACAGAAGTCGCACTGAGTATCCCTTCCATTTTGATTATCATTTTCATCCAAGCCATGATCGGACAAGCCAACCCGTTATCTATCTCCGTTATCATTGGAATTACCAGTTGGATGAATATTTCCAAAATTGTACGCAGTGAAGTTAGACAAATTAGGAACAGTGAATATATCTGGGCAGCAAAATGCTGCGGGGGGAAATTTTTTTATATCTTAAAACGGCACCTCCTGCCCAACTTCATTTCGGCCATCATGTTTATGGTCGTAATGAACATAGGTTCAGCCATCGCAACCGAATCCACCTTGAGTTTTTTGGGGATCGGACTGCCCATTGAAATTGTTTCCTGGGGCAGCATGCTTTCTTTGGCAGAGAAAGCATTACTGTCAAATTATTGGTGGATCATCTTGATTCCGGGAGCATTTTTAATAGTAACCCTGGTTTGCATTACTAATATAGGGGATTATGTGCGGAAGATAAACAATAAAGAATTCAGCAACTTATAAAGCAGGCAATTGCTCCAGTTATTAACGAAATCCTTAAAGCTAAAATTGTTGTGATGAAAGCAAGCCTTATCAGAAGCTGCTTGATAACAGCAATATGGGAAGGGGATGGATAAATAGATTTGAATTCAGTTTTTGGGTAAGGAGAGAAAATTATTTGGAGGGAAAAAATAATGAATTTAAAAAAATGCTTAATGGTAGGTTTTTTATTGATGATTGCTATGTTTCTCGTAGCAGGCTGTGGAGGAACAAAAAATGTAAGCTCGGAAGGGTCAAAGGAAAAGGTTCTGGTTTACGGCAGTGGTGATTACTCCAGCATTAATCCGGCATTATATGAACACGGGGAAATAAACTCCCTGATTTTTAGCGGGCTGACGGTTCATGACCAAAACAACAAGATTGTTCCGGCGCTTACCAAAAGTTGGACCCTCGACCAGGCGACCAATACCTATACTTTTAATCTGAGAGATGACGTTAAATGGCATGACGGAAAACCCTTCACTGCTGAAGATGTCAAGTTTACTCTGGAAACCATTATGAACCCCGATAATGCTTCAGAAATAGCATCCAATTATGAAGATATTACCAAGATTGAAGTGCTTGACAAGACAACGCTAAAAATAACTTTAAAAGCCCCCAATGTAGCGATGCTGGAATACTTGACCATCGGTATTTTGCCCAAACACCTGCTGGAAGGGAAAGATATTGCGACCGATAAATTCAATCAATTTCCTATTGGAACCGGTCCCTACAAAATGGCAAGCTGGGACAAAGGACAGAGTATTACCCTGGTAAAAAACAAGGATTTCTATGTAAAAGAACCGCAAATTGATAAGGTGATCTTTAAAATCGTGGAAGACACCAAAGCCCGTGCCCTGCAATTAAAATCCGGGGAATTGGATTTAGCGCAGGTTACCCCACAGGATTTGAACCAGTTTGAAAATAATAAGAGTTTTACTGTCTATAACATGAAAACATCAGACTACAGAGGTATCCTGTACAATTTCAATAATCCTTTATTTAAAGAGAACCGGGAATTGCCCAATGCCTTGAGTTATGCTATAGACCGAAAGGCAATTTTGGATAGTGTTCTTTTGGGACACGGGAAAGTAGCATACTCACCTATTCAGGTTGGAGAATATAATAATCCCGATATGGAAAAATTCGACTATAATCCGGCGAAAGCAAAGGCGGCCTTGGAAAAAGCGGGTTGGAAGCTTGGTCAGGATGGCATCTATGCCAAGAATGGCAGAAAATTAACATTTACCGTCATTTGCAAAGAAGGTGACCGGGTCAGAGCCGACATAGCCAATATCTGTGCTCAACAGTTTAAAGACATTGGCGTGGATATGAAGGTTGCCGTATTGTCCAAAATCGATTGGGATAATCAAGAAGCATATCTGATTGGCTGGGGAAGTCCCTTTGATCCGGACGACCATACTTATAAAGTTTTCGCAACGGGTAAAGGCAATAATTATAACAGCTATTCCAATGCCAAGGTTGATGAGTTATTAACAAAAGCCAGAGCAACCGATGTAAAAGCTGATAGATTGAAATATTATCAAGCATTCCAAACGGAATTGACCAAGGATATGCCCTATACATTTATCACTTATATTGATGCCTTATATGTGGCCAAACCGAATTTACATGGCATAACCCCAGAAACCGTTTTAGGCCATCATGGCGTAGGCATATTCTGGAATGTTGCTGATTGGACAATTGATTAGGAAACTAGATTAATCAACCACAAAGGAGCCGGCAGCTCCTTTGTGGTACTATCAGGTTGCATCATACAGGCAATATGGATGCATTCTGCGTTTGCAATATATGAGAAACAAGTGGGGATGGGGATATGAGCAATAATTTATTGGAAGTAAAGCATTTAATGGTCAGCTTCACTACAGAGGAAGGCGAAGTGCAGGCAGTAAGAGATGTTTCTTTTTCTCTAAAAAGGGGAGAAATCTTAGCCATACTTGGCGAATCAGGCTGCGGGAAAACGGTGTTATGTAAAAGCATTTTACGTATTCTACCCGAGAATGGCTCAATAAAAAGCGGTGACATTATCCTAAACGAGAATAATTTATTAAAACTGTCACCAAATTCAATGAACAAGGTGCGCGGAAAAGAAATATCGATGATCTTTCAAGATCCCATGACCTTATTGAATCCAACGATACCTATAGGCAAACAGATTATGGAAGCGGTGATGATTCATCAAAAGATCAGTAAAAGTGCAGCCAAAAAGAAAAGTATCGAATTAATGGAACTTGTCGGGATCGATGACGCGGAAAAAAGACATGCTCAATATCCGCACCATTTTTCAGGAGGAATGAGACAAAGAAGTGTTATTGCGATTGCGCTTGCCTGCAATCCTAAAGTATTAATTGCCGATGAACCAACCACCGCTTTAGACGTAACCATCCAGGCCCAAATATTGGACCTTATTCAGGAATTACAAGAAAGAACCGGCATATCGATCATTTTTATCACGCATGATCTAGGGGTAGCGGCCAAAATAGCTCAAAGAATCGCAATTATGTATGCCGGAAAAATTGTGGAGATAGGTACCGCCCAAGATATTTTTTATGATCCCCTGCATCCTTACACTTGGGGATTAATGTCTTCCTTACCTAAAATGGATTCTGATGAGGAACTTTTGGATTGCATATCGGGAATGCCCCCCAATTTACTGCATCTGCCCCAAGGAGATGCTTTTGCCAACAGGAACAAATATGCTTTGAAAATAGATTATCTGGCTGAACCGCCAATGTTTAAAATCAGCGAAACCCATAGTGCTGCAACTTGGCTTTTGCACCAAGATGCCCCCAAAATTCAGCCACCGGTCAGGTTTTAGGCATCTGGAGTGGATATAGTGAAGACTGAAAAAATATTGGAAGTAAAAAATCTAAAGCAATATTTTAAACTAAATAGAAATACCATCATCAAAGCAGTTGATGATATATCTTTCGATATTTATCAAGGTGAGATATTTGGTTTGGTGGGTGAATCCGGTTCAGGTAAATCTACTACCGGCAGAAGTATCATTAATATCTATCAACCGACCGGAGGGGAGATTTATTATAGAGGAAAACTTATATCAGATCCCAAAACGTATCGGGCCAATAAAAAATTTATAAATCGCAATATGCAAATAATCTTTCAAGATTCAACATCATCTCTAAATTCACGAATGACTATAAACGAAATAATTGAGGAACCGCTGCTAATTCAAAAAATATATAAGAATAAAGAAGAGCGTAGGAAAAAGGTTCACGAACTTTTGGATATAGTGGGTATGGACAAAATATATCAGAACCATTACCCTTTTGAATGTTCCGGGGGACAGAGACAACGGGTGGGAATTGCGCGGGCGCTTAGTCTTGATCCTGAATTTATCATTGCTGATGAACCGATTGCCTCTTTAGATGTTTCCATTCAAGCTCAAATTGTTAATCTATTCAAAAAGCTTCAACACAAGAACGGTCTGACCTGTCTATTTATTTCACATGACTTGGCAATGGTAAGGTATGTTTGCGACCGGGTAGCCGTCATGTATCATGGAAAAATTGTCGAACTGGCTGAAACCAAAGAATTATATCGTAATCCGGTTCATCCTTATACCAAGGCATTGTTTTCATCAATACTGGTTCCTGATCCGGATGGTGCAAAAGAACGTACCCGTATTAAATATGATCTGCATATCGATATACATTCCAAAGAAACAAGTCATTTGACTGATTACACCGAAGTATCCGCAGGTCATTTTGTGTATTGCTGTTAGGTACTGCTGTGCTGTGCATTTGCAAGTACAGGATTTTAGTAAGATGCATAATTCTTTCTCAGTGCTATAGAAGCCTGAAAGTAGTATATAGGGGGGAACTCCCCCCTATATTTCTTCTATTGATATATTTAAATGGAGATCGGAGTTGGACAATTGCTCTGAGCCAAGCAGCAATTGCAGGGTTTGACTGATTAATTTTCCTGTTCCCTGGGTATCCAAATAAAGAGAAAACTTTGCTTCTTCCATTCCATCCATTTCCAATGAAGAGATCTTTTTATTGTTTTCCATTTTGGATTCATTTGATACGATATCGCTGCTTAACTCGGACGTCGTCTGAACCTTCTTGTTTAATTCCTTGTTTTCAGTTTCGAATGATAGCTTGGGTTTTTCCGGTTTCGATTTTGGACCCTTTTTGGAATCCAGTGCTATATCGAATTCTTTCAACATGGAATATACTTTTGACCGCGAGATTTCCCAAGCTTTTACCATACCGCTTACACCTAAATCCTTTTTAAGCTCCTGCAGTACTTCTTTCTTATCCTTTTCTGGCAGACTATTAAATTCACTTAATGAAATAGTCATAATTCAACCTCCTATTGCCGTTTCCAAAAATTGTATCCAAATTATTAACTTAATATACATTGCTGATTAAGGTCCTGGATAATATTTTATTATTTTATAGAACATTTGTTCTGTTTTGTGATATTATATATTCAGCAAATATAACGAGGCGAAAAAATGTCCCCGCTTCTTTAAGCAGTCGGGTTCCTATTAATAAAACAGATGGCGGGTACTAACCCCAGCCTCGTTGCAACGGTGCGAAAGAAGCTGCTCCGCAGTTTCTTCGATGTATTAAATTTCAAGGAGGAGTTGAGATGCAATACTCTAGTGTTGCCAAAGAAATCACCAAAAGACCTATTCCGATGCCGAAAAAAGTGATCGTTAGGCGTGTGGTTATACGAAAAAGCATCCTCCAGCGTCTTATCCCTTACCTGCAAGTTATTGGCTTTATTATTTATGTTTGTCTGGCAAACGGAATTGTGGAGAATCTGTAGAATCTCGATCAGGAGTTGCCCGCTTGTCTTGCAGCAGTTCATTTAGCCGGGCCATCAGGCGTTTTTCATCATCATTGAAGGCTAGTTTTTAAGATAGTATATAGCTCCTTGCCTTCACTCTAAATACTTGAAAATTCGCCAGTATCCCATTACAATCCTTTAACAGCTTGACAGGCTGTGCCAGGTTTTTGAATTTGTTCAAACCTTCAGGAAAAAAGTATTTAGTGGTCGCAGCTATGATAATAGGCTTCATATATTATCTGTTATCGTTCATGCCAGGCTTGGCGAAGTATCTGGTATTCATGACGGTATCTTGTGGATAGCAGATAAACCATATGAACCTGTGCTTTGCTAAGATTGAAAGATACTTACTTAAAATGCGTATTTACTAATGGATACATAAATCACTATTTTGGAAAGGATGGTAGCCAAGATGAATCGAAAAACATTACTGTTTGTAGGCTTGCTGGCATTAACAGCCTTAATATTATTCTTTTTTCCCAGACAAAATCAGACCCCTCCTCCAACTTCCAATATTCAGTATATTAATGACAAATATGGTTTTGTCTTGGAATTGGAAGCGGAGTTTAAGAAGAATGTGGAAATAAGAGAAGCAGGCAGAACAATCTATTTCATCAGCCGGGATATTCAAGCAAAGCAACCGGAAACGATCTTTGGCGTAGTTGGCAGAATCGAAATATACAGCAAGGCGGAATCTACTAAAGAAACGCTGATGCAGGCGGGAGACGCTTATGGTCTCAAATACCTGGGTGAAAATGAGGCTTATTATTTTGGCTGGGCCCATGCAAGCGATGTTCAAATACCACCTGGAGATGAATCCTTGGCAAAAGAATTCAGGGCATTGGAAATGAAGTTTGATGATGCGATTAAAACGTTCGAAACAAAAAAAGTAAGTCCGCTCGAAGTAAAAATTGATAGCGGAAGATATGTTGGATTAGCCGACAGCAATTTTTTCGAGGTAAAAATCAGCGGTGTTCCGGATGAGATTGCAGCAAAAGTTTTTATGATATCCGATAAAAACCGAGCCAAATTTGAAGGTTTGAATCTCCAAACCGGGGAAGAAATCAAAATTAACTATATCCAAAATGAACATGGACAGAATGTTGTTCAGGATATTGAGAAATTGTAGAAATAATTGAAGCGGGATAGTAATAATCAGGTATGTACACACCAACATTACTAACAGAGGACTGAAGGAAGCTAGTGGTTCATTGGGCCGTCTCTGGGGGATGTATATTAGAATAACTCTGTTATTCATTTCCTTATTGGTGAGCAAAGCGCGTGTCCTCTTGAGGGAACATCTGTATGCTCATAGATTACTTTTTTGATGTTCTAAGTCGCAGATAAACTGTCTGCGGCTTTTTTATTGGTGGGCAGATCTCATAATGCAACATTACAGGTAAAAGCTAATAGGGGATATGTTATAATATATTGTTAATATACTCGAATAATTGCCTCGGAAATAATCCGTTTTTCATATTACGGGCTAATCCCGCTGCTTGAAAGGATGGCTTGTTTAGAATCATTTACCGGGTTAAACGGTCTGCTTTTTTAGGGAGGAGAAGAAAATCAATAACAAGTTTAAAGAATCATTGCTGGATAAAAATACCTTCTCGGTTACATGGGAACTGGTTCCAGGCCGGGGAGCGCATGAAAAACTTCAAGAAAATGCGGTTGTTTTAGCAAATCAGGCTGCCCAGGATGATCGTATACATGCCCTCACTTTTACAGATAATCCCGGGGGCAAGCCTGCCTTATCAGCTACCTACTTTGGAATGGAAATATTGAAGCTGGGAATGGAACCGCTAGTTCATTTCACTTGCAAAGATAAAAACCGCAACCAGATAGAATCCGAACTTTACGCAATGGATCGGGCTGGCATCAGAAACCTTTTGGTAATGACGGGTGATTACCCAACTAGCGGGTTCACGGGTCGGGCTAAACCTGTTTTTGATCTTGACCCGGTTCATGTTTTGGATTTGATAAACCATATGAATCAGGGACTGGAAATCCTCGAACCTAAAGGAGCATCATATCATCAACCGAGCGATTTCTTTGCCGGGGCAGTTGTTTCACCCTTTAAGGCAACCGAAGCCGAACTCATGGTTCAGTATTATAAACTAAAGAAAAAAATTACCCAGGGTGCTGGATTTATTGTAACCCAGTTGGGCTTTGATGCCCGTAAGTTCCATGAAGTATTGCAGATCATAAAAGGTTACAACCCCAATATAGCGGTAATCGGTAATGTCTTCCTACTGCCTTTTGGGGCAGCCAAGATAATGAATTCGAATCAATTGCCGGGCTGTGTGGTTACTGACAAGCTATTAGCTGAATTGGATCAGGAAAGAGCTTCTGAAGATAAAGGCGTTGGTTCACGCTTACTGCGCGCAGCAAAGATGTATGCCTTTATGAAGGGCATGGGTTTTGATGGTGTTCATCTGGGCGGTCACAATATTAAATATGAGCAAATTAAATATGTTATTGATAAAGGCGAAGAGCTATGCAACAACTGGATGGGTCTGATTCCTGAATTTGATTATCCCCAACCCGGTGGTTTTTATTATTTTGAAAAGGACCCTAATACCGGCCTTAATACGAATAAGCCGGTTAATCGAACAGGACTGCCGACTGACCACCCAGTAGAGTTAAACTATCGTATGATGCGTTTCATCCATCATCTGTTTTTTACACCTGATAAAAACCTGTTTCCCTTGATGAGCAATATATACAATGCTGTTAATGACCCAAGGAAACACGCCTTCGAGCATACCCTCAAAACAATCTTTAACGCTTGCCAGGATTGCGGTGATTGTGCATTGCTCGATCTTGCCTATCTCTGTCCAATGTCCCAATGCCCGAAGAGTCAACGCAATGGTCCCTGTGGCGGGAGTTATAATGGCTGGTGTGAAGTCTTCCCGAATGAAAAGAAATGCATCTGGGTTAAAGCCTACTCGA
>JAQUXM010000092.1:6748-10048 GCA_028692415.1 Syntrophomonadaceae bacterium | reverse complement strand
GTACAAAGAATTTGGCGATCCTAAATATCGTCCCTGTCCATTGCTGGTCAAGATGGTTCGCGCCGGAAAACTGGGACGTAAAACTGGCGAAGGTTTCTTTGCCTATTAAAATTATAAAGTTTAAAAATCACCTGTCATCCGCAGAAAGATGGATAACCAGAGCGCAATTGATATAAGCGAAGAAACCTTTATGTATCAAAGATATCAGTGGCATCAACAAAGCTTTTGCTGGCCAGTATTATTATCAACCGGAGCCGTCTCTAAATCTTTTTCGATTTATTTATATTGATCAACCTTTTTTGTGGCTTTCCCGACAGGCCGGCGTTCTTTATGTTTGGGGTGGGAAATCGAGGCTAGCACTAAATTATCAGTGATTGATCTATCGCAACTACGTCTTCTTACCTTAAAGTTTAAGCCGGAGGGGGAAATATATACTTTCCCTCCGGCTTTATTTATTAAAGCTTGAGTTCGTCAACCTGATAGACCTCCAGGGCGTCTAGTTTGCCCTTTACTTTTTGTTTGCCCAATGGTGTTACAATGACCTCTGACTCGATCGCTGAATAGGTTGAAGAACTGATGATGATCTGCCCTCCCTTGGCCAGACTCTGCAGGCGGGCGGCAATATTGACATTGTCGCCAATAGCGGCATACTCCACCCGGTTAAGGGCGCCAATATTCCCCAGCACCACCTCTCCGGTATTGATGCCGATACTGGCACTTATTTTTTGGTCAAACCTGGCTTCGATCAAGTCACTTAGACTCACCAAATCCGATTGTATTTCCAATGCTGCAGCGACTGCCTTGAGTTCATGTTTTTCAACCGGTATAGGGGCATTGAAGATAACCATTACGGCATCACCGATAAACTTGTCAATAGTACCTTCGAACTTGTATACGATCCTAATAACCAATTCAAGATATTCATTCAGTATTTCCACTAATTGCTCAGGGGGCAGGCTTTCTGATAGCGGAGTAAATCCACTAAGGTCAACAAAAAGAACCGTAACCTCCTGCTTCTTGCTCTTAACCTCAGAAAATTCACCATATTTAAGGATTTCATTAACCACCTGAGGAGCGACATACCTGCCAAACGTCTGGGTTATCTTGCTCTTTTCTTTTCGCTCGCTTATATAACCATAAATAACGGATGTCCCATAGGTCAGAAAGACTGTTAACAACGGGCTGGTCATTTCCAAAAAGAGATCGCTTT
This sequence comes from Syntrophomonadaceae bacterium, assembly GCA_028692415.1. GTDB lineage: Bacteria > Bacillota > Syntrophomonadia > Syntrophomonadales > Syntrophomonadaceae > JAQUBU01. The sequence continues at coordinate 8,838 of JAQUXM010000092.1, read as the reverse complement.
TATATGTGGCGTAGTAAGCTATCCCTCCATAAACAAACCATATGGTCAGCATCAAAATTAACCCCTGGAGGGGAGAAAGCAAGGCAAATAAGAAGATCGTTGCTATACCCATTATTAGGATGGTTATTACAATTGAGGCTTTGCTCATTTCCCTGAAAAACCTCTGTGACATTATGGTGTTCAAGGCATTGGCTTCAAACTCCAGCTCACTCATATTTGCTCCCTTGGGAGCATTATAAAAATTACCGGCCCCAGGTGAGGCGCCACCGACAATAATGATTTTTCCTTTGATATCTTCTTTGTTTAACGCTCCCGACAACAATTTATGAAAGGGTATAATTTTGAAATTTTTTTCCGGGCTGGCGAACATCAAGGTCATTAAGCCCTGCTCATCAACTGGAATAGTATTTGGGCCATACTTAATCTGGAGCTTATTCGGCAGGCTTTCATCCTCGGTCCGGGTGTATTGTTTTTCCAGGGCTAGGGGGAAACTGTCCAATGTACCCATATCAGTGCTCAGCACCGGGGCAATCCGTCTTACTACTGTATCCGGATCGCCCAAAAAGGTGTTATATCCCAGAGAGGCAGCCGATAAGGCTAATTCATCAAAGGGCAAAATAATATCTGCACCGTACACGATTCCCTTTTGTTCTTCGATATGCTGGGCATATACCGGGTAAACCACATTCTTCGCATTCCTGGTAGCTTCCACCAGTTTGTCATCCTGGGAGTTATCCTTGGCACCAGAGAAAATTACATCATATCCAATTACCGCCGGTTCAAGTTCAGTAAGTTTATTTATAGCCCGGGCATGAATATCCCGAGACCACGGCAAGGGTCCTATTTTACTTATGTCTTCTTCGGTAATCCCGATAAGTACTATATTTTTTTTGGCTCCTATGTCCAGAAAATTCATACGGGAGTCAACGGTTTGGCGCTCCAAATACACAAATGGCTCTGCATAAACCATGGCCGCTAAAACGATGATTAAAATCAGACCGATAAAATAATAAGTTCCGGTGTGCTTTTTTAAATGCTGCTTAATCAAATAAATACACTTCTTTCGTTTAAAGTATATCCCCTTCTGATTATCAGTTTTACGGCCCTAGCACCCGTATCTTGAACAACTGGCAGGTAACAATCGTATCGTTCTTTTCTGTACCGACAAGCAGTTCATATTTACCGGGTCCCGGCAGATCAATAGTACTGGCAAAGGTACCGTTTTTAAGCGGCCAGCATTTTTCATAGTTTTCTCCCGTTAAATATAGCACGGCTTCATAGTCGGGGTTTCTTACGTCAACGACTCCCTTGACCTGCAATTGTTTACCGTCCAGAATGATGCTGGCTGTTGGCTCCAGACCGTTAAGCTGTGTTATAGTTGCACCGGATGATACCACGCTTAGATTACTGAATACCACAGGTAACGGCTGGACGTTTGTGTTTAGCTTCTGGAAAAACCCGGCCAACGCCGTCTTCAATTCCGGCCCGGGCTCACCAAAGTTCCCGCTATGCGGAATATCAGCAGCCAGCCCGCCGCAGGTTACCCGAAAATCTTCCGCAAAATTCTCGGTGGTGGATTCCTCCCATTCGCCTTTCTGCCATTGCTGACCGCGCATATCCAGGTATGCTTGCCAGAGTTGATTCTGGCCGGTATATTCGCCAATATACTGGTGGTGCAGGAAATGACCGGTCTCATGGGCTATGGCCTTCATGGCTTCTTTCATGTCTGAACTGTGGGCGGCAGAAATGAAGGCTGCTTCATCTATGTGAGGCAGGTCGCTGCTAAAGGAATAACCACCCAATCCTTTAAACTCATAGGGCATTAAGAAAACACCATAGCCTTGCAGAGCTTTTTCAGGTAAAGCCAGGCTGTTCAACACCCTGGTCGCCGTATCCAAGGACACATACCTGTTTGCTGCCACCGGCAGGTAATCAACCGTTTCGCTTAATGCTTCAACAGTATTATTGGAACCAGTTTTGATATCGGGATAAATTGTGCCGATGTCCTTTGGGGCAAGCATATCCTTGGCATCAAGCTCCAGGAAACTCTCGCGGGCTGCTTTGGCCTGGCCGAGCACGTGAAGCTTGCC
>JAQUXM010000092.1:0-6648 GCA_028692415.1 Syntrophomonadaceae bacterium | reverse complement strand
AGAAGAGGCTGGTAGTACCATGCTTCCCGGTTCAAGTCCCTATATGGCAAAGAATTGCCCTGGGACTCCAGCTTGAGCATCCTTACCAGTAAAGCGGCAAACTCAGCCCGGTTGATTTTTTCATCGGGTCTCACCTTCCCATCGCTTCCTTGAACCAACCCTTGCCCGGCCAATTCCAGGATCTGCCTTTCCGCCCAGTGTCCGGTGAGGTCGCTGAAGGGTACTGCCACCGGAGCAGTTGGAACTGGCTTATGTTGAGTAGCCGGCTGTTTAATATCGGGGACTATTGCCGGTATGCTTCCGGTAGCTGCACCTCCGCCGCCCGAAGAGGTTCCTCCTCCATACTTCTCACCCATCAATACCAGTTTCTTTGGACTCACCACACTGAACTTGGTGAAATGATTCGATCTTATCATAAATGTTCCGCCACCGAGAGAATCGGGATCGCCGCTATCCTGCATGTAGGGAACTTCTATCCAGTTGCCTGCAGCTTCGTCATAATAGGCAATTGCCAGTTTATCTTCAGTGCTACTGTTGTCGGTTAAACCAACTGCTTCCAGATCGGCCCGGGTATATCTGATTCGGGCCTCCATGTTTTGGTTCAAGATATCCTTGATGGCTGCCCCTTTGTTCGTAAACAGTCCAAAATCATAAGCTGCCACCGGTTGATAATTCCGGCTTGGCGCCAGGGCCGTGGTTTTGGTAGTGATAATCGATACCTCACTCTGCGAAGCGATGATGCCTGGGGGCAGCACCAACTCCATCCCGTTTTCAGCATCATGAATTATTCCCCCTCTATCAGTTTCGAGGCTGGCCATCCCGGGGTCCTCCATTTGGGCCAGCTTGATAAAAGTCAGATTAACTGTACCATTGCCTTGATTTATATTGACAGATGGACCTGATGCTCTTATGCCGTTATAGGCGGCATTAAGCTGCCAGGTATCAGGATAGACTTTGATGTTATATACTCCGGCAACATCCGTTCTGGCAGTAATTATATCCCCTATGCTGTTTTCTGCCCAGACTTCAGCATAGGCCACTGGTTGTTGATTTGAGTCATAAACCATGCCGGTGATTTCCCGTTCGGTTTTAATCATGTTAATCGTGTACTCACTACCAGCCTGCACGGCTATCGGGTCCGGCAGTGCATAGCTAGTTTTGCTGGCCATTAGCTGGTAGGAACCCTGAGGCAGAGTGATGATAAATCTGCCCTCCTGGTCGGTAAAGGCTCCATAGCTCTTGCCGGTTGAGGAATAGGCTTCAACCCAGACATTGGCAAGTCCGTTGGCTTCTTTTTCCGGCTTAACCAGACCTTTAATGATTCCTTGCTGGGCCAGGTTAAAATTTTGTTGCAGTTGACCGGCAGCCATGATTTCGATGCTTTGTTCGTTGAACCCCTTGGCCCAAACCGATAAGCGGTAGCTGCCTCCCGGTCTTAAATTAAGCTGGTAGCTGCCATCGGTGGCGGTTTCTCTGCCTATATACTCGCTGCTGTTATCCAGGGACAAGGCACTTACCATGACGCCAGCCAGAGCTTTATGGTTACCATCATATACATGTCCTGATAACTGGCAGGGTCTTATAAGGCTGAAATCCTGAACAACGTTCAGATTCATGCGGACTATGGTTTCCTCGGCTGCTGCCCTCCCGTAATCCTTATGCCAGACTTCCAGTTGGTAGGGTTCATCGCTGGCGGGAAGTTCCATCTGGTATTCACCCCGGGCATTGCTGCGCACGGATTTTCTCACTTTGGACACCGGATTATACGCATTTACCACGGCTCCGGCCACTGCTTCCCGAGCCTCGGTTCGAAGGGTTATTATTCCCTGCAGGGTACCGGTTCGGTACTGAGGAATAAAATCCGTATTCCAGCTGTCTGCCTCAGTTACATCCACAGGGTTCCCTGAACCGGATGGTTTGAGAGCCAGTTCCCCTAATTCGGGATGAAAAGCCCTTATTTCATAGCTTCCAGGGGGTATATGTAAATTAAACAAGCCCCTGGTGATATCATCACTCTTCGAATAGTCAAAGGCCAATCCTTTTTCCCGGGACCAGGCGGTTACCAAAACATTTGTCAGCTTTTCCGCCGCCCCAAAGGTATGTCCAACAATCTGCCTGGTGCCCCGGGGAACTTTAATCCAAACATCATTCCCAACCACACCGTTTTCGCTAACTTCGATATTTCGCTCCGGAGGCAGAATGTTACCCATAACCCAGCAACCCAGTGAGTAGCTGCCCGGGGATAAATAAAGCTCAAAATTACCGGTCGCATCAACCTGTCTTTTCAGGGATATAATCGGCCCGGTCGGATGGTTCAAACTGCTGGCCCAGACATTGATTGGCCAGGAACTACCTGAATCAAGCAAAAATGGATTGCCGTTTTCATCGGTTACTTTCCCAGTAATTTTTATGCCTGCAGTGATCAGGCTAAGATTTATGGGATTGGAGCCTGATGCGACTAATATGTCCTGGGGTGCCGGAAGGATGAGCGGAATGGGGGAACCGTATTCTTCAAGATCAATCCTCAGACTTACCTTCCATACCCCTTCCCAGGCGGGAATGGCAAAGTATCCATTATCATCAACTTTGCACACCGGACCCGGATTACCATCGGGATCAACGGAGCAGACCTCCAGGTCAGTATAATTCTTCCCCGCATACAACTCCTGGTAATTACTCACATTCCCTTCAATGGTGGCAGTAGCTGTCCCATAAGCCCTGATTTGCAACTTCTCGCTCAACCCTGTCAGGGAAGCTTCAATTATATTCGCACCGAAGCCGGGTATTCCATAGACCCTTGCCGTCCCATCCGCACCGGTAACCGCAGATATGGACTGCAAGGAATCACCCTGCATATCTTCATATAATAACTTCCCGTTTCCTTCGACAACACTGAACTTCACAAGAACATTGGGAACCGGCTTTGCAAGTGAATCCGCCAGGGTCACGGTAAAAGGAAGGCCTAATGTCTGACCGTATATTCCGTTCTGTCCGCCGCCGCTGGCCTGCAATGCATAGGAAGCGTCAATACCTGTAAGATTGAATAATAAGGGGCGGATGGATTCATTCCCCGGGATTGAGGCAGACAATGCAACGGTGCCTGGATTCTCAACCTTTACATGATATTGCGCCGTACCATCGACGGCGGTATTTATCAGGTCCTCTTCAATACTTGCGCCCCCGGATAAAACGCTGAGTTTGACCCCCAGCCCGGATTGGGGTTGGTTGTATTGATCGACGACTTTTATTACCAAAGGCTCATCAAGGAATCTGCCTGGGGTTTGGCTTTGACAGGCACCTGCCTGCAGCACTAACTTCAGGCTTTGTTGGGGGACTGAAGCCTGACCAACATCACTGGCTATGGAACGGTTTCCAGCGGCATCACACGCAAAAACCCTATAATAGTAGGTCTGGCCATCCACCGCCTGGCTATCAGTAAAATTCACCCGGTCGTTCTCAGCAAAGCTGTACTCATATGTCTTACCAAGGCTTGCCCAATTAATTTGATCATAACTTCGTTCCAGATTATAAGCGGTTGTTTCCAGATTGTCAGTCGACCGGTCCCAGCTAATGATGGTCGTGCCTTCTCCACTGATTTCTGCTTTTATATTGCCTGCTGCCATGGGTGCTTCAGTATCTGGTGTACTGCTGTCAATCTGACTGGTATAGGCCATGCTCCATCCATTGCTCCAGAGCACCACGTCTCCAAAAATACCCGCAATATACTGATCCCCATCCCAGCCAATCAAGGTTTTCTCTTCCCCGGTGGCTAAATTGTACAGAAATATGTCATAATCCTGGTCATTTCTTTTTTCCTGCCAGACGATATTGTTTCCATATATATATGGGTTATATATATTGGGATTGGCTTCATTCAAGATCGTTTTTTTCTGGGTAATCCCTTGCGGTGAAATGGTGCCCACCCATAGATTGTTGTCTTCTATCCATACCACCTTGTCCTTCCAGACCTGTGGCGATACCTGGTTTAAGCCGGTACTATCAACTATGCTGCTATTATTTGCCAAATTCTTTATATGAATCTGATAGACCTCGTTTACCTTACCCGACCACCCCACAACATCCTTCCAGATAGCTGGAGTACTATTGGGCCTGACATCCGAAGCAATTAAGTCCTGAATATTGCTGCTGCTATCTTTCATCCATAATTCTCCGGTATCTTGATTAATCCAAAGGAGACGATTGCCATAAATATTGGGCATAATCTGCTCTCCCAGTTCTTCACACACCGGCTTAAATTCCTTGGCGGTATAATTCCCGGCAAAAATGTCATTGGACATACTATTCATTTCCCAACTGGGCACGACAACCCGATCCCCATAAATCCTGGGGGGAAACCCAATGTAATAGGAATCAAATAGACTAACCGGTATACCAGCCTCTTGATCGTATTTATAGAGCGAATTGATCCCTGCGCTGCCCACAACCCATATTAGGTTATTGCCATAAATTGAGGGATAAAAATGATCAAAGTTAGTCTCCACACTCACCGGCACAGCATCCTCAGGCGCGGTTTGAAAACACCAGGTTTTAGGAATTAACCCCTGTCCACTCAGATCGCAGACTCCCGCAGAAATCGTAACTTCGTAAGCTGTGTTGGGTTTCAATACTTGTATGGGTTTCAAAAGGTATTGCGCTGATTCTTGAAGGTAGGTGATAGCGGCACTGATTTTCTCAGCACCGGATTGTTCCTTGATATAGAAGGTATCGGTATTGACGGTCTGTGGATCGACAGGTTTGGAAAACTTGACAGCTATTACCTCACTGACCTTCAACCCCTGGCTGTCCGGTTTGGGGTAAACCTCAATCACGCTGGGATTAATGTCAGCGGTTCTTCTGACATCCACTCGGAAAATATTATTATTAAGCAGTTGGTCTAAAAAGAATATATGGTTATCATTCAACGCAGTTGGCGTCCCCTGGCCAAACATACCCAGGCATTTGGCTCCCACATAAACAGCGCTGTAACCCGGCTGGCCGATTTCCTTAACATAGATACCCTGCCCGGACTGGTGACTCCAGGCTATCTTATTGTCATAGATCCGGGGGTGTGAACGATAAAAAGCATTGTCAGCAAATAGCGCCTGCGCGCTTTCATCTTGATTTAGCCGCTGGTAGTAAATACCGCAGCCAAACGGATTTTGGTCACTCCATACAACCGTGTCTTCCCAGATATCGGGGTCTTGCTGGGCTGATGGACCGGTCGCCAATATCGTTTCCTTTTGCGTTTCCATATCCAATAAATATATGTCCGCATTGCCATCCCGTTTATCTACCCAAACCACCCTATGCCCGTATATCCTGGGACTGGTCTGCTCCTGCTCATTGGTGCATACCGGGAAACAGGCAGCACTCTCCATGTCATATCCTTTGATATCCTGATTCCCGGTTGAATCCACATAAACAATGTATCGTCCAAACACATCGGGCAGCGGTTCATTGCTCAACCCTTCGGCAACGGTCTTTTCCTCTACACTGGCCATATTTTTATAGTGCAACGCCCATGACTGCCCGTCAAAATCGGCCCAAACTACGGTATCCCCATGTACAGCCAAATCCACACTATCGCTGTTTATCCCTTCCTTAACCGGAACGATATTGCGGGCAAACCCGTCAAGCAAATCAGCGGCATATATCTGGTAATGATCCTCGCCAAGTTTTTGCAGCCAGGCTATTCTATTTCCCTTGACTGCCATTTGACTGCAATTCCGGTAATCGTCAAAGATCGAGGCGGATACGTCCCGCTGCCCGGTGAACATCCAAATGAAATCAGTGCCCAAGGTATTTCCTTCGGTATCTTTTATAGAACTTCTCAAGGTTACTTTATAGGTGGTTCCATTTAACAAACCGTCATATGTATGTAGTTTAATTTTTTTGCTGTTGGCATCATAGTCGACTGAATATGTAATATCACTTCCGTTAAGGTCCTCAATTAGTACACTTTCCTTGTCTACCGTCGTTTCGTCCAATTCCCGGGAAAATTGGGCGGAAACCTCGGCAAGCGAGTCTACCTCCTGAGCCCCATTTTCCGGGGTTACGGATACGATGTATAATCCATCACTAATACTGCTGGACATGAGTCTCGATTTTGATTGTTGGCCTTTTATTAGTATCTCACCAACCTCAAATTGACAAGAATAGTCCTGACTTAAGTGATTACCTCTTTCGTTTTGAAGCCCAGATTTGATAATAATTTTGTACTGGTGTCCTTTAATAAATTTGTTCAGGGGCTTGTAAAATACCGTTGGCGGGCCCTCATAATATGAATTGATTCCTTTGACTTGCTGCTGAGCGGTCTCATCGATACAGTAAAAGGTGTCGACCGTTAAACTCCGCTGTTGCAGGCTGTCAGTAAAAGTTGCGACTATGATCGAATCAGGGTTGATTATTTGACTGCCATCAATCGTACCCACGCGGTCTACTTTAAAACCACCCTTTACACTGGCAGCTGCAAAAGCGGGCAATGCCTGGGTTATCAAAAATATGGTTATAAATAGAAACAATAACCTTGGGAGTTTCTTGAATATGTATAGTCTGCCGATGGTTTTCACAAGATTCCCTTCCCCTCTATATTCTTCCAACAACCTGAACTAAACATATATTTCGCAAAATACGATAAAATTCCTGCAA
>JAQUXM010000091.1 GCA_028692415.1 Syntrophomonadaceae bacterium | reverse complement strand
TTTACCACCCATTGTTTTTTCGTAATGATTTTTATGATCATTAAAAGCCAAAAGAAGGATAATATCCAATGGCTGACCGCCATAAGCCATTGCAAGCACTTCACTGTCTCTGAAAATGGTGCATAAGATAACGGCACCTGCCCATCCTAAGGAAGCTCTGCCCTTTTCAATCTGTATTAGTGTTTTTTTGGATATCCCCAAAATTTTAGCCATTTTATCCTGGGTAAAACCGTTTTCAATTCTGATCATTTTAAGCTTTTCATCTGCTTTTTTTATAAATGCTTCACGATTCATTATCCACCAACCCCATAGTGTAATTATACACTTTTTGTTGATAGTTGTTAATATAGGATCTCATAGACACTAATTCTTTTTCTTATTGCCTGAATTTTTAAATCCTTATTCAATGGTAATCAGCAGATATAATTGTCCAGCACAACCGAAACGTTAATTTTATCTCTTAACATCTTATTTCTGAAATCATTGCCATCTGTGGTGAAAGTCATAATAAATCGCAGACCCCAACCCCCTAAATAATAAGGGGGTTGGGGTCTGCGTAAAATTCCTTCTTTTCGCATCGACTTACCCTTGTCGCCCTGGAGCCGCAGGTATGCCTTTCCCGGGCACTCATTCGGCCATTGCTGCTAGGTAGTCCAACATCCCTTGAAGATAGCCTGCGCAGCTTCATTAGCTTTTAGCTATTGAGAGGGTAAGACAACGATGGAGAGCTTGGATAGATAAAAACCATGCTGCTTACAATCACCTAAAAACGTTACCCTGCTCTTACTTAGGCTGTTTATTACATGAGAATCAGAACAGGTCGCCATCCTTTGGCTTGGCTTTTGGCAAGGCATATTTCTTCTATCCAGAGGTATATTGAAGGGGAGTGATTATGATGTTACAAAAACTGGGGTTCTTGGTAAGGTTTGTTGCAGTGTTAATATTTGGACTGGCGGCATTAATAGTAATGGCCTTGTCCCTATAGTAAATTAACCTGCTTTTGTTGGTTCTTTACCTCAACCAATCATAAGCGTTATTTCCCCTTAAATGCACCGAGCTTGGGTTTGAAGTGATGCAAAACTAACATAATCAGAAGACAAATAGCAGAACCTTCGTTCTCCAATAAAGTTCCAAGCAACTTCTTGTGTATTCAAATCAATATGAATAAATTTTATACTTATTGAATTTTCTGATAATATAATATATACTCTTATCGATTCATATTTTGCGATAGAAGTATAAGCCAAAGGCTATTATTCTTTGTTACTATGTAATATATATCCATTGCCTAATATAATTACAAATTATGTAATTTATAATGTCAGCTAATCATCCTAGTCTATCATGCAAAATATAAATTACTAATAATTTAGGAGGTATTAATTTGCGGAAGAAATCATTTTTACTCGTGCTGGCCTTACTGTTATGTACAAGCTTACTTTTTGGTTGTACTAAAAACACTGAACCGGTAAAACAAGACTCGGACAAAGAAGCCCAGCAGTCTTCGGAGAAGGTTGAAAAAAGCAAAGAACTGGTAGTAGGCATGTCGCTGGACTTCCCACCTTTTGAGACTACTGATGCAAACGGCAAGCCCACCGGTGTAGGGGTTGACATGGCCTATGACCTGGGTAAGTCTTTGGGAAGAGATATTAGAATTGAAAATATTGCCCGTAGTGGTTTAATCCCAGCTCTGCAAACCAAAAAAATAGACATGATTATATCTTCCATGACTATTACCGCTGAAAGACAAAAGACTATTGATTTTTCCAAGCCCTATGCCAAAGGCTGGATGGCGTTGCTAATAAACAAGAATTCGCCGGTACAGGATGTTAATGATTTGAATGTCAAAGGACGTAAGATTGCCGTTCACAAGGGAACCATAGCTTATAATTATGCACAGGAACATCTTCAGAATGCCGAGGTCTTGCTGTTTGATGATGTGAACACCTGTATGCTGGAGGTTATTCAAGGCAAGGCTGATGCTATGATATATGATCAGATAACCGTTTATGATACCTGGAAGCAAAACCCTGATACCACCAGGGTAAATCTGAGTCCGATTGACGACAAACTGAATTGGGGTGTTGGAATTAGAAAAGAGGATAAAGAATTGACTGCCCAGGTAAATGCTTTTATCGATGATTATAAACAGCAAGGCGGTTTTGATAAACTGGCCGACAAATATTTGAGCGAAAAGAAGAAAACTTTTGCGGAATTAGGCATACCATTTTTCTTTGACTAAAAAGTCCACAACAGCACAGAAGCTTTGCTTCTGTGCTGTTGTTTTGAATTAACCAAAGGAGCTTTATTATGCAGAGAATAATCAAGCTTTTGGTCAAAGGAGAAGAGCAGATACAGATAAACACCTGGCAAAAGCTAATTAACATAACCCTAATTTCCATATTATTTGCAGCTTTTCTAGTCTTTAGCTTCATAAGCATTGAATACAACCTCCGGATGGAAACTATTTGGCAATATCGGAGTAAATTCATTTCTGGATTTTTGCTAACCATAGTTATCGCCTTCTTCTCCCTAATCTTAAGTCTGGCTATTGGAATCATACTTGCCTTTGCCAGTAAATCCAGGTTTTTGCCTTTATATTATTTCAGCAAAATTTATGTGGAAATTATCAGAAGCACCCCCTTGCTGGTGCAAATATATGTGTTTTTTTATATAATTGGCACCGCCCTTAAATTCGAAAACCGTTATGTAATGGGAGTAATTATTCTATCCATCTTTTCGGGAGCGTATATTTGTGAAATTATCCGGGCCGGGATTGACAGCATAGACAATATTCAGATTGAAACTGCCCGATCACTGGGTTTTACTTTTTTCCAACGCTACCGTTTGATAATTATTCCTCAGGTAATAAGGAGAATTCTCCCCCCTCTGGCCGGTCAGTTGGCTTCTCTAATCAAGGATTCCTCTCTTTTGTCAATAATTGCAGTTTCTGAGCTTACCCGGAATGTGCAGGAGGTCGATGCCATAAACTTCGCCGTTTTTGAAAACTATATCGTACTGACTATTCTATACATGCTGCTTACTGTTCCTGTATTATCCATATCCAGAAGATTGGAAACGAAGTTTAATTATGAAACTTAACCTGAAGAATTTAAACAAATCCTTTAATGACAAGCCGGTTTTAAAAAACATTAATCTGGAATTAGCGGATTTCCACTCGCTGGCCATAATAGGTCCTTCCGGAGGCGGTAAATCAACCCTGCTCAGAATTCTAGCCGGTCTGCAAAAACCAAGCCAGGGCGAAGTGTTAATTAACGGAATAAAGCTGGCATCAAATGAGAAGGATTTGAATGAATATAGAAAAACGCTGGGGGTGGTTTTTCAGTCCTATAATCTCTTTCCTCATCTTACCGCTCTGGAAAACATTGTTTTGCCGATGGTTCATGCGCACAACTACAATGAAAAAAATGCCGTGCAAAGAGCAAAAGAGCTGCTTAGAGGATTTCAACTTGATGAACATGAGGATAAAAAACCACATCAACTTTCCGGCGGGCAAATGCAAAGGGTGGCCATAGCCAGAGCCCTGGCCATCGATTCGAAATTTCTATTGCTTGATGAACCAACCTCGGCCTTGGACCCAGAGTTAACCAGTGAAGTACTGGCAATGATTAACAAACTTGAGGAGCAGCAAAAAGACCTGATTTTAGTAACTCATGAGATGGGTTTTGCGCGTCAATCATGCGATTATATAGTTTTTATCGCCGATGGGCAGGTTTTGGAACATGGCCAGAGCGCCAATATATTTTGTTCCCCCCAAACTCCGGAGTTAAAAAACTTTTTAAACAAGATTCTTGAATGGAGATAGGATCAGGCATGAAGATTAAACAAGATTTAATGACTCCCAAAGAAAGAATGAAGGCTTTCGCCAATGGTGAACCTATTGACCGGATTCCGTGTACACCGAGCATGGGAGCTACTCTGGCTTCCTTCATTGGCAGCAGCACTTATCAATACTATCATAATGCCAAACTGATAGCCGGTTTGGAGATCGCTCTTTTTAAGAAATTTCGGCATGATAGCGTAGGTATCGGGCTTTCCCGGGAAATTGCCGAAGCCATGGGAGCCGAAGTTGTTTATCCGCCCAATGATATTTCCTATGTAGCCGAACCGGCTATTAAAGACCTCAAGGATATAAACCGGCTTGCTCCCCTCAATCCTTTGAAAGACGGGTCAATTCCCCGAACTCTGCAGGCTCTGGAGATTGTAAACGATACTCTAAACAGCGAGGTAAACGTAGGCTACAGTATTCCCGGTCCTTTTACAACGGCTGCCGATCTAGTGGGAATGGAGAATTTTTTAAAAGCCTTGATTAAAAATCCCAAGCAAGTTCATGAACTTCTAAGCATTATCAATGAGTCCAATTTTCGAATTATAGATATTGTTGCGGCTATGGGAGTAGGTTTTCGCATTGCCGATCCGGTTTCTTCGTCAAGTCTAATCAGTGCTAAAATCTTCAGGGATTTTTCCCTGCCTTATATTAAGCAATGCGTAGATCACATGCGAGAAAAATCAGGTCGGACTACCTCGTTTCATGTATGCGGCAAAAGTAAAGCCATATGGGGTGGATTGGTTGAAACCGGAATAGTCTCAATAAGCATTGACAATGTTGAAGATTTGGCCGAGGTTAAAGAAGCTATCGGAGATAAAGTTGCTATAGTCGGCAATGTTCCCCCTGTAGACATCATGAGATATGGCAGTTATGAAAATGTAGTGACTGCGAGCAAAATCTGTATCAAGAAAGCCCATAATAATCCCAAGGGATTTATTCTGGGCACTGGTTGTCAAATTCCTATCAATTCACCCATCGAAAATGTTCAAGCACTTATGGATACGGTAAGAAGCTATGGGATATACCCGTTGCAACCGGATTTGTGGTAAAGGAATTCTCACTTAAATCTTAGTTGGTTTCCCCTAAAAAACTCAAAATTTGTAATTGTAAAGATTGGAATTAAACTCGATCATAAAATTCAATAATCAATTCCGGTATTCATTTTTAGTCATTTGGTCATCAATCGGTTTCGGTTCATTGAGTCTATTGATAATGCCGGATTACCGAAACCAACAGTTGCTCGGGTTCATCGTTTGTTTACAATTGATCAATCTATCGTTCTCAAGAAGTTAGTTCGTTATATCCAGATGATCTGAAAACATAATGGTACTTGATGCACCCATGATTTTTAGCTGCCCAGGCATACAGTTCACGCGGCTTTTCACTAACGATCCGCTAAAGCCCTTTATCTCTAGCCCAAATTTGCTTTTACAAACCCGCAAAATTCCCCATTACCTGAATTTTGGCAGGATAATACTACCCCAGCAACTCTATTCTTTAACCGCTCCCATGGTTAAACCCTTAACCAAGTATTTCTGCACTGTTAACGTAAAAATGGCAACCGGTATTATCATCACCACTCCCATTGCCGCAATTTCACCCCAGTTGATGGTCTTATCAGCCATAAAAGCAGTTACTCCAACCGGTAATGTCTGAGTACTATAGCCGGACAGGGTCATGGAAAACAAAAATTCATTCCACGACATAATCAAGGATAAAACGGAAGTTGCAATTAAACCGGGACCCATTAACGGTAATACCACCCGTTTGAATGCTCCAAAACGTGAACAACCGTCTATCATGGCCGCTTCTTCCAATTCTTTGGGGATGTCCAAAATAAAATTCTGCAGCATAAGCACTGCGATAGGCAGCACGATACATACATGCACCAGAATGAGCGTCAGGTAATTATCAAGCATAGCTGTTTTACTGGCAACCAAATAGATAGGCACAACCACTGCCACACCAGGCAGCATCCTCAATAAAAACAGGCTATATATGAAGCGGTTGGAAATTTTTGAGGCGTAATGGGTACAGCCATAAGCGGCCAGTAGGCTTACAAGCAACCCCAACCCGGTAGTGCCAACGGCAATTATTAAACTATTGGCAAGAAAGTCTATTACGGAGCTATTCAAAAATACATTTCGATAGTGTTCCAGGGTCGGAGCAAAAATCCATTTGGGTGGTATGGAAAAAATATCAACCTGGTATTTGAACGAAATCATAATGAGCCAGACAATCGGGAAAACATAAACTGCGCTGAGAATTATCAATAACAGATTGGCGGCAAGTCTTTTCATTTATGACACCGCCTTTCTGGCATTCAGGGATCTCAGTATGCTGACAACCAGAGGAATGGTAACGACAAGGGTTATCAACAGGAGCAAAAAACTCTGGCAAGCTGATAGTCCTAACTTAAACAGGCTAAAACCGGTTTTATAGGTGTAAATGCTGATGACTTCAGTGGCTCGTCCCGGCCCCCCTCTGGTCAAGCCAAATATTGTATCGAATATCCTAAATGAGTCCACAACTCTAAATATAGCTCCCAGCAGCAGGGTGTTTTTCAAATATGGCAGGGTGATGAAACGAAAGCTCTGCCATCTTCCTGCCCCGTCGACCATAGCTGCCTGGTAAACTTCGTGGGGAATGGCTTGCAGCCCGGCCAACACCAATAAAATGATAAAAGGTGTATTTTGCCAGATATCCAACATTGCTACTGAAAACATGGCCAGTTGGGGATTGCCCAGCCAAACTTGAGCGGGTATATCAAACAGCGACAATAACCAGTTCAATATCCCAAACTGGGCGTCATAAATGATTCTCCACAAAAGGGCTACAACAATAGGGGTAATCATCATAGGAACAATAAATATCAACCTGAAAAACCGCTGCCCTTTTATATCAATGTTCAATAAGATGGCTATAACCGTACCCAATACAAGCTCAACCGGCACAACCATCAGAACGAAAAGCAAGGCACGGCCAATTCCCGACCAGAAATAAACATCCTTTATTGTATCCCGGTAGTTCTGCCAACCAATGAAAAACATCTTGCCGCCGGTAGCCAGGTCCCATTGATGAAAACTGACATACAGCGCGTTCAACAACGGATATAACACCACAATTGTCATAATGGTGATGGCCGGCAGCAGGTAAATGAAACGCTCCCATTTTTTAATGCCTTTTTCCATGATATAACCGCCTTGAATTCTTGATAAGTTCAAAATTTAGAAGCAAAGATGGGACGAAGATATAGTCCCATCTCTTGAATTTGCAGTAAATATCCTGCTATTTATGATCGAATACTATTTGTAGTAACCGTGGTCTTTCATCAACTTATCGGTGCGGTCGTTTAGTTCCTGGGCTGCGGTTTCAGGGGTTTTCTGCCCTGAAACGGCGTCATTGGCAGCCTCGGTCATATAGCGGATTATCTCCTCTGATTCGGGAAGTTTGGAAAAAGGTTTGGAAACAGCCAGGTTTTCAGCTATAGCAGGAAACCAGGGATAAATTTTAACCAGTTCTTCATTGTTCAAGGTTGATTCTCTGGCCGGAGTTCCGCCTGCTTGAGCGTATTTAACCTGGGTAAGCGGGTGGGTCAGCCAGGAAAAAAAGAGGTAGGTGGCTTCCGGGTTTTTTGAATATTTATTAATCCCCATGGCCCAACCACCCAACAAAGAACTGTTGTTGGGAGAAAGTGCAAAACCGACATCACTTGCTACTTTGGATTTGCTGGGATTAACAGATTCATTGGCTCCACCCGGCCAGATAAGTCCCATTGCGACTCTGCCCTGGCTGAAAGCATTGACCATCTCGGCATGATCCCAGGTATTGCTGTCAGGAGGCGCAATAGCCTTAAGGTCTTTGGCCATCAAACTCAATGCTTTTGTCCCGGCCGGGGTGTTAAACTGGGCCTTCATAGCCTGATCAAAATATCCTACCGTTCCACCATGAGAATAAAAGAGGTTGGTAAAGGTGCCTGCCGCCTGTGGTCCCCGGCCACCCATCAGGCCGAACCCGTACTGGTCTATAACTCCGTCGCCATCAGTGTCAATCGTGAGCTTTTTGCCGATTTCAACGAGCTCCCCCCATGTTTTCGGAGGTTCTTTTATACCGGCTTGGGCAAACATTTTCTTGTTGTAAACCAGGAGTTCAACATCACCTATGATAGGCAGTCCGATTAACTTGCCGTTATACTTGCCGTATGTGTCAAGTGCCGCCGGAACATAATCGTCCAGGGCCAGTTCCGGGAATCCAGGTTTCTTGGCCAGTTCGTCCAATGCCAAAACACCGTCCTGCGAGCCAATCAACTCGCCATACCACTGGTAGGCATACTTGAAACCGTCTATATCACCCTTTTTGGTGCTGAAATCAAGTGCTAATTTGTCGTGGGTTCCTGAATAATCGGCAGTAATGCTATTAACTTTAATGCCCGTAGCTTCTTCAAATTCGGGAATAAGCGCATCTATCTGGGGGGTTGTTATGACATTAATTGTTGTTCCTTTATATTTTTGGGGCAGGATTCCTTTGGCTACGTCAACTGTTTCATTGTTATCAGTTGAACTATCCTTGGTTTGATCTTTACTTGAGCATCCTGTCAGGGGCATGGCAAAAAGGCTGAATATCAGCAATACTATAAATCCCAATTTAATCTTTTTTTTCAATCGGTACACCTCTCTCTTTCTATTCATTAATTACGGAAATCTTTTTGCTAAAACCGTGCTGCAGCCGCATTCCGGATGATTGATCAAAAAGATGAATGTTTTGAGCATTAAAGCTCAAAGTATAGCCGTGTCCTTCCATAATAGATTGACCAGGTTCAGTTCTAACCACCAGTTGACCAAAAGATGTTTGTAAGAATACCTGTTTTTCTGCCCCCGTATACTCAATTACTTCTACATTTCCGGAAATTGAGTATTCTTTATTGCTGGACCTGGCAGCATCAGTCAAGCCAGCACCCCCTTTCTTTTCTGAAAGTCTGATATGCTCCGGCCTAACTCCTAAGATCACTCCGGGATCCCAGTCCAAAAAGTTCATGGGGGGCATACCGATAAAACCTGCAACAAATAAGTTCAGGGGGTAATTATATATTTCATCAGGAGTCCCCAGTTGCTGTATTTCGCCCTCTTTCATAACAACTATCCGGTCACCCATGGTCATGGCTTCTATTTGATCATGTGTCACATAAATCATGGTGGCTTTGAGCTTTCTATGCAATTTGATGATTTCCGCCCGCATCTGCACCCTTAATTTAGCATCAAGATTCGAAAGAGGTTCATCCAATAAAAAAAATTTGGTTTTCCTCACAATGGCCCGGCCCAAGGCTACCCTCTGTTTCTGTCCGCCCGAAAGCTGCCGTGGCTTTCGGTTTAATAAATCAGTAAGCTCCAAAATTTCGGCGCATTCCCGAACCCTAAGATCAATCTCATCTTTACTGACCTTGTGCATTCGCAGTCCGAAGGCCATATTATTATAAACACTCATGTGCGGGTAAAGAGCATAGTTCTGGAATACCATGGCAATATCCCGATCTTTAGGAGCAAGATCGTTGACAATCTGATTCCCAATCAGCACAGTTCCTTCCGATAGTTCTTCCAGACCGGCTATTATTCGCAGCGTCGTTGATTTACCACAGCCGGAAGGTCCTACCAGCACAATAAACTCGCGTTCTTTTATCGTCAAATCAAAATTTTTAACTGCTTCCGTATTACCGTATTTTTTGCTGACCGAACGAAGTTCAATTAGATTCATATTTTCCTCCCGGGCAATTCTATCTATATTTATAACTATAATTTTATATTATATATAATATAATAATACTACATAAATTTATAATTTCCTTCTATAATTAAATTATAATTTTGTAAATTTGTCGAAGTAGGGGAACGGTTCTAAAGTTATTCTTATCTAGCCTGTGATTTACAACTATTGAACATACTTAAATATTCCATATAAATATAATAAATATTGAATATTGTTGTTATCAATAAAAATACATTTATAATATATATTATATAATTTTATAATTTTTAATAGAAAAAAGCCATAAAAACATAAGATTTGATTCGGGAGGTTGGTTTATGAATGATATCCCCAAAGATGAAATGACGCCGCTTGAAAGGATGAGCGCATTTGCCGCAGGCAAGCCCTATGACCGGATTCCCTGCAGCAGTTTTAGCGGTGAAACTGCTTGTCATTTTATTGGAACCACGGTATC